>JBJECI010000103.1:0-35828 GCA_051870915.1 Paludibacteraceae bacterium
CCAAATCTATACAAACTTTTTCTCTTAATCAACACAGACTTTTACTGGTGAGCCTCTCTACCGATAGAATATGCAGAGTATCTTAGGTGATTCTTAGGTGATTCGTAGGTGATTCGTAGGTGATTCGTAGGTGATTGCCGCATGCTTGTCGAAACTCCACCGAAACATTCTTGGGTGATTCTTGGGTGATTCTTGGGTGATTGTAGTGACTAAAAGGAGGACACAAGCAATCCTCTCCAACCACCTCTTCAAATGAAAAAAGCATAAAAAGACAAAAAAATTTGCGTATCTCAAAAAAAAGCAGTACCTTTGCAGTCGATTTGCGCCGAGTCTCTGGCGATTTAGGTAGGAGACGGCATGGGTTCGTGTCCGAATAGTAGTGAATACTCTGCGCGTAACTGTTAAAAACACCATTACTGAAATGGATTTGATTAAGATTGCCGAACAGGCATTCGCCGGCGAGAAGAAAGAGTTCCCGGCATTCAAGGCAGGTGACCAAATCACCGTGGCTTACCGTATTAAAGAGGGTAACAAAGAGCGTATTCAAGAGTTCCGCGGGGATGTAATCTGCATCCACGGTAGCGAGGACAAGAAGCGCTTCACCGTTCGCAAGATGTCGGGCAACGTGGGTGTAGAGCGTATCTTCCCTATGGATAGCCCCTTCATCGAGAACATTACGGTGAACAAGTACGGTAAGGTACGTCGCTCGAAAATCTACTATCTGCGTAAACTCACAGGTAAGAAAGCACGTATCCAAGAGCGCCGCGTGAAGTAATCCAACCGCCGCTTGAGAGAAAGAGACTATTTAACCCTGTGGTTAGATAGTCTCTTTTTGGATGCTAACCGAGCTATCCGAATAGCATTGATAATGAAATAACTAACGTGAGTTCGATATAAGAGAACTATTTCAGCAGTCAAAGACTAATTTGGTTTTTGGTAATGAATTAATGATTAATTCATACGAAAATTATATGTTAAGAAAAAAATATTTGAATAATTTTTGGAAATTTTTGTTGACATAAAAGAATTATCGTTTTTTCTGTGTCCGGGTGCGCAGGCGTCCCCGCCTGCTAAAAATATGTTTCTTATTTCGAGTTCACGTTAACTAAATAGTCAAGTTATGAAAAAACTTCCTTTTATCTTTCTTTGCGGCATTGCCTTGTTGACAACGGCGTGCGCTGTACAGTCTTCCTCCGAGTCTAAAAAAGATTGCCCGGGTGCGCCCCGACAAGTCGGGGCTTTATCTACTCTATCCGCTGCGCCGGAGAACCTCATCGGCAGTTGGACGGTGCGTCAGTTTGATACCCTCTTGCTATCGGACGAGAAAGTACCCTTCCCCATGATTACCTTCCGCGATGATGCCAAGGTGATTGCCAACGCCGGCTGCAACACCTTATCCGGCGAATACAACTATGCTGCTCCTGCAAGCGCGAATAGCACTGCGCCCGCCTCAGTCTCTTTCTCCGATAAATTCTACCAAACGCTTATGTATTGCGCCGACGAGGAGATTGCCCGCAACGAGCAACTCTTATTGCAAGCGATGGACAGTGTGCTCACAGTTACCACCTGCGACAGCGACTCACTCCGCCTGCAAGGGAAACACAGCATGCTGCTTGTGAGAACCAATGCTACCAATTGATGGGGTGCGTACTCAAGACACTACCACCATACCACTCCAATAATCTCATTTTTGGCAATTTTATTTGCATTTTTTTGCGGAATTATTTGCGTATTCCAATTATTATTCGTACCTTTGCGAACAATTTTCAAAAAACGATATACAAAAGCGATAATCACATGCAGAATTATACCCTCAAACAAGAGCAGTTGGCGCAGTTCGCCAAAGCCCTCGGGCATCCCGCGCGGATAGCCGTCATGCAGTTTCTATCGCAACGCAGCGAGTGCTATTTCGGACATATAGAAGAGGAACTGCCCATCGCCAAAGCCACCGTCAGTCAGCACCTCTCTGCCCTCAAAGAAGCAGGGCTGATACAGGGGACTATCGAAGGGAACAAAGTGAAATACTGTATCAATCGGCAGAATTGGTTGCTATGCCAAATGCTCTTTGAAGAGTTCCTCGGGCAGCCGCTCGCGGCTAAATCGGCAGACGATTGCTGCTCGTAGATTTGTAACACTAATTATCATGTGAGTGTTTGTAACATTAATTATCGTATAAGTATTCATTAATTTTTCGTTTTGAGACAGGTTGATGGTGAGTGCTTCTTTCGCATTCATCATCAGGAAAAGCAGATACAATAAAAGTTATTCGTACAAAAACAAACAAACTAATAAACTAACAAACTAATAAACTAATCAACAAATCAACCAATAAACAAAATTATGAAAGAGATTATTATTTTAGGTACCGGTTGTGCAGGGTGCAAGGCATTATTCGCCACCGTGGAGAAAGTGGTTCGCGAGAGCGGCTTGGAGGCAAACGTCAGCAAGCAGGAAGACATCATGGAAATCATGCGCTACAACGTGCTCTCCCTGCCCGCAGTAGTGATAGACGGGCAAGTGGCTGCCACTGGCAGACTTTCGGAAACGGAGGTAAAGAAACTATTGGGCGTATGAGAAAGCGAGTGTTTATTTGGATTGCCGTGGCACTGTCTTCGCTGCTGTCGGCATGCGGAAGCAAGCCCACGCAAACGGGTGAGCAAACGGCGCAGAGCGTATCAGATACCGCCCGCGCGCCGATAGAGATACTATATTTCTACGGCAAGCAGCGTTGCGCCACCTGCCGCGCGATTGAGCAGGTGGTCGCAGAACTGACGCAAAGCGAGTTGCGCGAAGCGATAGCAAGCGGGCAGGTGCATTACCGCGCGGTGGATTGGACGCAGGAGACGGCGTTGGCAGAACGCTACAAGGTGGCGTGGTCATCGCTTATCATCGACTGCCACGGCGAAATTACGAACCTGACGGAGCAGGCATTTGCCTATGCCCGCCAACAGCCCGACAAACTCAAAGAGGAGGTGATGAAGGTATGCAATGGTTGCAATCTATATTAGACAATAGCACCACGCCTGCGCTGACAGCGTGTGTGCTGGGTTTGCTGACTGCCATCAGTCCTTGCCCGCTGGCAACGAACATCGCCGCCATAGGCTATATCGGCAAGCATGTGGACACGCCGCGGCGCACCTTCGTGAGCGGCTTGCTCTATGCCGCGGGGCGCGTGGTCTCCTACGGCGTTCTCGGCACAGTGCTCATCTCCGTGCTCCGCGCGGGCGAGAGCGTGTTTCAGATACAACGGCTGTTGAGCGGCAGAGGAGGGTTGGTAGTAGGCATCGTGCTGATTCTCGTGGGGGTGTTCATGCTGGTGAGCGAGCGACTGAACCTGCGGGGATTCGGCTATGCGGGCGGCAACGGACAACGGCTTGCCGCCAAAGGTGCATGGGGCTCTTTCCTGCTGGGCATGTTGTTTGCGTTGGCATTCTGCCCGACGAGTGCGGTGTTCTATTTCGGCATGCTCATCCCGATGTCCGCCCATGCGGCATACGGCTACCTACTACCCGTGCTTTTTGCCCTCGCCACAGCCCTACCCGTCTTGATAGTGGCGTGGATACTGGCATTCTCGGTGGGAAGCATCAGCCGATTCTACCGAACGACCGCCGTTGTCCAACGATGGCTTAACCGCATCGTCGCCATCCTATTTATCGGGATAGGAGTGTATTATGTATGGTAGGAAACTCCGTGTTTTTAACTCCGCTGCGCTCCGTGTAGGAAAGCCCCTACGGGGCTGTAAAGAAAGTAAATGTATAAAAGCGCTGCGCGCTGTACACGCAGTTCCTTACACGGAGTTTATTACACGGAGCGAAGCGAAGTTTCTTACACGCAGTTCCATACACGAAGTTAATTACACGGAGCGAAGCGAAGTTTATTACACGAAGTTCCTTACACGAAGTTAAAAACCATGTTACAACAATTTGCCGATTGGCTTATATACGAAATGTGCGGCTTGGGTGCGGAAACGCACTTGGGTCAGGCACTGAATTTCTTTGTTTATGACACCACCAAGATACTGCTGTTTCTCTTTCTCATCAGCAGTCTGATGGGTATTATCAATGCGTACATGCCGGTGGAGCGCTTGCGCGGGTTTCTCTCGTCCAAACGGCTATTCGGCACGCAATACCTACTGGCGGCGTTGTTTGGCGCGATAACGCCATTCTGCTCCTGCTCGAGTATCCCGCTCTTTATCGGGTTTGTGCGCGGGGGCATACCGCTGGGCGTAACCTTGTCGTTTCTCATTACCTCGCCCTTAATCAACGAGGTGGCGGTGGCGATGTTCGCTGCCACGTTCGGTTGGCGTATCACGCTGATTTACATCGTGTCGGGCATACTGCTCGGCACCATCCTCGGTATTATCTTGGGGCAGTTGCGACTGGAGCGCTATCTATCCGCGTGGATTCAACAGTTGTTGCAGTCGCCGCCCGTCTCTGCCGACACTAATGCCGATGCCGCCTCGTCGCCTTTCCTTAAACGCTTGCCCGCTATCCTGCGCGACGCTTGGCGCATCGTGCGAGGAGTGTTGGTCTATGTGCTGATAGGCATCGCCATCGGAGCGGCTATCCACGGCTATGTGCCGGAGGATTTCTTTGCGGAGCACCTCTCCACCGACAGTTGGTATGCCGTGCCGCTGGCTGTAGTCTTGGCAGTACCGATGTACGCCAACGCCGCCGGCGTGGTGCCTATCGTGCAAGTGCTGGTCAGCAAGGGTGTGGCGCTCGGCACTGCCATGGCGTTTATGATGGCGGTGGTCGGACTATCGTTGCCCGAAGCCACCATGCTCAAGAAAGTGATGAGTTGGCGACTGATAGGCATCTTCTTCGGCAGCGTTACCCTCGCCATCCTCCTGCTCGGATACTTCTTCAATCTCGTGCTATAAGTATTCCTACATCAAGGAACATTAAAAGTTCTTTCAATAACGCGAACTCGTAATAAGATACATATAAAACCGACCGTCTTTTTCGCAAGACGATCGGTTTTATATGTAATAGTAGCCAAAGCGTTGAGGCTATTCTACCCTTTCGAGGGGAAAAATTTTAGAGAGCAGCCCCCAAGATAGAATATGCTTTGCCGTCGCGCAGGATAATCACCTGCCCGTTGCGGACTACTTTCTGTACGCGCGGAGCAACGGCATCAGCATCCGTATTGTCAATAGCCGTGCGCTCTTCGATAACGATAGTTACGGTCAGCGACAAGTTAGCATAGGTGGCTTTCAGTTCGGCAGTACCTACACCTAATGCTTCTATAGTTACCACTAAATCCTCGCCGTTGGCAACTGGAGTGCATTTCACGAACGACTCTGCACATTCCAGCGAGATTTTCTCCGCATCGCCGCCTACTACAGTGAATGTTACCGTTGCTGTTTCCCCTACCTGCATAGTGATCTCATCAGCATTGGTATAGAAACCGCCAATCACGTCCTCGTACCACAAGCCGAGAGTCGTCTCGGTGAGCAACCACGGCTGCGCGATGCTTTCGCCAAAGAGGAAGTTCTGTGCGCCGAGCCAGTCTGCAGTGATTGCTTCGGGAGCAATGGTCTTGCCCTCGGTGGTGCTGTCGTTGTTCACAATGGTCGTATCAATAATAGCAAGGTCCTCAATGGCGTAGTTGTTTGCCAAGCCCTTTTCCGGCTTGCCTACGCTCACCTTATTGTACGATCCATCGGGGTTCTTGTGCTCCCAATCCCAAGCCATCTCGTCTGCACTTGAGCGTCCGATGATACGGTGTGCCACCACATCGCCCGCTGTCTCGCTCGGCGTAAAGCCGATAGAGTCCACTGCCACGAGGTTGTGCTCTACGATAACAGGCACTACTTTCTCATTCGTGGTCAGCTCTTCCAGATAGCCGATCAGACCGCCTACACTTCCCTCTTTGCTATCCGAATGGAGCATTACGGAGCCTTCTACCAAACAGTTGTTCACCTTGCCGCGACCTGTGAAGCCCGCAATACCGCCCACATTTCCGCGACCTATTATCTCTGCATCTACATGGCAGTTGCTTACCACATCGCCTTCTGCACTTTGGTCAGCCACTATACCGCCGACTTGCAGTCCGCCGTTGATTGAGCCGGAGAAAGCGCAAGCGGTAATGGTAGCGCTGGTAGCCGTCTGACCGATGATACCGCCCACTTCCGTATTAGGCAGGTCAATCTCTGCATTGCGTACCGAGGAGCCCTCGATGCGGGCAAAGAGGTTAGCTGCACCTACGATACCGCCGAACAAGTCCGCCGTTCCGCTCACCACGGGGTGGAAGATATGGATATTGCGGAGAGTGGTGGTAGAGTCGCTGCCCGAGGGATTGCCCATCACGGCATCTGCCACGATGCCCGCCTCATACGTTTCATTGAGTAGCACCATAGGACGGTCTATGACAAGGTCTGAAATCTGCGCACTGGGATACACGTTGTGGAACAAACCGCCGTTGGAGAGCAGGAGGTTAGCGAACACATGGTCGTTACCTCGCAGCACGCCGGTGAAGTTTGCCGTCAATCCGGTGAATGGAATCCCCATGAAGTCCACATCATCAATCACCGAATAGTATGCCGCAGGTGCTTGGTCAATCTGTTTGAAATCACCTGCCGTCGCTATCTGATAAGGATTAGCCGCCGTACCATCGCCACCTTGGAAAGCCGAGAGAGGGAGGTCGGTGAAGTTCATCGTATAATGGCGATCAGTCTGCATATCAGAGCGTACGCAAAGCAATGTAGGATAGGTATTTGTATTGAGCAAGAAGATAGATACCAGCGATCCGCCAAGGCTGTCCACCGGCGCATAGTCTAACAGTTTCTCGCCGTTGGTATTGATTACATAAAGGTGCTCCACCGTCTTGCTGGAGCCTTCCTCAATGCTCTCTTTTGCTAATACCATGTACTCGTAAGCATCGTCTTTCGTAGAGAACAGCCACGGGTCGAGTGCATCAGCGCCAATATAGACCTGCGCCTGTGCCACCTTAGTACCGAGGTTGAGGTCGTCGTAGTGGGAGAAGGAGCCATCTTGGTTGAACCATGCAATAGAATGGATGACTTCGCCTTTCTCGTTGCTTGCGCCCTGCGCCATTGAGAAAACATAGTTGTAGCCCTCGCCTACGGGGGTACGATCCATGGAAGTGGTGAGCGAGAGTCCGCCTATGACAGCAGGGATCTGCGCTGCAATCTCCAGCGAAGGCAGATCCACATAGGTAAAGGTAGTCTCTTGGTTCACCGTTTGGAGGAAGCACCATTGCGTGGGTTGCCCTGCTATCTCGCTCATGCGGATGTCGCCCATCGTCTCTTCTGCAATAGTACCGATGCGCTCGCCGTCTTTGTTGTAGAGATAGAACGAGCGCAAGAAATCATCGGCAGAGGTGTAGTCGTCGTAGGTAATGACAAAGATCGGGTCTGTCGTGTTGTCAAACTCACCGAAGGTAATATCCTCATTTCCACGGAAACCGCCCATATAGGGGTACGTATAGATATAATCACTCTTTTCCGGCACAGGTATCTTTGTCTGGCTCGTCTGCTGGAAATTGGCGTTATAGAGCGTGATGACGAGGTTATTGTCCGGCTGCACCACGGGGTCTTCATTGAAAGGAATATCGGGGTCGAAGAAAGGTTTCTCGTAGAACGAAGTAGCGAACACCAATTGCTTTCCGTTGCGCATCATATATACGGGCAGAGGCTCATTTCCTGAAGAGGCAACATGCTCATAATCAATCTTGAACGTATGTACCTTGATAGGCTGCGTGGAACTATAGCCGCCTTTTTTATAGACATGGAAATTCAGGTAGTATTTCTCATCGGTTGTGGTATCGTTCACCTGCACCTCTTCAAATGCTTCTTCATAAAACAGCATATAATAATCTTCTGCCCACTGGTCAGCCGCCATATCCACAGCTTGGCACTCGTTGCCGTCGATGGTCGCCAGCACTTTTCCATCGCCGCCAATGGCAAACGCATCGTTGAAGAAACGTCCGGAATAGTCTTCCGTTACCACATGAATAAACAACATCACCTCGTATTTGTCATCGGAGTTGAAGAACTTCTTGGTTACCAGCGGGTTGAGTTGTACGAAGTTCACACCGCGGTCTCCCTCGCGGAGGGTGAACGTATCGGAGAACTGACCTTTGAACTGGCGCTGTGCATCGTAAATCTTTACGGTAACGGAGGTATAGAAGCCTTGTTCGTTGGTAACATAGTCCATCGTGTAGGTCCATACGTTACCATCGGGACCGTTGATGGTGCCAAATGTTTGTGAAGCAGGAAATACCTCATCGGGTACCTGCACCGCAGCCTGTTTGCGAGCACGGTGTTGGAGGACAGAGGCTTGGTCATGCCTGCTCCATTGACGACTTGTCGCAAAGTCCGCCGCCTCGGCGGTCAGCGCACCGAAACACAATGCCAGCACGCCTAAGAGAGAAAGGGAATGTTTTCTTTTCATACCTTACTATGTTATTTAGAATTATTATTTAGTGTGAACTCGAATAATTTATGTACATTAAAATGACCTTGATTTTTGTTTCAACAAAAATTTTCAAAAATTGTCCAAATAATTTTTATTATTGAGTTATGTCGCCCCTTTGGGGCTTTTCGGTGTAGCGGGTCGCCCCTTTCGTAGGGGCAGGCCCCTACGCTAATCTATTTCGCCCCTTCGGGGCTATTGTGATAGAGAATCAAATTGCTGACAAAGGTAGTGATTATTTTCCACATATGCAAATAATATGCAATTTATTATACAAAATTAACATCTAATATCCTTGTAACTTGAAATAAGTTTCTTGTATATAAAAATGATCAGGTGCTTTTTTATTTCAACAAGAATTTCCGAAAAATATTTAAATATTTTTTCTTTAACATATAATTCTCGTGTAATTCTTCATTAATTCATTACCCAAAAAAACAAATTAGTCTTGGTCTGCTGAAATAGTTCGCTTATATCGAACTCACGTTAATTATCATGTAATTAACCATTTATTCATTACCAAACTTGTCCTGACCTGTCGGGAAAACCAAATTAGCTTTGATGTATAGTTTGTTTAGGGCTCGCTGTAATATGTCATATTGGCATAGTTTTTTGATGGATGGATAGCATTTTGTTATTTGAGGATGATATGCTTAAGTAGTTATTAGACCCTTTTACAGACCTTACTCAACCCTTACTCACCTCCTACCAAAACGTTTCAAAATTGAAAAAGAATCACAAATAACAATTTGCAACAATAATTCTCAAACAACTAACAAAATGCCAGTTATTGTTTTCCGTATCAAAGTATGGTTAGTGGGACTCTAAAATCGGGATGTGTCATTAGAATTTCACAAAACTTGTGTATTTATTTGCGTAATTAAAAAAAAAGCGGTAACTTTGCGCAAGAATAAGGAAATGAGTTATTTTGACATGATGAAAAAACGGTATATCATTTTTATTATGCTGGTATGCTGCTTCCACGCGGTGGTGGCGGCGCAGCAGAAGACGGCGCGGGTGGATGAAGCGCTCACTATCTTCAGCGATGTGCTCAGGCAGTTGGATATGAACTACGTGGACACACTGAACTACGAGCAACTGACTGAGACCGCCATCAACGCGATGTTGCGCAAGGTGGACCCCTACACCGTCTATTTTCCCAAGAAGAAAGACGACGACCTGCGCATGATGACGCAAGGCAAGTACGGCGGCATAGGCGCACTGATACAACAGCGGGATGTGCAGGGCGAGCGGCAGACCTTCATCGCCAACCCCTACGAGGGCAAGCCCGCGCAGCGCAATGGCGTGCAGGCAGGCGACAGGATTGTGTCGGTGGACGGTATCAGCACCAAGGGGCAGACGGTGAGCGAGGTGAGCAATAACCTGCGCGGCGTGCCCGGGACTACGGTAACACTCGTGCTGGAGCGCGAAGGGATGGACAAGCCGTTTACGAAGTCTTTTGCGCGGGAAGATATACACCTTGACGCGGTGGATTATTATTGTGTAGTGGGTAACCGAAAGAACGGTGTGGTGCGGCCTGGAGACCGCACCTCCATGGTTTCCCCGCCCCCTACCCCCTCCCCGCAAACGGGGCGGGGGAGTTCGCCTACACCACCAATAACCGCGGGCGAGACGTACCCGACCAGTCGGGATGTACCACCCGCGTCCCCAGTGGAGGCTTCCCTTGTGTGTGGGTATATCTCTTTCCGCGAGTTCACGGAGAACTCGGCGCGGGATTTTGCCGCCGCGGTGGATGACCTTTACTATAACAAGCATATCCAAGGGCTTATCATCGACCTGCGCGGGAACGGCGGCGGGATTGTGGACGAGGCGATACGGATTGTGAACTTGTTTGTGGACAAAGACACGGAGGTGGTCTCCACGAAAGGCAAGACGCAGGCTTCCTGCCGCCATTATATCACACAGTCACCCGTGCGTTTCCCCGACCTGCCGCTGGTGGTGCTGGTGGATAAGAACTCTGCTTCGGCAAGCGAGATTGTAAGCGGTAGCCTGCAAGACCTGAAACGCGCCACCCTCATCGGGCAACGCACCTTCGGCAAAGGGCTGGTGCAGAACGTGCGCCCCATCGCCTACGATGGGCACCTGAAAGTAACGACCTCGAAGTACTACCTGCCATCGGGGCGGTGCATACAAGCCATTGACTACGCAGAGCAACAGAAAGGCAACGCGCTGAAACGCGACACAGCGGGCGGTATACTGCCCGACATCGTGATAGAAGACTCGGCGAAGGTAGATATATGCTACTCGCTGTATATCAAGAACATGTTTTTCGACTACGCCACGCGCTACCACCGTCTGCACGACACCATCGCTGCGCCGGAGGTGTTCACACTGACGGACGAAGAGATAGAGGACTTCTGCCGTTTCCTTGACGAGAAAGGGTTCACCTACGAGACGGAGACGAGCAAGTACTACGCCGAGGTGCTGGATATGGCTCGGCATGAGGACATCGACTCCACGACGCTGGCGGCATTAGAGGCATTGCAACCTGCACTCAAGCCCTCGTTCCGCGAAGCGATAGCACGCAACATCGACGAGGTGAAGCAGATGCTCGGCAGCGAGATAGTGCTGCGCTACTACTATCAGAAAGGGCAGATAGCCTACCAACTGCGGTTTGACAAGGAGTTGGAGAGGGCGATAGAACAATTTGAAAATTTGTAAATTTGAAAATTATTGGTATCGCATTAGTAGTGGTGCGTTAACTTTTCGGACTTTCACGCACATGAATTCACCATAAGGTTTATATACAAAAACAAACAAAAATACATTACAAAAACGAACAAGAACTTTTTTTTCAACAAATATTTCCAAATATTGTCCAAATATTCTTCAAATATTTTATTTGACCATTTATTATTACCAAAAACAAAATTACTACATGACTGCCGGAAGGATATACTTATAGCCACTTTTAAATCAAATAAGAAAATCAAAGAATGCTTGTGATTGACTGTATATTAGCGTCTTACATAGCATTAAACAGTAATTAACGCACCAACGTAGTATCGCATGGCTCTTTTCAAATTTCTAATTTTCAAATTATACTTTGTTTCCGCATGGCAATTTTCAAATTTTCAAATTCTTAATTTTCAAATTTAATACTAATACCATGGAATTACCTTTTGCTGAATCGTGGAAGATTAAGATGGTGGAACCCATCCGCAAATCCACACGCGCAGAGCGCGAACAGTGGCTCGCAGGAGCCAAGAACAATGTTTTTATGCTTCGTTCGGAGCAGGTGTATATCGACCTGCTGACCGACTCCGGCACGGGCGCGATGTCCGACCGCCAATGGGCAGCACTGATGATGGGCGACGAGAGTTACTCCGGCGCACGGTCGTTCTTCGAGTTGAAAGAGACCATCACCCGCCTGACGGGCTTCAACTACGTCATCCCTACGCACCAAGGTCGTGCGGCAGAGAACGTGCTCTTCTCCTACCTCGTGAAACCCGGGCAAGTCATCCCCGGCAACGCGCACTTCGACACCACCAAAGGGCATATCGAGTCGCGCAAGGCGTTTGCCATCGATGTAACCATCGATGAGGCGAAGAACACCCAGTTGGAGATACCCTTCAAGGGCAACGTGAACCTTGAGAAACTGGAGCAGATACTGAAAGACAACCCGGGCAACGTGCCTTTCATGGTGCTGACAGTAACCAACAATACCGTAGGCGGACAACCTGTCTCCATGCAGAACATCCGCGAGACCTGCGCCCTCTGCCATAAATACGGTGTGCCCGTGAATATTGACTCGGCGCGTTTTGCCGAGAACGCATACTTCATCAAGACCCGCGAAGAAGGTTATCAAGACAAGACCATTCAAGAGATTGCGAAAGAGATGTTCTCCTACGCCGACTCAATGACGATGTCTGCGAAGAAAGACGGTTTGGTGAACATGGGCGGCTTCATCGCCACCAACAAAGAAGAGTGGTACGAGGGCTGCAAACAGTTCTGTATTCCCTTCGAGGGCTTCATCACCTACGGCGGTATGAACGGTCGCGACATGGCGGCGCTGGCAGTAGGACTGGAAGAGAACACGCATTTCGACATGTTGCAGACGCGTATCCACCAAGTGGAGTATCTGGCATCGCTGCTGGATGAGTACGGCATTCCTTATCAGCGTCCCGCAGGCGGGCATGCCATCTTCGTAGATGCCGACAAAGTGCTGACGCATGTGCCTATCGAGGAGTTCCCCGCGCAGACGCTGACCTGCGAACTCTATTTAGAGGCGGGTATCCGCGCGTGCGAGATAGGTTATATCCTCGCCGACCGTGACCCTGTAACGCGCGAGAACCGCTTCAGCGGTCTTGACCTCGTGCGCCTCTGCATCCCGCGCCGCGTCTATACGGACAACCACATGAAGGTGATTGCCGCCGCGCTGAAGAACGTGTACGACCGCCGCGAGACCATCACCCGCGGGCTGCGTATCACCAAAGAGGCGCCGCTCATGCGCCACTTCACCGTAGAGTTGGAAAGATTGTAAGAATACTATAAGTTGCTCTTTACAGGCAAGAGGCTGTCTAACAAGTCATGTTAGGCAGTCTTTTTTGTATGTGAACTGCTTGAGATGAGTAAAAATCAACCTAAAAATTACATGAGTTCGAAATAGCCACTACAACATATAAGATAATTTTACTAATTTTCTATTTGATTTTAAGTAGCTATCTTCATAGGACTTGTTATAGAGCCTCTTGTATTTTCTTAAGTAGTGTCCAGTGCATTATCGTTTTCTTCCTCCTAAACGCATAAAATATAAGCGTTAAGAAAAAAATGCTAAAATTTGCATAATTCAAAAAAAAGCAGTACCTTTGCCGCGATTTTATAGAATAATCCTTGTTGTACATTGCATGTTTAACAGAGTTGCTATATTAGGTTCGGGCAGTTGGGCGACCGCATTGGCGAAGATAGCCCTGCAAAACCAGCCGAAGATAAATTGGTATATTCGTCGTCAGGAAGTGATAGACGAGTTTATCGCTACCGGCAAGAACCCGTCGTATCTCTCCATCGCACAGTTCGATACGAGTCGTATCCGTTTTTCCTCCGATATCAACAGCATTATTTCTCAGTCGGATATCCTGATATTGGCTATCCCCTCTCCGTACGTTAGGCAGTCGCTTAACAAGATTCGTCGTAACATGACGCACAAGATTGTCATCTCGGCGGTGAAGGGTATGATACCCGATGAGAACATGATTGTAACCGACTATCTGCACAGCCGATTCAACATCCCGCAAGAGCAGTTGGGCATCATCGCGGGTCCGTGTCATGCGGAGGAGATAGCGCTGGAGCGGCTATCGTACCTCACCATCGGTTGCGAGAAACTGGAGCACGCCGAGGAATGGGCATCGCTGTTCCGCACGCCGTTTGTGCATACAACGACGAGCACAGATGTGGTGGGACTGGAGTACTCGAGCGTCATGAAGAACATCTACGCGATAGCGGCGGGTATGTGCCAGAGCCTGCACTATGGTGATAACTTCATCTCGGTGCTGATGACCAATGCCATACAAGAGATACAGCGTTTTGCTGCTGCGACCTCGCCTGTGCACCGCGACATCACGGCGAGCGGTTACTTGGGCGACATGCTGGTTACGGCTTACTCGAAGTTCTCACGCAACAGGCAGTTCGGACAGATGGTGGGCATGGGTTACTCGGTGAAAGCCGCGCAGATGGAGATGGAGATGGTGGCGGAAGGATACTATGGTACGCGCGCGATATACCTTGCCAACCAGCGTATGCAGGTGGCGCTACCGATAGTGGATGCGATGTACGCCATCCTCTATGACCGACAGTCGCCGATGTCGGTGATACGAGCGCTGACAACGAAACTGCGATAATAACATTAAACAAAAACATACAAAAATACAAACAAAAATATCCAATAATTGCTTTCTTAACGTATAATTATCGTGTAATTAACCATTAATTTTATTGCCAAAAACTTGATTACACAAATAGTAAAATAGTAAATAGTCTAATAGTCAAATAAATTATGAAAGACATTCAATTTTCGTATGCTAAGGCGGCGAGTGCCGAAGCAGTGAACGCGTACAAAGCGCAAGTAGCCAACTGCCAAGAAATGCTCGTAAAGGGCACGGGCGCAGGCAATGACTTCCTCGGATGGGTGAACCTGCCGGAAGACATCAAGCCGCAACTGGCGGATATCCAAGCCACCGCCAACCTGCTTCGTGAGAAGTGCGAGGTGATAGTATGTATCGGTATCGGCGGGTCGTATCTCGGCGCAAAAGCCGTGAACGAGGCGCTGATGTCCTCGTTCGAGTGGCTAGAAGGCAAGAAGCCCGCGATAGTATATGCAGGGCAGAACATCGGCGAGGACTACCTCTTTGAGTTGCAGGCGCTGCTGAGAAACAAACGTTTCGGTATCATCTCCATCTCGAAATCGGGAACCACCACCGAGCCCGCGTTGGCTTTCCGTCTGCTCAAGACCCAACTGGAGCAACAGCAGGGCAAGGCAGAGGCAAAGGAACTGATTGTCTGCATCACCGATGCGAAACGCGGTGCGCTCCGCACCCTCGCTACCCAAGAGGGCTACAAAACCTTCGTGATTGAGGATAACATCGGCGGTCGTTTCTCCGTATTGTCGCCCGTAGGTCTGCTGCCTATCGCTTGCGCAGGTTTCGATATCACCGCGCTGGTGGATGGTGCGGCGCGCATGGCAGAGGTATGCGGCATCGACACCCCGTTTGAGGAGAACCCCGCAGCACAATATGCCGCTGCGCGTAACTTCCTCTACGGCGAGCAAGGCAAGAAAGTGGAGTTGCTGGTGAACTTCCATCCGAAACTGCACTACGTGAGTGAGTGGTGGAAACAACTCTACGGCGAGTCGGAAGGCAAAGATGGCAAGGGTATCTTCCCCGCCAGCGTGGATTTCACCACCGACCTGCACTCCATGGGGCAGTATATCCAAGACGGTGAGCGCCACCTCTTCGAGACGGTTATCTCCGTAGAGACCCCGAACCACGAGGTGGACTTCCCCCACGATGAGGCGAATCTCGATGGACTGAACTTCCTCGCAGGCAAGCGCGTGGACGAGGTGAACAAGATGGCAGAACTCGGCACCATGCTCGCACACGTGGACGGCGGCGTACCCAACATGAAGATTACCTTGCCCGTACTCAACGAGTTCTATCTGGGTGAGTTGATTTATTTCTTCGAGCGCGCCTGCGGTATCTCCGGCTACATCCTCGGCGTGAACCCCTTCAACCAACCCGGTGTGGAGGCGTACAAGAAGAACATGTTCGCCCTGCTCGACAAGCCCGGCTACGAAGAGGCTTCGAAAGCCATCAAGGCAAGATTGTAATAAGACAAAAGACCGCCTAACGGCTATCCGACCGCTAACATCCTCGTTGCGGCTGATGCCGAGTACTCCTCCCGCCCCCTTACCCCCTCCCCCCTCTATGAGGGAGGCGGGGGAGTTGAAATTAGTTTCGACTCTGAAAACGCATAGACGAAGGTAATAAGTCTTTCATCCTTAATCCTTTATCCTTTATCCTAATGAAAACCTATCAGAAAGTTTTAGTTTCTGTGGCAACGGTAGTGCTGTGCCTCCTGCTTATTGCAGGGGGCATAGCCGTTTATGTAGGTCGCCTCTTCATGCCACAGGTGCAGGCAGCACAGTCTATCACCACCCTATCCGGCCGCGTCTATACGATGACCTACCGCGGCGATTACGGTTTCGATGCTTTCCTCGAAGCAGGCGGCGCTGCCAGCGACGAGGAGATGGCAACGTTCATCGTACAATTCCTCTCGCACGGTTTTGCCGGAGGCACCACTGGGGACGTCCCGACCGTGTCGCGGACGGTAACAAACACGCCTGAGGAAAAGAGAGCGGAAGAGTTCCCCCACGGCTGCGCCACCCTCGTTCGGCAGACCGCTGACGGCGTGATGATGGGTCGTAACTACGACTTCGACCACAGTGGTGCCACGATGATTACCATCACCTACCCCGACAACGGCTACGCATCGATAGCCACCAACAGCATGGAGTTTCTCGGGCTGCCCGCCGACTGGAAACCTTCGGAGAACGTGATGGAGAACATGGCTGCCATCGCAGCAATCTATGTGCCAATGGATGGTATGAACGAGAAGGGGCTCTGCGTGGCTGACCTGATTGACTTGGACGGCGAGCAGGTGAACCAAGACACGGGCAAGCCCGACCTGACCACCGTTTCGGCTATCCGCCTGTTGTTGGACAAAGCCGCCACGATAGAGGAAGCCATCGACCTTTTGGAGCAGTACGACATGCACTCGTCTATCGGTTTTGCGCACCACTACGCCGTCTCAGACACGACAGGTCGCGCCGTGGTCATAGAGTATGTAGATGGCAAGATGGTGGTGAACGAGTCGCCGCTGTGCACCAACTTCAACCTCTGCCATGCCCGCGCCGGTCGCGAGTTCGATATGCAGGTGCCCGGGATTCCGAGTGCCGTGGAGCGCATGGAGAAGTTGCAGGCAACAGACGAAGCAACCGGCATAGTAGAAGCCCTAAAAGAAGTGTCGTTCAGTGATTGGACGCAGTGGTCTATCCTCTTCGACACCCGCGCAAAAGTAGCCAACTACTATTTCCACGCGGATTTTGACACGGTCTTCCCGATTGCGTTGTAAATGAACGATAGTCTCCATTAAAGACCATATAAAGAGCCATTAAACATTGCTTTTAATGACCTTTTAATGGTCTTTAATGGAGGCATTAATTTAACGAAGAATCATGCGGATAGTTGTCCAGCGAGTAACGAGTGCGAGCGTGCGGATAGACAGCAGCGTGGTGGGAGAAATCCGGAAAGGCTTTCTCCTGCTGGTGGGCATTACCCATACCGACACCCGCGCTGAGGTAGAGTATGTTGCCAAGAAAGTGGCACAGTTGCGAGTCTTTGAGGACGAGGATGGGAAGATGAATCTCGCCCTAAAAGACATCGGCGGCTCCGTGCTCTCCGTGTCCCAGTTCACGCTCTACGGCGACTGCTCCCACGGCAACCGACCTTCCTTCATCCAAGCCGCGCGCCCCGAGCAGGCAGAGCCGCTCTACGACTACTTCAACCAAGTCCTGCGCGAGCAGTATGGTCTGCACGTGGAGACAGGGTGCTTCGGAGCCAACATGAAAGTCGAACTGCTCAACGACGGGCCCGTAACGATACTGATAGAGATTTGAAAATTAACACATTGACCTATGACCCGAATTGGACTTTTGAGCGATACACACGGACTGCTGGATAAGCGCGTGTTGGAGCATTTCCGCGATGTGGACGAGATATGGCATGCAGGCGACATCGGCAGCGTGGAAGTGCTGCAACGGCTGCGCGAGTTCAAGCCCACGCGGGCGGTGTTCGGCAACATGGACAGCGGCGATGTGCGCTATTCGTTGAGCGAGTTCTACCGCTTTCGGGTGGAAGACGTGAACGTGCTGATGACGCATATCGGAGGCTACCCGGGCAAGTACAACCCGTGGCTCATCCGTTGGTTGGAGCAGAGCAGAAAACTGAAAGAAGAGAATACCGAGACCGCCGCAGACCGCCACAACATCATCGACCTCTTCGTCTGCGGGCACAGCCATATCCTCAAAGTGATGTACGACAAGCACTACGGCTTCCTCACCATGAACCCGGGCGCCGCAGGCAAACAGGGATGGCAAACCGTGCAGACACTGCTCCGATTTGCCATAGACGGGAAAGAGATAAAAGACCTTGAGGTAATAGAACTGGATAAGAAGTAGAAAATGGAGCAATAACGCTCCTATTTTGAACAATCTTCATGAAAAAATGGTAGTTTGCAAAGGGCAAAAAGGGCGAAAAGTGGCAAAATAGCCCAAAAACGGGCAAAAATATGTTTTCAAACATACATTTTGCTATTGCCCATATCAAAAAAAAGCAGTACCTTTGCACTCGAAATCAAAACAACAACACAATCTTTTTTGTACCTTAAAAAACAGACTAATACCTTGGAAAAATAGCCGTCGTGATGACGGCTTTTTTCTTTGTATATGTTCCTATCGTTTGTCGTATAATTAACCATTCATTTTCTCTCCGATTTTCTCTTGTTCGGCAGGTTCTTCTTGTCGGTCGGCAGTCAACTGTTCGGGGTCGATGAGGCGTTTGTGGGTGAAG
Organism: Paludibacteraceae bacterium; assembly: GCA_051870915.1. Lineage (GTDB taxonomy): Bacteria > Bacteroidota > Bacteroidia > Bacteroidales > Paludibacteraceae > Colicola. The sequence goes on from JBJECI010000103.1 coordinate 18,581, forward strand.
AGGGTGAAGAGGGCAACAATGAGCGAGCCGAAGAAGTCGAGCGTGAGGTCGGTCATGGTATCGCGAAGCGCCTCGTGTCCGGCGAGGGGGATATCCTCCTCCGTGATAAGCGAGGAGGTGGTGGTAGCCATGAACTGCTGTGTGTTGGTGCCCATCAAGTCGTCGTAGGAGTACTCGCAAATCTCCCAAATGGCACCCAGCGCCAGCGAGAACACCAGCAGGAATAGCGCGAGGAAATAGCGGTTGTTGAAGACCGTCATGCTCTTGTCCGCCAATAGGATATGCACCACCCACAAGCCGATGAAGCCCAACACGATACCGCTGAACATGTGCAGGAGCGAGTCCCACCACGAGTACTTGCCGTAGAAGTCCAGCCCGTCGCCCAGCACGAAAGCAACGAAAGCAAACGCACCGACGGCGACCGTAAGCGCCAGCGGCACATTGATGAGGAAACGCTTGCGCAAAATGATAGGTGCCGCGAGGATGACGAGCATACCCAGATACTGCCCACCGCAGAAGAGCAAAGTCTTGAGCGTGGTGTCCGGCTGGCAGAGCAGGTAGATACTGTTTGCCACCGCCAGCACGCAGGTGAGCACAATCAGGATGATGTAGGCGCGTTTGAGACGAGAATGAGGAGAAGACATAAGATTTACAATTTACGATTTATCTTCTTTAAGACAAAGAACATACCAACCATACAAAACTATATAACATATAACATCTTTTGCGAAAATCAGAATATCATATAAAGCTATGTATTAATAAATATACACTAAGATAACATAAATGGTATCTCTACATCTTTTGCATAATTTTGAAAGATTATCCATAAAGCATTTTATTCATTAGAAACTTGCATATATCAAAAAAAAGCAGTAATTTTGCGCCTAAAAGGAAAACAGCACAATCATTAGGCATAATCAAACATTATGGCACAGCAAGACCAACAATGGACTACGGTTATCCGTCCGAAAGAAAAACTTCTCAGCGTGGACTTTAAGGAGATTTGGCAATACCGCGACTTGCTCACACTCTTTGTTAAGCGCAACATCATCACCCAGTACAAACAAACCATCTTAGGACCGCTTTGGTATGTCATCCAGCCTTTGATGACCACTGTCATGTATATGGTGGTCTTCGGCGGAATAGCCAAAATCAGTACCGACGGACTTCCCCAGCCGCTTTTCTACTTGGCAGGTATCTGCTTCTGGCAGTATTTCGCTGACTGTCTGACCAAGACCAGCAACACCTTCGTTGCCAACGCCGGTATCTTCGGCAAGGTCTATTTCCCCCGACTCATCACCCCCCTGAGCGATGCTGTGAGCAATCTGGTTCGCTTTGGCATCCAATTCTCTCTCTTCCTCGCCGTCTATGCATACTACCAAATCTTCACCGATGTGCAGATTCATACCAATTGGTACGCGTTGCTGATTCCCGTATTGGTGATGATGCTTGCCGGCTTGGCGCTCGGCTTCGGCATCCTCTTCTCCAGTATGACAACCAAGTATCGCGACCTGCAACTGTTACTCTCCTTTTTCGTCAGCCTATGGATGTATGCTACGCCGGTCATCTACCCGCTCTCTACCATCACCAATCCCAAATTGATGCTCGTCATGCAGTTAAATCCCCTCACGGGTATCATCGAGTTCTTCAAGTATGGTATGCTTGGCGTAGGCTGCCACGAATGGTGGATGCTCGGCTATTCCTTTGCCTTCATGGTCGTGCTCCTTGGCTTCGGCATCGTGGTCTTCAATAAGGTGCAACGCTCCTTCATGGACACCGTGTAATTTATTTCTATTGTGCATTTAACTCCTAATTGCAAAATCAATGTGGGCTTGCGCGTGGTGCGCAAGCGAGAGGATGGTTACCATGATTTGGAAACCATCTTCTATCCTATCTTCGCTTTGCACGATGAGTTGGAGATAGTTCCTGCTGCGGAGTTTTCTTTCGAGCAAGAAGGTATTGTGGTGGATTGTCCGCCGGAGCAGAACCTCATCATCCGTTGCTACCATCGTATGCGCGAGCGCTATCCCGAAATAGACGAAGTCAGCATCCGCTTCCGCAAGAACATCCCTTTTGGCGCAGGCTTGGGCGGCGGCAGTAGCGATGCTGCCCACACGGCGATAGCCCTCAACGAACTCTTTCACTTGGGGCTTACCCGCGAGCAACTGGCGGCGGAGGTGCGACCATTAGGAGCCGACTGCCCTTTCTTCGTCTATAACACCCCCTGCTTTGCCGAAGGTATCGGCGACCTCCTCACACCTATTGATTTCTCACTCAAAGGGCTACGCATCTTGATGATAAAACCCTCCTGCGGAGTTTCCACCCGCGAGGCATACAGCGGTTTGCACCTATCCGCTGACAAGCAAGACCGACCAAAACTAATAGACCAATGGTTAAATGGTCAATGGTCAAATGGTCAAATGGAGAATGATTTTGAGCAATCGGTCTTCCCGTTGCATCCTGAGATAGCGCACATAAAAAAGCGCCTGCTGGATGCAGGCGCCCTATACGCTTCCATGTCGGGCAGCGGCTCAACGGTCTTTGGGCTTTTTCAGAACGATGCGGAAAGTGGTACCCACACCTACCTTCGTCTGCTTCACGAAGAGTTTGCCTCGATGATACTCCTCGATGATACGCTTTGAGAGCGGCAGACCTAATCCCCATCCTCTTTGCTTCGTAGTGAAACCGGCTTGGAACACGCGTCGTTGTGTGCGTTTATCCATCCCTTTGCCGGTGTCCGTTACGTCTATCACCACGTCCTCAGCCTCTTCTTGCAGGTCTATCGTAATCTTACCTGCGCCGGACATTGCATCCACGGCATTCTTTATCAAGTTCTCCACTACCCACTCCAGCAGCGGCACATTCTGTACAATCATCAAGGGGTTGTGCCTATGGTGTGTGTGCAGGTCTATCTCCACCTTGCTGCTTACTCGAGTACGCATATAGGCAGTGATGTCCTGCACCGTCTGCAGCAGGTCTGCCTGCTGCAACTCCGGCTCACTGCCTATCTTCGAGAATCGATCGGCAATGGTGTTCAGCCGGTCCATATCCGCCCGCATCTGGGGTATCAACTCATCATCGGGATAGCGGTCGGCAAGCAGCTGCTGCCACGCGTTGAGCGAGGAGATAGGCGTACCTAACTGGTGCGCCGTCTCTTTGCTCAGTCCTGCCCAGAGGCGGTCTTGCTCACCGCGTTGCGCCGTCAACAACATCCATACCGCGATGGCAATGAAGATGAATATCACCAACGACTGCAAGTAAGGCACATAGCGCAACAACCGTAGCAGGTTCGACTCATCGTAGTAGATATACTGCACATTATCCTCCGCGATACGCAACTCGATAGGACCGTTCAGCGTGCGCGGGTCGTCCACGGGCTTCTTCACGTTGCGGCTGAGCAGGATATTCCCCTCCGCATCGGTCATATAGACAGGGATATTCGTGTTCTTCTCGATGATGGACGACACGAAGTTGATGTCCGTATCTTCATCTGCTACAATCAGTTGCCGTGTGGCTTCCGCCCATATAGCCACGTTCTTCTGCTCCTCTGCCGCCAACTGCCGAGCGAGGTTGTTGGTAAACCATACAGACACCACCACAAATGCCAACGCAATAAGCAGTATCCACCGACCTATAAAACGACCATTCATAACTAAAACTTAAAATCTATTAAAGTCTTTGGTGATACTCTTCTGCTCTACCAGCACGTGCGTGTCGGGGATATACCTATCGATGAATGCCGTGTGGTCGAGGTGCACTTGGTCTTCAAAGCGGATATACTGTGCGGGAGACGGAACACCAAGGGCGAGGAGCAGGCCTATCCAAAAAGGTTGCGATTCGCCTTTTTCGTATCCTTTGTCCGTCCAGTGGGCTACGAAATCGTGTATTCGTTGCGGGTCTGTCATGGTGTATCGATTTTTTTGTAGATTCTATACCTGTTTGAGCGAGAGTTGGATGCGCTGCCTGTCGCGGTCAACGGCGATGACGCGCACCTGCACATGTTGGTGTAGGCTCACCACCTGCGCGGGGTCTGTGATACGGCGGTTTGCCATCTCGGAGATATGTATCAGTCCGTCTTTGTGTACACCCAAATCGACAAACGCGCCGAAGTTGGAGATGTTGGTTACGATTCCGGGCAACACCATGCCCACTTGCAGGTCGTCTATCGTGTGCACGTTCTCCGCAAAATGAAACTCCTCCAACTGCTCTCTGGGGTCGCGGCTCGGCTTCTCCAACTCATGGAGGATATCGGTCAGCGTGGGCAGTCCGATTTCCTCGGAGATGTACTTGTTTGGGTTGATTTGGCCGCGAAGGGCTTTGTCTTTTAGTAGGTCTGCTACTGTGCAACCCAAGTCGCGCGCCATACGCTCCACTACGGGGTACGCCTCGGGGTGCACGGCGGAGTTGTCAAGCGGCATGTCGGAGTCGGTAACGCGCAGGAAGCCCGCCGACTGCTCGAAGGTCTTGGCGCCCATCTTCGGCACTCTCAGCAGCGCCTTGCGGTTGGGGAATGCGCCGTTGGCAGCGCGGTAGTCCACGATGTTCTGCGCGAGGGTCGGACCCAAGCCGGAGATGTAGGTGAGCAGGTGCTTGCTGGCAGTGTTCACATCCACGCCCACGTGGTTCACCACGCTCTCCACGGTCTGCTCGAGGCTCTCTTTCAGCCGCGTCTGGTCCACGTCGTGCTGGTATTGCCCCACGCCGATGGACTTCGGGTCAATCTTCACGAGTTCGGCGAGGGGGTCCATCAGTCGCCTGCCTATGCTCACCGCGCCGCGCACGGTTACATCCTCGTCAGGGAACTCCTCGCGGGCTAACTTGCTCGCGGAATAGACTGAGGCACCGTTCTCGCTGACGACGAACACCTGCGGTTTCTGCGCCTCGCCCATGTTTTTGAGCGCCACTTGCACCATCTGCTCCGTCTCGCGGCTCGCCGTGCCGTTGCCGATGGCAATTGCCTGAATAGCATATTGTTGCACGAGTGCGGCAACGGTCTTGGTGGCATCGGGCTGGTGGAGATAGACCACGGTGTGCATGAGCAGGTCGCCCTGTGCGGAGAGTACCACCACCTTACAGCCCGTGCGAAAACCAGGGTCGAGCGCCAGCACGCGTTTCTGCCCGAGGGGCGCGTCCAGCAGCAGTTGGCGCAGGTTGTTGGCGAACACGCGTATCGCCTCCGTGTCGGCTTTCTCCTTGCTCTGCGCGGCGAACTCCGTCTCTATGGCGGGTTTCAGCAGTCGTTTGTAGCCGTCTTCCATCGCGAGTTCCACTTGGTAGGCGGCATCGTTGCTCGACCGCAGGTAGAGATGGGCCAGTTTGTCGAGACTCTTCTCCGTGTCAGGCGAAATGTCCACGCGGATGAAGCCCTCTTTCTCCGCGCGGCGGATGGCGAGCAGGCGGTGGCTGGATATGCGTTTCAGCGGCTCGGAGACCGCGAAATAGTCTTTGTAGTTCTGTGCCTCGGGCTCGTTCTCCTTGCCTTTCACCACTTTGGTCGTGAGGATGGCGGTGTAGGCGAACTCGCGGCGGATGGCGTTGCGCGAACGCTCGTCTTCGGCGATACGCTGCGCGATGATGTCGCGTGCGCCTTGCAACGCCTCGCTTGTATCTCGCACGCTTTCATTGATATAACGCTTTGCCATCTGCTCGGGGTTGCCGGCGGGTTGCTTGAGCAACTCCTCCGCCAGCGGCGTCAGCCCTTTCTCGGCGGCGATGTCCGCGCGGGTCTTGCGGCGCGGTTTGTAAGGGAGGTAGATATCCTCCAACTCGGTGCCGTTCCAGCAGTCTTCTATGCGGCGGCGCAGGTCGTCGGTCAGTTTGCCTTGGCTCTCGATGGTAGAGAGCACGGTCTGTTTGCGGTCGGCTAAGTCCTGCAAACGCGTGTATTCCTGCTGTATGCCGGCTATCTGCACCTCGTCTAATGAACCCGTCTTCTCCTTGCGGTAACGGGCGATGAACGGGATGGTAGCCTTCTCGTCAAGCAGCGCGATGGTTGCCGCCACCTGCTTGGCACTGATACCCACGATGGGCGATATAATCGATTCGTAGTTCATAGTTGGAATCCCCCTTGAATGTGTATTCAATGATATGAATATCTTTTATTAGGCGAGGGTAATTGAGTTTTTGGTAATTGATTATCGGAGAGCGACAACAATAGTTATATGATTACGAAAAATATTTGAGCAATATTTGAATATATTTGTTGAAAAAAACATTCTCGGTTATTTGTACATATATTTTTGGTGGTTTTTGTTTCAAAAATATTACTTTTTTGTGCGCACGTAGGCGGCGAATGCATAAGGGTACGCATGTTGCTCGTCGGCGGGGTGCTCTTCGTGGGACACTTCTTGCCAGTCGGACGCGGAGAGGGTAGGGAAGAACGTGTCTGCGTCCTCCCACGCATGGTGGATATGGGTGAGGTAGAGTTTGTCCGCAAGGGGCAACGCCTCGCGATAGACCATGCCGCCGCCGATGATGAACACCTCCGGCGCGTCTTCCGTCATGCGCAATGCCTCTTCTAATGAGCGCGCCACTTCGGCACCCTCAAACAGCGCGGCATCGCGCGAGGTGATGACGATATTTCGCCGCTTGGGCAGCGGTCGCCGCGGCAAAGAGAGGTAGGTGTGCGAGCCCATGATGACAGGCGCGCCTAAGGTGGTCGCCTTGAAGTGCTTGAGGTCGTTCGGCAGGTGGCAGAGCAGGTCGCCGCCTTTCCCAAGCGCATTGTTCTCCGCCACAGCAGCAATAATAGAAAGCATAGTGTTTTAGGATAAAGGATAAAAGATGAAAGACTGAATAGTATCTGCTCCGAAAAAGATATAGATAAGAATAAGTTAGTAAGGAGGTGTTTTGGGCGACTTTTTACACCGCCAAGTAGGTATAGAAAATATCCATTTACACCGCCAATTAGTCATTTATACCGCCATTTGCAGGCAATGGATAATACCCTCCTTTCTTTGCAACTCCTTGATAATGTATTCGTTTTTCTGATTTTAGGATAGATAGATACCGCTGGATGGTGCGCAGGCTTCGGTGCGTATGTTGCGCCAATGCCGGTGCATTCAGCCCGGGGAAAGTTTGAATGGTATGTAGGAGGGCTGTCTTTATGTCTTTTGTCGGTGGCACATCGGGCATGGTCTCCCGAAAGAGACGTAAGATGTCCAACTGCGTCATGCAAACTCTGTCGGCAATGAAAGCTGTGAAGATGGTAGGGTCTTTATGCCCTTGCTCCAAAGCCGAGATATATTCCGCACGACAAATGGTAGGAATGATGGCGATATTATACTCGTTTCGCAACAGCGCCATGTTCATTAAGAGCCGCGCCACACGACCATTCCCGTCAATGAAGGGGTGGATGTAAACAAATCGCTTGTGAAGTTCGGCAGCTAACTCAACGGGGTGCATTTTGCGTTCATTCCGATTGTACCACTCCACCAACTGCTGCATCCGTTTGGCAATCTCTTGCACCGGAGCAACGGCGTACTGACTACCGCTGATGAAGACCGGTACCTTGCGATATACGCCGGCTTGTTCGGGAGCAATTTGCTGATAGAAAAGGCGATGTAAGGTGCAGATGATATCTTCTGTAAAAGGGGTATCTTGACTGAGTTCGTATAGGAAATCGTAGGCTTTGGCATGCCCCATGGCTTCGTAAATTTCCCGCATCGGTTTACCCTCAACGGTCAAACCGTCTTCTATCACTACCTTCGTCTCCGATTCGGTTAAACTATTGCCTTCCAGTGCGTTGCTGGTGTAGGTGAGTCCTACACGATAGTACTCACGGAGCGAGCGTAAGGTGTCGGGCGGGATAGGGCGGTATGCCCACAACGCCTCCTGCTGTTGCTCGCAGAGGTTTAACTTATGTTGTAACTCATTGGCAGTCATATTATCCCGAGCCCTCTTAATTCTTAATTCTAAATTCTTAATTATCCTCACACCGCCACTACGCCTGCAATATGCGGATGCGGGTCGTAGTTTTGCAGTTGAAAATCCTCGTATTGGAAAGAGAAGATGTCTTTCACATCGGGGTTGAGCAACATCTGCGGCAAGGGGCGCGGCTCGCGGGTGAGTTGCAAGTGCACTTGGTCAAGGTGATTGAGGTAGATATGCGCATCGCCCAAGGTGTGGACGAAGTCGCCTGCCTGCAAGCCCGTTACCTGCGCCATCATCTGCAGCAGCAGGGCATACGAAGCGATGTTAAACGGCACGCCGAGGAAGATATCTGCGGAGCGTTGGTAGAGTTGGAGCGACAGTCTGCCGTTGGCTACGTAGAACTGAAACAGCGTGTGGCAAGGGGGAAGCGCCATGTCGTTCACTTCCGCCACATTCCACGCGCTGACTATCATACGCCGCGAGTCGGGGTTGTGCTTTATCTGTTCTACCACCTGCTTTATTTGGTCTATCGTGCCGCCTTTGTAGTCGGGCCACGAGCGCCATTGGTGCCCATAGACGGGACCTAACTCGCCGTTCTCGTCTGCCCATTCGTTCCAAATACGCACACCATGCTCTTGCAGGTAATGCACATTCGTGTTGCCTTGCAGGAACCACAGCAGTTCGTAGATGATGGACTTCAAGTGCAGTTTCTTGGTGGTGAGGAGCGGAAATCCGTTTTCTAAATTGAAGCGCATCTGGTGTCCGAACACCGACATCGTGCCCGTGCCTGTCCTGTCTTCTTTGCGCACCCCTTCCCGAAGCACCCGCTCACATAAATCTAAATACTGACGCATATATTATTTGACAATTTGGCTATTTAATTATGACTCCCTGCCCGGGTACGCAGGCGTCCTCGCCTGCTAACTACTAACACCGTGAATTGTTCGTATTCATCATTGCTTACGTAAACTACGAAAAAAACGTAAACTACGTAAACTACGGTCAAACCAAACCTTTAATACAACTTATACGTAGTCCTCAGCACTTTGAACTCCGTGCGGCGGTTGATTTGGTTGCAAACCTCCTGCTGCTCGGTGGGCAGACTGAGGATAAACGCTTCGTCCAGCACTTGCTCCTGCGGAATAAAAGGATACTGCGCGTGGATTGCTTTGTCGGCAGTAACAGGTTTCTGCTTGCCGTAGCCTACGGGGGTCAGCCGCTCGCGCTCTATGCCTTTGCTAATTAGGTAGTTGCACACCGCTTCGGCACGTTTCTCCGACAGCCGCACATTGAAGACGGAGTCGCCTTTCATATCGGTATGCGCCGACAGTTCGATAGTGATATTCGGGTTGTCGTTCAGCAGTTTGACGAGCGACAGAAGCCCCTCTTCCGAGGCGGGAGTCAAGTCCCATTTGCCGAACTCGTAGAAGATATTATCCATCGTAACAGGCTTGCTGACAGGCGAAAGCGTGAAATCCTGCTGATAGGTCTTGCTATCGGCAAGGTGCAGCGTGTTGAATCCCTCGCGGGCGTTGAGGTATCCGCGGGCGGTCGCCAGCATGACGTATCGCGCGTCTTTGTTTACCTTAATCTTATAAGTCCCGTCTCGCCGCGCCTGCACCTTGGTGTTGGTGCCGTCATCGCCCACAAGACGAATCGTGGCGTTGGAGATAGGCTCGCCTTGGTTGTCCGTCAACTTGCCTTCCACGAGGAACACCATCTCCGGCAGGACAAACTCGTATATCTGGTCAAACCCTTTCTTCTGTCCTCGGTTGGAAGAGAAGAAGCCGTTTTGCGTGTTGCCCGCAAAGGTAATCCCGAAATCATCGTTGTTGGAGTTGAACGGCGCTCCCATGTTGAAGATAAGCCATGCGGCGGAGTCATGTACCGTGGTGTCGCGTTGCGCCATGAAGATGTCCAACCCGCCATAGCCCGGGTGCCCGTTGGAGGCGAAATAGAGTGTCCCGTTGGGGTGAATACAAGGGTACATCTCATCGCCTGCCGAGTTGATTTGTGCGCCCATGTTCTGCACGTTCACCCATTCTTCGCCGTCCAGTTCTGCCATGTAGAGGTCTTTCCCGCCAAAGCCCCCGGGCGCGTCCGAAACGAAATAGAGCGTGTCGCCCGAAGCAGATAGCGAGGGGTGTCCCACGGTGATACTGCTGTCCGCAAAGAGTTTGACCTCCTGTGCTTCCCCCCATTCGCCGCTGGCGCGGGAAGAGCGATAGATTTTCGCTCCGAGGTCTTGCCCGTTGACGGGCTTCGAGTAGGTGAAATACATCGTGCGTCCATCGGCGGAGAAGCAGCAAACGCCCAATTCCGCCGTGGTTTTTGCGCCGCCTCCGCTGCTGGTGGAGTCGTTCTCCTGCTCTTCTTGTTCATCGCCGTAGAGCCCTTCCGCCAGCGCAATGTCCTCCCATTCGCCCGCTGCATTCTTGCGCGCCGAATAGAGGCTGAACAACTGCGCTCCCGTTACGGGGCTCGGGCGCTTCAGGCTTTTCTTCTTGTTGCCCGATGAACCCGAAGCCTGTCGGTTGCTGGTGAACATCAGTGCGTCCGCGTCTTCGCCGATGAACTGTGGCGCAAAATTGCTGCTCCGCTTGGCGTTGAAGTCCTTGGATAGCGACACTTTGTAGCGCGAAGTCTGTTTCTTCCATTCGTTTATCTGCTGACAAGCATAATGCCCTGCCTGCGCCTGATAATCAGTGGGGTAGGATTGCAAATAGAGCAGGTATTGCTGGTCGGCTTCCTTGTACTTGCCTTGGTATTGCAGCACCTGCGCATATCGCAGATATACTATCGAGTCCTGATACTTGTTGCGAATGGCGTTCTTGTAGGCGTTCACCGCTTTGTTGTTGTTCAAGATACGGTAACACTCGCCTTGGTTGAAAGCCACATGTGCCTTCATCGCTCGCTCTTTCTGCGGCGATATACGACTATAACACTGTTTGTACAAGTCGGCGGCATCGTAGTATTCGCCAATGGCGTACATGCGGTCGGCTTTCTTCACACGCTGTTTAATACTGCAAGATGATAGCCCCACCGAGAGGACTATCATCAAGCACACGTATATGTAAGAAGTTCTACTGTTCAATGGCAAATCCGTTTTTGGTAATGAATGAAAAAAACGTGTATATCAAGTTAGTTTTTGTTCGTTTTTGTAAAGTATTATGGTTTGTTTTTGTGTATAAATCTGAATAAAAGTCCGAAAAGTAAACGCATCAGTATTTGAGAATATTTGTTTACACAAAAATGTGTTTGCGTAGTTTTTCTGTTATTCCAGCGAGTGAACCACCAGCCCGCTGCGCAGTTTCGGCTCAAACCAAGTCGTCTTCGGAGGCATGATGTTCCCCGAGTCGGCAATGTCAATAATCTGTTGCATGGTAACGGGGTAGAGTGCCAGTGCCACTTTCATCTCCCCCGAATCCACGCGGCGTTTCAGTTCACCTAAGCCGCGGATTCCGCCCACGAAGTCAATACGCTTGTCCGAGCGCAAGTCCTTGATACCGAGTATCTTATCCAATATCAGATTGCTCGAAATCGTAACGTCCAGCACCCCGATGGGGTCGTTGTCGTCGTAGCGTCCGGGCTTTGCCGTCAGGCTGTACCACTCGCCGCCGAGGTAGAGCGAGAAGTTATGCAAAGCCTGCGGCTTGTAAATCTCCGCACCTTTCTTCTCCACCACGAAATCTGCCTCCAACGCCTGCAAGAAAGCCTCGTCCGTCAGCCCGTTCAGGTCGCGCACCACGCGGTTGTAGTCGATGATATTCAGTTGGTTATCGGGGAAGCATACAGCAAGGAAGTAGTTATATTCCTCCTTGCCCGTATGGTTCGGATTTTGCAGTTTCTTCTCGTTGCCCACCAGCGCGGCGGCTGCGGAGCGATGGTGCCCGTCGGCAATGTACATGGCAGGTATCTCTTTGAATATCTGTGTGATATGGCAGATGGTAACGGGGTCATTTATCAGCCAAAATGTGTGGCGGAATCCCTCCGGCGGCGCTACAAAGTCATACTCCGGCTCGCCTGCGGTAATCTGCGCAATGATAGCGTCCAAGTCATCGCGGTGGGGGTAAGCGAAGAACACAGGCTCCATGTTCGCATTGTTCACCCGCACGTGTTTCATGCGGTCTTCCTCTTTGTCGCGGCGGGTCAGTTCGTGCTTCTTGATGCGCCCTTCCATATAATCATCCACCCACGCGGCTACCACCAGTCCGTACTGTGTCCTGCCGTCCATCGTCTGGGCATACACGTAGTATTTCTCCTGCTCGTCTTGCACCAGCCAACCCTCTTTCTGAAAGAGGTCGAAATGCTCGCGCGCACTCTGATACACCTTCGGGTCGTGCTCGTCCGTACCGTCCTCGAAGTTTATCTCCGGTTTGATGATATGATACAGCGATTTCTCGTTGCCTGCCGCCTCACGGCGTGCCTCCTCCGAGTTCAGCACATCGTAAGGACGACTGCTCACTTGCTCTACTAACTGTTTGGGTGGACGAATGCCACGAAATGGTTTGATAATCATGGTAATATATAGATTAAAGGTGTTACTTTCCCGCTACTTTCGGCTCCGGCGACATGGAGCAAGACCCGTTGAAGACGGCGTTCGGCTCCACAATCAGCGTCTGCGTCTTCACATCGCCTTGTATCTTGCCCGTAGCGCGCAGCGCCAGCGTGTGGTGAACGGCTATCTTGCCTTCCATCGCGCCCATTATCTCGGCGTTTTGGCAGTCGATAGTGCCTTTCAGTTTGCCTTTCTCGCCTATCACCACCTTGCCCGAGCACTGCAAATCGCCCTCTATCGTGCCGTCTATGCGAATATCCGAATCGGCGATGATGGTGCCGATGATTTTGCTACCTGCCGTCAAGGCGTTGTATAAAGTCCCTGTCTGTTGTTGTGTTGCCATAAGATATAACTTTTGAAATGTACATATTTTCAGCGTGCAAAGATACCATTTTTAATTGATACCTGCAAACGATAGGGAACTACATACCCCAAAAACACACTTTTTTGCTAAAAATGCAAAAAATATCCCATTCTTCTTTGTTTATTTCAAAAAAAAAGCGTACCTTTGCACTTTATTGCGTACAAACGCGTACAAAACTACCAAAACCGCGCATGAAATTACTGATTGTCATACTCCTGCTTGCCGCCGCTTTCATCCTCTTGTCGGTGCGGGTTATCTTGAAGCGCAACGGACGTTTCTCAAGTCAGCATATCTCCCAGAGCAAGACCATGCGCGAGCGGGGTATCCATTGCGCCACCTCCCAAGACCGCGAAGCCCGTCGGAAAGCCCCGACGCGCTTAGACCCTAAGCAACTATAACTACTGAGGCCGCAGGCGCACTCATGGAGGTGCGGTCTCCAGGCCGCACCACGATAAAGAGTAAGGCAACACAAATACACAAAGAATAATCATTAACAAAAAATATCATCATGAACAAGATTCAAATTACCATTGACGCAATTCTTGCAGCCGCTGTGGTTGCGCTGTTTGTCATTTTCTTTACGGTGAAGCCCTCTTGCGGGCAGCAGACCAACGCCGAGGTGGCTCCCGTAGCCGAAGGGAACATGCCCGTGGCATACCTCAACCTTGACTCTGTCTTGACCTACTACACCTTCGCTATCGAAGCGAGCGACCGCCTGATGACCAAGCAAGAGGACGCACGCCTCAAACTCAACTCCAAGGCACGCACCCTCCAGAGCGAGATGGCGGATTTCCAACGCAAATTGGAAAACGGTGCATTCATGAGCCGCGAACGCGCCGAGCAGAAACAGAACGAACTCCTCAAGAAGCAGCAAGACCTCCAAGACTTGGAAGCCAAACTCACCAACGAAATCATGCTTGAGAACCAGCAACTCAATATGCAGTTGGCGGACACGCTCAATAGTTTCCTGCGCGAGTTCAATGCCGATGGTCGCTACCACATGATTTTCGCCAACACGGGCAAGGATAACATCCTCCAAGCCGCTGATTCCTACGATATTACCGCAGAAGTCATCGAAGCGCTCAATGCCCGCTACACCCCCAAGAAGAAATAAATAAAGGAGGTGCGGTCTCCAGGCCGCACCGCAATGCGCAGCCACTGGGGACGCAGGCGTCTCGCCTGCGGTAATCATGGAGGTGCGCTCTCCACAAACTCCCCCGCCCCGCTTCGTTTATCCCGACCTGTCGGGACGGGGAGGGGGTTAGGGTGCGGGGACAAATTAGAGATACGGTAAAATAGCAGACGATATTAGGTTATTATTAGGTTATTATCGGGTGATTATCGGGTGATTACCGAGTGATTACCGAGTGATTAAGCAGACTATTCCGATAGAAACGCGTATGCGAAAAGCATTGTTTACAATAGGGTTAGTATGTTGCGCCGTCTTTGCAACGCAGACGGCGCGCGCCCAAGCCATACCCGTCTCGATGGAATACACCGAGGTGTACGACTTCATCGACGAACTCATCACTGACGGCTATATCGTCCATCAAACGTCGGTCAAGCCCTACACTCGCACCCAAATCGCCAATATGTTGGTGGAAGCTTCAAGGAGGTGCGGTCTCCAGGCTGCACCCGAGCAGGACTCCACCGCCACTCCCCCGATAAAACCACTCAATAACCGCCAGCGCAAAGCCCTCAACTACTACCTCGATGTCTTTGCTCTCGAGCGCGACACCATGGTCAGCCGCTACGTGCAATACACTGACCATCAGACCTTTTCGCTCTCCCTCGCCAATCCCCAGTTCTCCTACATGTCCAAGAAGAAGATGTTCAAGTTCACGCTTGAGCCTATCTTGGGCATGGACATCTACGGCTCCAAGAAAGGGGCTATCCTCAAACGCTGGTACGGTGCCGAACTGCGCATGGACATCGCCCGCCACCTCTCTATATGGGGCTCGCTCCGAGACATCTCATGGAACGGAACAGCCTTGTTATCAGACAACTACTACGCCAACGAGTACGCCAAGATAGACGGCACCAAACTCACCAAGCCCCTCTTCCTCAACAACCTCGCCGGCGTGCAGTACAAAGAGGCGAACTACGGCGGCGACTTCTCCGACTCCCGCGGAGGTATCGCCCTCTATTCATGGTGGGGGCGTATCGCTTTGGAGCGCGAGAACATCCGCTGGGGCGACGCCTATCATTGCTCCAACATCCTCTCCGGACGCAACCCCGCGGTGCCCATGCTCTCCCTGCAACTCACCCCCTGCTCGTGGTTTCAGTTCGACTATTTCCATGCGTGGCTCATCTCCAACGTCTTAGACTCTACCAACTACTACATCGAACACGTATCCGAAGGCACCGACGTGAAGCAATATCGCCCCCACAACAAGTTCATGGCGGCGAATATGTTCACCTTCACGCCTGTTAAGTACCTCTCTTTCTCGTTCGGTAACTCCATTGTCTATGCCGAGCCGAATGTGCAGGCGCTTTATTTCATCCCCATCGCCTTCTTCAAGTCGCTCGACCACCTGATGACCAAAGGCACCGCCACGCAGAACCAGAACTCGCAGGCGTTTGCCTCCATCTCCGTCCGCCCGTGGGACCACATACAGTTGTACGGCTCTTTCTTCCTCGACGAGTTCAAACTCTCGCGCCTGAAAAAGTCCTCTGCCGCGAAGAACCCCGTTTCCTACCTCGTGGGCTTCAACTGGAGCGGCTGGCCGCTCAAAGGGCTCTCCCTCCGAGGCGAGTTCATGCGCTCCTACATCGCTTGCTACACACAGTCCATCGATGTGCTCGACTACACCAGCAACACCTACCAGATGGGGCACTACATGGGCGACAACGCGCAGTCTATCCATCTCGAGTTAGCCTACCGCCCTGTCCGCGGACTGCGCCTCGCCTTGTCTTACACCAACGACACCAAGTACAACGCCTATGCCTACCTCCGCCGCGGCATCATCGAAGCCATCTCGCAGAAGCCTTTCGACAAGGCTATCTACCGCAACGATGAGATAGCCTTCAACGGTATCTACGAGGTGCATCCGTCGATGTACCTGCGCCTCTCGTTGCTTTACAACAACGCCCGTGCGTTCGATAATCTGAAATCCGAAGTGGCGGGCGAATACCTCGCCACCGCCCAAGAGTATCTGAATACCTATGCCCCCGTCTATTTCCAAGGCAAGAACTTCACCGCCCAAATAGGCTTCTCCTTCGGCTTCTAACGAACGAAATTTCGAAATAAGATTTATCGTTATATATGCAAGAGGTTGTCTAACAAGTCTTATACCGGGGACACCCCGACATGTCGCGGGCGTTTTGGAACAAAACGAAGATTTTTGCGGTGACTTTTGCACCTTAGAAGCCATTAACAAACAAAAAGAGACTGCCTAACTTGACTTGTTAGACAGCCTCTTACTAATTAACATGGAGCCGATATAAGATTTTCTAATGATGTACTTCTCATTTTTACCCCAGCCACTCCCCGGCAGTTTTGCTCGGTATCTGATCGGTTTCTGATCGGTTTCTGATCGGTTTCTGGACGAAACTATACCGAGTCAAAAACGGACCACCTACTGAGAAGGACTGTGTATCCATCAGTGCATGATGTACTTGTTAGACAGCATCTTTCTTTGAACTATGATACTATTTTACGGTCTGATGCCTTGGAGGATAAGGCGGATGGTCTCCTCTTTGCGGCGATTGAGGTAGTCGAGTTTCTCCTCGGCTGTGGGGTGGAACAAGTCCTCGTACATCGGCAGCGTGAGGAAGGGGAAGATAGTCAGCGAAGCCACATGCAAAAGCAAGTCTTGGGGGTGTATCGACACGATACATCCCTTTTCTGTTTCTCGTTGCAAGAGATTGGCAAATCGCTGATAGGTAAACAGATACTGCGGATTATACTGCACAATCTCCAAGATAGCGGCGCGCCGCGAGGGATTGTGGATGAGTTCGTTCATCACGAAATACGGCAGATTTGGATTCTCCATGAGCGTGTCGAAATAGAGCGACACGCAGTTGCGTATCTGCTGCTCAAAGGGCGCATCGCTTTGCAAGGAGGCGTTGATGACCTCCATCGCCCGCCCTGTCTGCTCCATGAAGATACGCGCAAAGAGTTTCTCCTTGGTGCGGAAATAGTAGTGCACAAGGGCTTGGTTGCAGCCTGCGAGGCGGGCAATATCCGTGGTGGAAGTGGCTGCAAAGCCGTTCTGAAAGAAAAGTGTTTTTGCCGCTTCGAGAATGCGGCTTTCCATGGAAGTCTGGGACATATTTACGATTTACGAATTACGATTTACGATTTTACACAAAAACTCACAAAAATACTTTCAAAAACATCCTAAAACTTTATTTTGAACAAATATTTCCAAAAATTATTCAAATATTATTTCTTTCAATAGTTCGTGAATATTTGTTTAATAAGTTTATTTTGTGATAGTTAGGTACTA
>JBJECI010000104.1:0-7958 GCA_051870915.1 Paludibacteraceae bacterium
TCACCGCCTCCTCTGCCTCCGCCCACACGTCCTTCGCTATCCGAAAAGCCGCCCACGCCTTGGCCCAACCCCGATAAATCGGGGTGATACCGTTGCGCTTCGCGTTCTCAAGGTGGTGGAGAAGCGAAGTGTCGGTGATTCCCTGACTGATAAGCGCCGTCAGGGTAACCATACTGCGGTCGCGCAGACTCAGCAGGTCGTTGCGACTCCATACCTCGCCGAAGAGGATGTCATCGTTGAGGTGAGCGAACTCGGGGGCAAAGTCGCCCAACTGGGTGCGACCTGCCGTTTGAACTATTTTCTCCTGTGCCATAACGTTAAGGGTTATTGCGGTGAATAATGTGAATAAAATAATGCGTTTCATAACTTGATATTATTGCATGTAATTGTGTAGTTGGTTTGCCGGATTCAATGGCGTTTGGTCGCATAGTTGCAACGATTTCACCATGTGAAGTGTCTCCTGCTTATACTTTTTGAAATGGCTGGAGGCGATGTGCCTCTCATAAGCCTCCTTGGAGGCATAGGTCTCAAGGATGGTTACGAGGCATGGATTCTCCTTGTCGCTGACGGCATACATAGTCAACACGCCGGGCTCCGTGCGCAGAGAGATTTCCCCTACCTCCGAAGCATACCGTATGTATTCATCCAAATAGCGGGGGTAGACTTCTATCTTCGAGAGCCGAACAATAGCGTCTTCCCCCATCAGTTGTTTGGCACTCATGCTTGGGGCATTTTTGAGATTTAGGCACTTGCCTATCACCTCGCCGGTGGCTATATACGAATAGGTCGGGAACTCAAACAACACCGGTTTCAACCTTGTGTAGTCAAGATGTCCTTCCTTATCCACTACCTCGGGCGCAGCATAGGTGTTTGCGATGGAACAGATGAAATTGTCAAACCCTTCCGTCTCATAGTTATCCTCCACATTGCACTCCATAGTCAGCGGAGATGCGTCAATCACCGGTGTCCCGTTCTCTCCCCAATGATACTCAAACACGTCCGACTTGTCTATCATTGCACCGCTTACGCTGCCTACATAATCGGCAGTAGGGAGCATCTCGCGGCTGACGAGATTGATAGACAATTTCTTGGTCTTGTAGATTCCCTTGTTGGTGTAGTGGTTCTTGCTCATGCTGACCAGCACCTTATCGTGCCCGATAATGCCGGTGTGTCCTACAACGAGCCAGTTGACCTTACCATCTACCTCGGCACCCACTACGGTCATCGGCTTCGGATAGAGAGCCAATAGGCTACCCATGTTCTTCTTTTCCATTTCTGTACTATTTTGTTTACTCGTTTCTCCTTCCTGTCGCACGCTACACGACAGGCAAAGAGAAACAAATAAGGTTACCCAAACTAACTTTTTCATCTTCCGCAAATCGTTATTTGTCTATTTGGCTTTCGGTGAAGGGGTCTGCGCGGTGTCCCATCAGGTCTATCTGCGCATAGTCGCGCTCAAACGCCTCCATCTCCCATGCCGACAAACGGACATCCGCTGCACCGAGGAAGTCGTCCAAATGGGCAGGGTTGGTGGTGCCCGGGATGGGGGCTATCCACGGCTTGCGCGAGAGCATCCACACGAGTGCGAACTGCGCGGGGGTGAGCCCTTTTCGCTCTGCATGGCGCTGTACAAGGTGCACGAGCGGCATGTTGTGCTTCAACGCTTCCGGCGTGAACTGCGGCAGGTTCCATCGGCGGTCGCCCTCCTGAAAACGGCTGTTCTCGTCTATCACGCCCGTCAGGAAACCGCGCCCCAGCGGACAGTAAGGTACGAAGCCGATGCCCAACTCCTCCAGCGTGGGGAATATCTTTGTCTCCGGCTCACGCCACCAGATGGCATACTCGCTCTGCACCGCCGCCACGGGGCAGACGGCGTGCGCCCTGCGGATAGTGTGTGCTGCTGCTTCCGACAAGCCGAAATGCAGCACCTTGCCCTCGTCTATCAGGTCGCGCACCGTTCCTGCCACGTCCTCGATAGGCACTTCGGGGTCCACGCGGTGTTGATACAGCAGGTCTATATGGTCGGTGCGCAGCCGCCTGAGAGAGCCTTCCACCGCCTTGCGGATATGCTCCGGACGGCTGTTGCGGACAGTGTTAGTGCCTTCCGCCACGGCAAAGCCAAACTTAGTGGCTATCTTCACCTCGTGGCGGAACGGGGCTAACGCCTCGCCGACCCACTCTTCGCTCACATACGGTCCATAGACCTCTGCCGTGTCGAAGAATCGCACTCCTTGCTCGTAGGCATGGCGGATAAGGGCTATCATATCCTCTTTGCGGTAGTGCCCGCCGTAGTAGCCCACCATAGGCAGGCAACCTAAACCTATCGCCGATACGGGCAGGGAACCCAACAAGCGTTGTTCCATCCCCGTATGCTGAGAATCGGGCTCCTCGGGACGGACACCACGCGAAGAGGGCTCGCTTGCAGCCGCGCGACCTAAGCCGCTCCATTCGGTAACCGCAAGGGCTGCCGTCGCCATTGACCATTTTAGAAAATTTCTTCTGTTCATAGTGCTATTGTGATTTATATTACCAAAAACTACACCTCTTATATTATATGCTGCCGCAATTATCTTTTGACGCTGCAAAAGTACTGCTTTTTCTGCAAACCCAATTACCTACAAACCGCAAAAACATACCAATCTTACCGAATATGGCACGATATTTGCTGCAAACATACCTAAAATTAACTATCCGACCGCGCAATGCGCTGTCCGGGTGCGCAGGCGTCCCCGCCTGCTGGTCGGGGGAAGAAGAAGGAATTTTGCGGATGTTGGAAGAATAGTCTTTCCGCGTCAGCAGTCGTTCAGCGAAGCGGTCAGACAATGAAATGGTCAGACAATGAAATGGTCGGACAGCGCGAAGCGCGGTCTAACAATCTTACTAACCACTATGCCTAAGATTCTGAAAGTACACCAAGTGGGAGATTTCGCCCGATATGTAGGGGCGGCGGTGGCGCACCCGTTGGTTTGCGCGTTCGACTATGCGCAGGTGTCGCCTGTCAGGCATTGCCTCTGCGACTATGAAGTGTATGGTATCTTTCTCCACAAGCACCTGCCCGTTGAACTCACCTACGGGCGCGGGCAATATGCACATGACGAGGGAGAGATTATCTGTGTGGCACCCGGGCAGTTAGGCGGCAAAGAGGACAACGAAGAGACCGTGAATTTAGAGGGTCTTGTCCTGCTTTTCCATCCGGATATCTTGCGCGATTCGCCCCTGCAGACGCGCATTCGGCAGTATCCTTTCTTCTCTTATCAAGTCAACTTCGCCCTGCATTGCTCCGAGACGGAATACAACACCCTCGCATTGCTGCTTCGGCAAATCATGGAGGAACAGCACCATGTCGCCGACGAGGAGCAGGACCGTATCTTGGTCGCCCTCATAGAGGTCTTGTTGCACCACTGCATGCGTTGCTACCATCGACAAGCCGCCTTGTCAGCCGGCGGCGGCAACGAGGTGTTGGCTCGCTTTGAGCAGACGCTGCAGACCTATTTCGACAACCGCAAGCAACTCTCCTTGGGACTGCCTACCGTGCAGTACTGCGCCGAACAAGTCTGTATGGCGTACCACTATTTCAGCGACTATATCAAGCAGACCACGGGCGAGACCGCAAGCCAATACATTCACCGCTTCATCATACGGCGGGCAAAAGAACAACTGATAGCGGGCGCCGGCATAGCCGAGGTGGCATACGACTTGGGGTTCAGTTATCCCCAACATTTCAGCCGTTTCTTCAAACAACAAACCGGCACCACCCCAAAAGACTATCTCAAGAGCCTAAATAATTCTTAATTCATAATTCACACTATTTACGCAAAAAAACAAATAACATTTGCATATGTGAAATAAAAGCGTTATCTTTGCATTCGTAAAAACTGCGTATATACGCAAGAAAAACAAATAGCATGCAAATAAATCGCCCTATTTATCTGAAACAACTTATCGACCGTCAGCACAACGGTATGGTAAAAATCATCACCGGCATGCGTCGGTGTGGCAAGTCGTATTTGCTTTTTAATCTATTTACTGAACAACTCAGGAGCCATGGAATAGATGAGCAACATATTATTGCCATTGATTTGGAAAGTATCTACAACGAAGCGTTGCGTGAGCCGATGGCATTGCTACAGCATATAGACTCGCGAGTACACGATTCGTCAATGTATTATGTACTGATTGATGAGGTGCAGTTGCTCCATCGCTTTGAGGAGGTGCTGAATACGTTGATGAAACGTCCGAATATGGATGTATATGTTACCGGCAGCAATGCCCGTTTTCTCTCCAAGGATGTGATAACCACCTTCCGCGGAAGAGGAGACGAGGTGCGTATCCATCCGCTCTGTTTTCGTGAATACTTGTCTGCCCAGTCGGACACCACCTTTTTGGAGCGCCATCTGAACGATTATCTGCGTTTGGGCGGAATGCCCCAGACATTGACTATGCAGAACGAGCAGCAGAAACGGGACTACCTGCAACTGTTGTTTCTAAACACCTATCTGTTGGATATAAAGGAACGTTACGACATACGCAAAGATGATGATTTGGAAGAGTTAATCAATATCGTGGCGAGTAGTATCGGAAGCCTGACGAATCCGGCAAAGATAGCCAATACATTTAGGTCAGTCAAGCAAAGTAGTATCTCCAGAGATACCATCAAGAGTTACCTTGACTATATGCAAGATGCGTTTATGATAGACAGGGCTTTGCGATATGACATCAAGGGCAAGAGATATATAGACACCCCTATGAAGTACTACTTTGATGATTTGGGTTTGCGCAACGCGCGTCTGAACTTCCGTCAGACCGAGCCTACCCACCTTATGGAGAATATGATTTACAACGAACTGCGCCTGCGCGGTTTTTCGGTAGATGTCGGTCAGGTTACGCTCAACACAAGGAACGAGGCGGGGAAGAGCGAGCGCAAACAGTTGGAGGTGGATTTCGTATGCAACCAAGGCGATAGGCGCATCTATATCCAGTCTGCGCTTGTTATGGATTCAGCAGAAAAACAAGACCAAGAACTGGCATCTCTACGGAAGATTGATGATAGTTTCCAGAAAGTGGTTATTGTAGGAGGAATGCAGCCAACCTATCGTACTGAGGTGGGCATTCTGATAATGAATGTATATGATTTCTTGTTAGGCAGAGTGGATCTTAATTCTTAATTATAAATTCTTAATTAGATTCGCAATGCCCTCATAATTCTTAATTCATAATTCATAATAGCATCCACTTCCATGCAGGAACTACATGGATAATCAGTCCGTTGTGCTCAATGGTCTCTTCCTGCTGATGCGTGATGATGCTGAGGTGGCTACAGCCTGTTTGTTTATAGGCTTCCCATAGTCCTGCTATCTCGCGCTCGCGCGTCTTGGCATCATCCATCTGCCAACATACTTGAATAAGTTGCAGCACTTGGTCTTCGTGTTGCACCACAAAATCGCACTCTTTCTCACCCATGAAATAACTTATTTTCTCCAACTCCCCGCGCTTTCGGCAAAGATGTAAAAGCACACTGCTCTCCAGCAGTTTGCCGTCATCTTGGCTCATGGGGAGCAAGATGTTTTGCCGCATTCCGTTGTCGATAAAGTAGTATTTCTTCATGCCGGTCTCCTCTCCGATAAAGGATGGTGTATAGCGCGGTACGCGAATAAACATAAAACTCTCGCACAGGTAATCTATCCATTTGTATAAGTCGTCTTTGCTTATCTTCAAGCCTTGCGACCGAATATCGTTGTAGATACTATGGATGCTGGTTGGTTTGCCCACATTATTCATAATGCGCTTGATGAAGTAGCGCAGCACGCTGATGTTGCTGATGCTATAACGCTCTACTAAGTCTCTGAACAGCATGGCATTATAGTAGGTCTGCAACAGTTTGTCTCGCAGCAGTACATCTTGCGTCAGTACCACTTCCGGAAAGCCTCCATACCGATTGTAATCGTCCCAAGCCAACCGCAGTTGGGTGGTCTGCTGCTCGTCCAATCGGACGGTAGGAATAGCGCGAAAAGAACAATACTCGCCAAAACTCAGCGGGAAAGTTCGGTATTCCAGCGCCCAACTACGCAGTGAGGTGGCTATCTCCTGACTGAGCATCTTCGCATTACTTCCGCTGAGGTAGATATGCTTGCAGTAACTCTTGTGCACCCGCATAACAAACAACTCCCAGCCGTTGATGTTTTGTATCTCATCGAAAAACATATATACCTCGCTCAGCGGCGTAGTGGGGTATAGTTCGCGATACGCCTCCAGCAACTCGTTGAGGTCTTGCGGAGATAAGTCTGCCAATCGTTCATCATCAAAGCCCATCCAAAGGATGTTTTGCGGCGAAACTCCCTCTTTCACCAGTTCATTGATGACCAACTTCATCTTGCTCGTTTTGCCCGAACGGCGAACACCCGGTATGGTGATGATTTGCTCAGCGTGCAACGGTAACTCCCCTTCTCGCTTTTTTAGTGAAAAGGGGATATTGTTCTGGTGCAGAACAATCAGTTGCTTGAAAACATCCTTTATCATATATAGGGTTTGTTTTTAATAGGTCTTTGATGAGGGATAGAAACGGGTATCTGTTTCCTTGATTTTAGGAAATATATTTCTAATTATTTCCTTAATTTTAGGAAATATGCGACAAAGGTACTGCTTTTTTTTTGTATATGCAAGAGTTTATTCTAATTATGAATTAAGAATTATGAAAAAATCGTTCGTAGCGTAGCGAAGATAAGAATTATGAGTGCCCATACTCTGAAACTTAGTTCCAACGCCCTCTTAATTCTTAATTCAAAATTCTTAATTATCAATGCCCTCATAATTCATAATTCATAATTCTTAATTGCTCTCGGTACTCCGTGGGGGTGAGGGAGGTGTGTTTCTTGAAGAAGCGCACGAAGTGCTGCGGGTGGCGGAAACCTACCAGTAGCGCTATTTCTTTCACGCTCCGCTCCGCGTCCGCCAACTGCCGCTCGGCATACTGCACCAACCGCTGCGCGATATACTCCTGCGCACTATATCCCGTCTCTGTCTTCACAAGGTCGCCTAAGTAGTTGGGCGACAGATGAATACGCTGCGCGAAATAGCGCACGGTCGGCACGCCGCCCGCCACCGCCTCGCCCTGCAACAGGTACTCGCTCACCAACTCGCTGAACCGCTCCAGCGTACTCACATTGAGTGCCTTGCGCGTGATGAACTGCCGCTCATAGAACCGCAGACAGTAGTCCATAATGAGTTCTAAGTTGGTGATAATCAGTTCCTGCGAGAACTTGTCTATCGGGTGCGCCAACTCTTGTTCCACCCACTCCATGCTGTGTCTCAGCGTCTGCACTTCGTCTTCCGACAGGTGCAACGCCTCGCTGCTGCTGTACGAGAAATAGGAGTATCGCTTCATCTTCTTCTCCAGCGCCGTCCCTTGGATGAACGAGGGGTGGAATACGATGCCTATCGAGCGCGTGGGCACGCCCTCCAGCGTGGTGTAACCCACCTGCTGCCCGGGCGCAAACGCCACCACCGTCTGCGCGTCGAAGTCGTACTGCGTCATGCCATAGTTGATGACGCACCCTTTGGTCTCTTTCAGGAAGATGCCATACAACCCGAATTGGTATTGCGCCACGCTGCGTTTCGTCTCGGGCGTGAAGCGCACAAACGCCACCTGCGGGTGCTGCGTCTTAAACCCGTGCAGGTCGTTGTATGCACTGATGGTGTCTATGGTTTGCATAGTTGTTTTGGATAAAGAATGAAGGATGAAAGATGAAAGACTTATTACCTCCGTCTATGACGGTTCATCGTAGTGCTTGCAAAGGTACAAAAAATTTTCGATATACGCAAGCGGAGTGAATAAAAAACGGCTTTTTTATTCTATACAGCGTGTAGATTGAATAAAAACAGAAATCACTGACCACTAACCACTAAGTGTCATATATCAAGACATCGTTGACACTTTTTGGATTCCTTAGAAACAAAATCTA
>JBJECI010000105.1:0-2380 GCA_051870915.1 Paludibacteraceae bacterium
TGCTACCGCCGCCAACGAGATGTTGCACATTCGTCGTCAGATGCACCTGCTCTTCTCCATGCAGAAACGCCAAGCCGTAAATCTCCGTCAGGCAACCTTCGCCCCGTTGCTCCACCGTTATCTTCGCCTCGGACGCTCCTGCTGCTGCCTCCGTTGGCGAGAGGTATAGGGCATGCACCTTGAGCGACGAACCCGCCTCCTGCACCACATGCAGGTCAAGCGTCGGCTCGTTCACGAAGACCAACTCCCGATGTTCGCCCGCGGCAAGAGTTAGTATGTTAGTGCTCAAACTGCTCATAGCCTTTCTCTTCCAGTTGTAGTGCCAATTCCTTGGTGCCGGTCTTCACTATCTTGCCGTCTGCCAACACGTGCACGAAGTCGGGCACGATATAATCCAGCAATCGCTGGTAGTGGGTGATGACAATCGATGCGTTGTGCGGGGTCTTCAGTTTGTTCACGCCCTCTGCCACAATCCGCAGCGCGTCTATATCCAGTCCCGAGTCGGTCTCATCCAAGATGGAGAGACACGGCTCCAGCATCGCCATTTGGAAAATCTCGTTTTTCTTCTTCTCGCCGCCCGAGAAACCCTCGTTCACGGCACGGTTGTTGAGTTTATCCGCCATCTCCACCAGTTTCTTCTTCTCGCGCATGAGTGCCAAAAACTCCTTGGCGGACAGTGCCGCTTTCCCCTCGTACTTGCGTTTTTCGTTCACTGCCGTGCGCATGAAGTTCACCATGCTCACGCCGGGAATCTCCACGGGGTACTGAAAACTGAGGAACACCCCTTCGCGTGCTCGCTGCTCAGGCGGCATCTCCAGCAGGTTCTTCCCCCGCAACCACACCTCGCCGCCCGTAACCTCATAGGCGGGATTGCCCGTCAGCACCGCGCTCAGCGTGGACTTGCCCGCACCGTTCGGTCCCATAATCGCATGCACCTCCCCCTCGTTGATACAGAGGTTCACGCCTTTCAATATCTCCTTGCCCGCAATACTCGCGTGCAAATCTTTGATTTCTAACAATGTCATATAATTTGAAAATAAACGCCGATTCAATATAAAAGTTTTTGTATTCGGAAGGTAGGTATTTGAGTTTTTGGTAATGAATTTAAGGTAATGATATACGATGCCCCCAAGTAGTGTATCAAATGCAAGCCCCAAAGGGGCGAAATAGATTAGCGTAGGGTGGAACCCTACGAAATACGGGAACCACTCCATGCAAGCCCTGTAAGGGCGACATAACTCAATCGTGAATGTATATCATTGCCTAAAATTAATGGTTAATTACACGATAATTATACGTTTCAAAGAAAAGTATTTTGGGCTATTTGTGCTACAAGAATGAACGTCTTATTTCACCATCGCCATCACCACCTCGCCTACGGCTTGCAGCGTCTCGTGGCTGATGTTGCGCATATCGTCCTCGCGTGTGTGCCACCATGCGGGGAAACCCGTTGCCGAGCGGGTATCGTAGTGGATAATGTCAATACACGGCACGCCGCCCAGCGTATTCACATAGTAGTGGTCGTCTATCAGCGGGTATGCCGTCTGGTTGATGAAGTACTTGCCGTAGCCGAGCCTGTCGGCGGTGCGCCAAACCTCCTCCACGTAGTTGTTGGCAAACTGCTGTGAGTACAACTCCCGCGGGAAGACGGCATCGGGTGCGCCCACCATATCCAGCAATATACCGAAGCGATACACAGGCGCGTTGGCGTTCTCTTGCCGCCGCATGCCCCACAACTGGCTGCCCAAGCACCATGTGTCCTCGCGCTCCACGCCCGTGAAGAACTGCGGCGTACCCATGTCCTCACAGTCGAAGAACACGATATCCACCGGCGTAGTCAAGGCAGAGTCTGCCATCAGGAGGCTTATCTGTCGCGCTACCTCTAAAAGCACGCCCACGCCGCTCGCACCGTCGTTGGCGCCGGGCACGTTCATATATCGGTCGTTATAGTCCTCCTCCTCATCCGCCCACGGACGCGTGTCGTAGTGCGCACAGAGCAGCAGGCGCGGGTGGTGCTGGTTCTGCTCGGTGTAGAAATGCCCGATGATGTTGTACACGGTCTGTTGTCGTCCGCTGTAATCGGTCATCGTCCCTTTCTGCAACTCCACATCGGCGTCGCACGAGCGCAGGAACTGCATGAGATACACCGCGCAGTCGGTATGCGCCTTGCCGTTGGGCACGCGCGGACCGAAAGACATCTGTTGAGCAATGTATTGATATGCCGAGTCGGCAGAGAACGGCGGACGCTGCTCGCCGACGGCAGAGGATTTCTTGCCGCAGGCGGTGGCGAGCAACACCACCGCGAGGGCAAGAGTAAACTTGTAGATAGACAAATGTGTAAATTTGAAAATATCCATACGAATCTAATGTGTCTTGTAAA
>JBJECI010000105.1:2480-3651 GCA_051870915.1 Paludibacteraceae bacterium
ACTTAGTGTATATTCAGTTCACTAATACTTGTATGCGTTTGTATGGCTTTGATAACCAGTGCGATGGGCTCTGCGAGGCTCTCTATGTGCACCTTGGCGCAACGGCTGTTGTCGAAAGGCAGCGAGTCGGTGAAGACGATTTCTTCCAATTCGCTGTCGGTAATCCGCTCGCAGGCGGGACCCGACATCACGCCGTGACTCACCACGGCACGCACGCTCTTCGCTCCGGCTTTCTTCATCACCTCAGCGGCTTTGCAGAGGGTGCCGGCAGTGTCTGCCATATCGTCCACTATCACCACGTCCTTGCCGTACACATCGCCCAGCACGCGCATCTCGCTCACTTGGTTGGCTACCTCGCGGTGCTTGTAGCATATCACCATCGGCACTTCCTTTTCTGTCAGTCGGTGCAGTTTCTTGGCGAAGGTCGCAGCACGTTTCGACCCGCCTACATCGGGCGAAGCCACAATCAGTTTCTTCAGGTTGAGGCTTGCCACATACGGTGCCAGCACGTTCGAGCCGTATATATGGTCAACAGGAATATCAAAGAAACCCTGTATCTGGTCGGCATGCAGGTCAACGGTGATGACGCGGTCGGCGCCGGCGGACTGAATCATGTTCGACACCAGTTTCGCACCAATCGACACGCGGGGTTTGTCTTTGCGGTCTTGGCGTGCCCAGCCGAAATAGGGAATCACGGCAATCACTTTGTACGCGCTCGCACGCTTCGCTGCGTCAATCATCAGCAGCAGTTCCATCAGGTTGTCGGTAGTGGGGCAGGTCGGTTGCACTAAATAGACCGAATGTCCGCGCACCGACTCGTTGTAAGAGACTGCGAACTCGCCGTCGGAGAAGCGGTCGATGTTCACACTACCTAACTGGCATCCCAGTTGTTCACAGATACGATTTGCCAAATCTACTCCCTTGGAGCCGGCAAACACCTTGTAGGGGCTAATTTCTGTCGCCATAATGTATTTTGGGTTTATTTGTTTATCAGTTTTGCCTTTCTTCCAGAAGCCTTGCGTTTACTCCCGAGCCTCTCTGAGTCTCTCTCAGTTCTCTAAGTCTTAATGAGTCTCTCCGAACATTTTCAGAGTCTCCCGAGCCTCAACGCCCCGCCTCTCGAATCATCTTCACTCTTCAACGGTCTAAACCTATACTATCTACGATATAT
>JBJECI010000105.1:3751-18007 GCA_051870915.1 Paludibacteraceae bacterium
CATGCCTCCCAAAACTTGCTGACTTTCTTTTGGGGCTGTTGTGCTGTGTTGGTGTTATTCGTTTCCATAGTTACAAAGTATTTAAGTAAATTAGAATCAATCAGTTCTAAACAATTAATGAATAATTACATGATAATTAACGTGAGTTCAATATAAGCGAACTATTTCAGCAGTCAAATAGTAATTTGGTTTTTGGTAATGAATTAATGAATAATTACACGAAAATTATATGTTAAAGAAAAAATATTTGAATAATTTTTGGTAATTTTTGTTGAAATAAAAAATCATCGTCATTTCGAGGTATATGTTTCTTATTTCGAGTTCGCGTTAATTACACGTTAAAAAAGTCTTACACGTAAATTACACGTTTACTTGTTCTTGCGTTTCCTGTTTTTCCCCTCGTTGGGGTTGTTGGGCAGGTCGTTGAACGCGGGGAAGTCGCAGTTCAGCCTGCCGTCGGAGAGGCGGATGATATCTTCCCGCACACGCGCCATGCCGGACTCTTGGTCGCGGTTCCAGAGATAGTTTTTCTGCCGCATACACTGTGCGATATAGAGGGTCAATGCCTCGCGTTCCGCCTGATTTTCAATAGAGCAGGCATATACTATCATGTCTTGCAGTATGCGCCCGTAGTTGCGCATACGAATAGGGGTAATGTTTCGATTCAGTATCTCGTGCATAATGATGTGAAATGTGCAAATTAGAAAACGTATAGAGGAATACCTCACGCTCTCAGAGCAGTGGCATGTTAATTGTTAATTATTAATTGTTAATTGCAAATTACTTCTTCTGCTTAATCAAGTAAATCAGGGTGGGGTAGTGGTCCCCGTAGCCGTTCTGCCATACCCCCGACTTGTGGGTGCGCAGCGGTGTCCCTTTGTCTTTCCCGTCCTGCACCGTCAGAAACGGCTTGTTGAATATCTCCGACTTCCAGTAGCACCATTTCCCGTCCTCCAACTTCGCATTCATCAGCGGCTCGGAGATGATGATTTGGTCAAACAGGTTCCAGCTCCCGTTGTATGCAAGGCTGCCTATCCCGCGGTCCAGTTTCTGCCACATCGTGTTGAAATACCCCTGCTCTGCCACTTCCTCGCGCGTCTTCCGCGCTTGCAGCACCTCCGCGCAACTGTGGTTGAACGGGTCATCGTTCAGGTCGCCCATGATGATTATCTTCGCTCGCGGCTCGCGGCGGTAGATGCTGTCGCATATCGAGAGCGTGAGCATGGCGGCGGTGTCGCGCGACGGACGCGAACTCAACTCTCCGCCGTACCTACTCGGCCAGTGGCACACGAGGATATGCACCTTCTCCGGCGAACCCTCGCCCGTCAGATAACCCGTTACCAGCAACTGCAGACGGCTCCTCACCACACCCCCGTCGGCATAGTGCGCCTTCAACTCATGCCCCGTAACGCGCGTCGGGCGAAAGGCGGTGCTGTCGTACAGAAAACCCACGTCCACGCCGCGCCTGTCCGGTCCTTCCAGCAGGATAGGCTTGTAGCGCCGCTCATACTGACCGTTCACCACCCCGCACAGGTCTTCCAGACAGCCTATGTTCTCCACCTCTGCCACACCAATACAGGTCGCGCCCCTCGGGTCCTCGTCCGTACCTATCTGCGAGATAGCGTATGCCATCTTCTGCAACTTGTTCTCGTACTTGTACGACGTCCATTTCATACCCCCGTCCGGCAGGTATTCATAGTCGTTCTTCCCCTCATCGTGAATCGTATCAAACAGGTTCTCAAGGTTGTAGAACGCGATAGCGCGTACATACTGCTGCCCTCGAACGGGCATCGCCAGCCCTGCCGCCAGCAGGAGCGCGAAAAGAACGGTCTTGTGTCTCATAGGTGTGTAGAAGATAGGGTGATTCATAGCCTTTCCAAAATTCGCCGCAAAGTTACTGCTTTTTTTTCAAATACGCAAATAAAACGCAAAAAATACCGACCCATCCCCAAAAATCCACGCCCCGCCCGTTCCGCCCCCGAGCAACCCCCGTTTCCCGTTCGAGAAACCAAGCCGACAATCTTGGGTGATTCTTGGGTGATTCTTGGGTGATTGTTGGGTGATTGTAGAGTGTCTGTCGAACCTCTCTCGAATCCCTCTCGAAACTCAGTCGAAACTCCACCGATACAATCTTAGGTGATTCTTAGGTGATTCATAGGTGATTCATAGGTGATTCATAGGTGATTCATAGGTGATTCGTAGGTGATTCATAGGTGATTGCCGTGTCATGACCATTGCAATTCTCGGCAATTCCCCTAAAGAAAATGGCTGTACTTGCATATATACCGCAAGCGCCTGCCGTCTCCCAACGGTAAGCGCTCGCTGAACAAACAATCAAACAATTATATCAATATCAGGATAGACGCATCTCAATCGTCTTTTATCCTTCATCCAATCATGAGGCTATTCTCTTGTGGTAAACCTCTTATCGCACCACAAAACGCATCGTTTCCCCTTCGGCTACCACCACATATATACCTTGCGGCAGATAGGCGGTGCTGACCTCCGTGCGGCTGCTGGAGCCGAGAGCAGAGCCGCTCACGGTGTATAGGCGGAACAACTTACCTTCGGGGTTGAGTATTGCTGAACCGTTAAACGAGATAGTGGCAGCAGTAGCGTCCTTGATAGCCGTCTCGGGGTTATCCTCCTCCTCCGAGTACAAGTTGATATAGAAGAGGTTGCATACATCCTGTTTTGTCAGTTCATGACTGCCGGCGGCGATATCGTACATAATCACACTGTTCGCAGCAGTTACTACCACGCCGTCCACTTTGATTTTTGCACTCGTTTCCGTAGATGCAAAGCCGAGGTAGAGTGTCATATCTTTTGTTGTGGTGAACTTTACAGAGGTCTTCGACTCCATCTTCAAACAATCCTTATAGGTTGTTCCGTTGGGTGCTGTAAACTGCCCCTTGGAATCGCTATAACTTCCTGTGATTGTGTAGAATGTACTGCTTGGGGTCTTACCCGTGAAGTGGCACTCATACTCGCCCGTGGAGACACCCGGCGTAACGGGGTCGGTAGGATCAGTCGGGTCAGCAGGGTCAGTCGGGTCAGTGGGGTCAGTCGGCTCGCCCTCGCCACCGGTGCCGCTGCCGGTTTCTTCGCCGCCAACAATACCTATTAGTGTGGTGGTGTAGTTATCTATCTTAGTCCGCAGCGCGTCAATCACCTCGTAGTTGGTGTCTTCCGTTGCGTTATTAAACGTGTATTGAAAATCACCGTGCTCGCAGCGTCCTGCACCCTTGTCGCCTGTTACGATAGTGGGTACTTGGTTCGGGTCATCGGGCGTGATGGACGGCATGAGCGAGGAGTTGGTGTCGAAATTGCTGTACGTGTTCCCGCCGAGCAAAGATTTGACGCTCGAGGGTACTTGCTCGCTGCGGCTGCTCACCACATAAGCGTCAAAATGTTGGTTGTTCGTGCTGCTGTAAGGGATGAACTTATACGAGCCGGTCATGACATTGTTGTAGGCTTTGATACTGCCGCCTGCCTCGCCGGAGAACGTTCCTTTGGTCTGGTCGCTGCTGCCTACGCCGCAGTTCACATCCGAGCCTTGCTTCGAGGTCAGCATCGGGTACTTGCAGTTGCGGAAATAGTTGCACTCCACGAACACGTCGGAGCCCGTAGTGGAGCCTACGCCGTATTTGGCTACACCATCGAAATAGTTGTTGTAGATATGCACGCTCATCGTGCGGATACGCGGGTGGCGCGAGTCGGAGTGGTCAAACCAATTGTGGTGGTAGGTGATATAGTTCGGTCCACTCTCGCTGGTCATTCCGCACATGGTGGACTTACCTGTATCCCAGAAATGGCAGTAGGAGATAGTAACATGTTTAGAGTCTGACTTCACATCGATAGCCCCATCGCCCTTCTTCTGGTCGCCGCCTTTGTTCGGACCATAGAACACATCAATATGGTGAATCCAGATATGGTCATTGTCGGTGTCGAGCGAGATGCCATCGTCCATCCCCGTCATCACGCCGAAGTTGCGCAATTCTACCGAGGCGGAGTTGCGTACCAAGAAGCCGAAGCCCTTGATGGTCGCATCGTTGCCCACGCCCTCAATGGTGATGTTCAACTCCGAGTCGGCGGCTTTCCCTTTTATCTGCAAGCCTTCGGCAGAACTGCTTAGCCCGTCCATGTCGCTCGCCTGCACGGTGCCGATGATGCGGAAGACGATAGGCGTCTTGTCCTGCCCTTTCTGATAGCCGTCGATGATGGCTTGCATACCCGTGCAGGTTGTCTTGGTGCCGTTAGAACCCGTAACAACATCCGTCGAAATAGTCTTCGCGGTATTCTTTGTTACGTAGAACACTTTTGCACCGGCTTTCAGCGTACCATCGTTGTTGTATGCACCAACGCCCTTCGAGTAATTGAAATGAGCAAAACCGTTGCGGTCATGGGCTGCCACGGTCAGCGTGCCGGTCTCTGTGGCTTCTGCTGTAACCTCATTGCCGCTGTTGTCCACAGGCACAATCTTCAGTTGGTAGT
This sequence comes from Paludibacteraceae bacterium, assembly GCA_051870915.1. GTDB lineage: Bacteria > Bacteroidota > Bacteroidia > Bacteroidales > Paludibacteraceae > Colicola. The sequence continues at coordinate 8,246 of JBJECI010000105.1, forward strand.
TTCCTGCCTTCAGCCCGAGCGCATCCACGCGCATATACGAACCGTAGTTGCGCAGTAGCATAGCGTCCAACTGCGTATAAGTGCCGCCCGCTGGGCGGACATAGGCATGGTAGTTGCTGTACGCCCCGGGTGCCCATTCGGCATAAGCAGTTTCTAACCAGCCGGCTGACTTGGTAATCTGAACGGAAGCCTGTGTGCTAACCGTAAACGCAGCGAACGCTGCAAAAAGAAGATAACGTAGTTTCATGGTATGAAACGAAATAATAATGAAGATTAAACAGCTGATTTTAGTCGGTAAGAAACCATTTATGGATTCCTTATGTTCCTCTAAAATCGACCGCAAAGATATAGTATCTTTTTTTAGTGTACAAATAATGTGCTTATTTTCTACAAAAATCGCCGTTTTGTTGATAAAACGTCAGTTTTGAAGAAATGATAAAAAACTGTTTGAAATAAGTGTAATTTTTTTTGTAGCCCTAAGTGGTTGATCTAAAAGGCGGGAACTTATTATGATGAATGGGAAAGGATAAAAAACAAATAATGTAACACGGTGTCAATGAATTGTATAATTCCAAGATAAATTTATTATGCATTTGCATATTTCAGAAAAAAGCAGTATCTTTGCGGCGTTTTTTTTATTGTACAAAACTATGATTCGTGTTAATAGTAATTTCTGTTTGCTGCGGGCAGGGTATCTGTTTACGGAGATAGTAAACCGCACGGCGGCTTACAAGCAAGCGCACCCCGAGGCAGATATCATCCGCTTGGGGATAGGTGATGTGCCCGGTCCGTTGGCATCGTGCGTGATAGAAGCCATGCACCGCGCCGTGGATGAGCAGGCTGACCAACGCACTTTTCACGGGTATGGTTTGGAGCAGGGACCTGCATGGATGCGCGAGCAGATAGCCGCCTTCGATTATCAGCGCCACGGCATTGCGATAGATGCCGATGAGGTGTTTGTGTCCGATGGTGCGGGCAGCGACCTCGGTAACTTGAGCGACATTCTCGGCACGGACAACCGCGTGGCAATAACCGACCCCGTCTATCCCGCGTATGTGGATACCAACGTGATGGCAGGGCGCGCAGGCGAATGGCAGGAGGAGGCAGGACAATGGTCGCGGCTGATAACGCTCCCGAGCAACGCGGAGAACGGCTTTTGCCCCGTGCCGCCCACGGAGAAAGCCGACATCATCTACCTCTGCTCGCCCAATAACCCAACAGGCATAGCGATGAACAGGACGCAGTTGCAGGCGTGGGTGGACTATGCGCGGGCGAACAGGTCGCTGATAATCTTCGACTCCGCCTACGAGGCGTTTATTCAGTCGCCCGATGTGCCGCATAGTATCTATGAGATAGAGGGTGCCAAGGAGTGTGCGATAGAAGTGCGCAGTTTCAGCAAGACGGCAGGTTTCACGGGTATTCGTTGCGGCTACACGATAGTGCCGAAAGCCCTATATGGTGTGAATAACAAGGGCGAGGAGGTGTCGCTCAACGCGCTGTGGTATCGCCGGCAGTGTACGAAATACAACGGCACGAGTATCATCTCGCTTCGCGGTGCGCAGGCGGTGCTGACCGAAGAGGGGCACGAGCAGGTGATGGCGCAGATAGCGGGCTACATGAACAACGCACGGCGGATACGCGAGGCGCTGAGCGAATGCGGACTGGCAGTGTACGGCGGCACGGACGGACCTTACGTGTGGGTGCGCGCGCCGAGAGGCATGGGCTCGTGGGCGTTCTTCGACAGGTTGCTGGAAGAGTGTCAGGTGGTATGCACCCCGGGCGTAGGCTTCGGCAACGAGGGCGAAGGCTATGTGCGTTTCTCCGCCTTCGGCGACCCGAAGCGGACGGAAGAGGCGGTGAGGAGAATAAAGACAAAGACCCAACTAATTAAGAATTAAAAATTAAGAATTAAGAGGGCTCATGCTCTGAGGAATTGGAGTGGTCGGAATAATCAGAATTATCTGAGTAATCCGATGATAGAGCAGTAAAATTGTAAATCGTAAATCGTAAATCGTAAATATAATAAACCTATGTGTGGAATTGTTGGCTATATTGGTAAGCGTGAGGCTTATCCTGTGTTAATCAAGGGACTGCATCGCTTGGAGTACCGCGGGTACGACAGTGCGGGTGTGGCACTCATCAACCCCGAGGGGAAACTAAACGTCTATAAGGCAAAGGGCAAAGTGGCGGAATTGGAAGCCTTTGCTCAAGACAAAGATATACGTGGCACCATCGGCATTGCGCACACGCGCTGGGCAACGCACGGCGAGCCGAGCACGGTGAACGCCCACCCGCACTACTCCGAGTCGGAGGAATTGGCGATTATCCACAACGGTATCATCGAGAACTACTCGGTGCTCAAGCAGGGCTTGCAGCAACACGGCTACACTTTCAAGTCCGCCACCGATACGGAGGTGCTGGTGCAATTGATAGAATACACCAAACGCACGGACAAGGTGGACTTGAAGACCGCCGTGCAGTTGGCATTGAACCAAGTGGTGGGAGCATACGCGATAGCCGTATTAGACAGGTCGAACCCGAACGTGCTGGTAGCTGCGCGGAAAGGCAGTCCGCTGGTGGTCGGCATAGGCGAAGATGAGTATTTCTTGGCTTCGGACGCCACACCGATTGTGGAATATACGGACAAAGTGGTGTATATCAACGATGAGGAAGTGGTTACCTTAGAGCGCGGCAAAGAACTGGATATCACCACGATAGGCAACGTGCGCAAGACGCCGGAGATAAAGAAACTGGAGTTAACCTTGTCGCAGTTGGAGAAAGGCGGCTACCCGCATTTCATGCTCAAAGAGATTTACGAGCAGCCGCGGACGCTGGCGGACTCTATGCGCGGGCGTGTGAACGTGGACCAGAACAACATTGCCATCTCGGGCTTTATCGACAACAAAGAGCGCTTCGTGAACGCCAAGCGTATCATCATCACCGCGTGCGGCACATCGTGGCATGCGGGACTGATAGCGATGTACGCGATGGAGGAGTTTGCGCAGGTGCCCGTGGAGGTGGAGTACTCGAGCGAGTTCCGCTACCGCAAGCCCGTCATCAACAAAGACGATGTGGTGATAGCCATCTCGCAGTCGGGCGAGACTGCCGACACGCTGGCGGCCATTCAGTTAGCGAAAGCGAAAGGGGCGTTTATCTTCTCGATATGCAACGTGGTGGGTGCGTCTATACCCCGTGTGTCGGACAGCGGTTGCTACACCCACGTGGGACCCGAGATTGGCGTGGCATCCACCAAAGCCTTCACCGCGCAGGTTACCGCACTCACGATGCTTGCGCTCTGCATCGGTCGAGCCAAAGGCACGATGGACGAAGGGCAGTATCTGCGCGTAGTGCATGAGTTGGCGCTGATTCCCGACAAGATAGCCAAAGTGCTGGAGCAGGACAAGCAGATAGCCGACTTCGCGAAGACCTTTACCTACGCGCAAAACTTCATCTACCTCGGGCGCGGCTACAACTACCCCGTGGCGATGGAAGGGGCACTGAAGTTGAAGGAAATCAGTTATATCCACGCGGAGGGCTATCCCGCTGCGGAGATGAAGCACGGACCTATCGCGCTTATCTCGCAGGAGATGCCCGTGGTGGTGGTGGCTCCGCACTGCGGCACGTATGAGAAAGTGGTGTCGAACATACAGGAGATAAAGGCGCGCAAGGGGCGTGTCATCAGCGTGGTAACCGAAGGCGATGTGCTGGTAAGCAATATGTCCGATTTCACGATTACCGTGCCGGAGACCGAAGAGTGCCTCACGCCGCTACTGACCGTCATCCCGCTGCAACTGCTGGCATATCATATCGCCGTAGTGAAAGGCTGCGACGTGGACCAGCCGCGCAACTTGGCAAAGTCGGTAACGGTGGAGTAAGGTTTTAATTAAGAATTAAGAATTATGAATTATGAGGGCTCATGCTCTGAAACTCAATTCCAATGCCCTCTTAATTCTTAATTCATAATTTTTAATTATCAGTGCCCTCATAATTCATAATTCATAATTAGAACGTGGCTCTGCATAATGATATTGGTAAGTTTGGCGAAGAGATTGCCGCCAATCTGCTGGAACAGAAAGGATTGAAGATACGGGAACGCAACTGGCGGCTGGGGCATTTGGAGATGGATATCATCGCGGAAGATAAACAGACGATCGTGTTTGCAGAGGTGAAGACGCGCACCACGCTGTTTGGCGACAAGACGCCGGCAGCATACGTGGACGAAGCGAAGAAACGCCATATCGTAGCCGCAGCCAATGCCTACGTGAAGTACCATCGTATAGAGAAGTCCGTGCGGTTTGATATTATTGGTATTCTACTCCATCCGAATACATTGGAGGTGTTGGAACTGAACCACTTTGAGAATGCCTTTCTGCCGCCTATAAGGACTATTGGCAATCATACCTACTCCGGCAGTTGGAATAGAAAACCTCGGAAATGGTAATGTGCTTGACTATCAAAATTACAAATTCATATGATTCAAAGAGTTCAAACCCTTTATTTATTGGCAGTTGTAGTACTTGGGATACTGCTATGCTGTTTTGCTCCGGTGCAGTTTTTGCCTGCTGAGGGAGTGGAGTATATATTGCTTATGCCGTTTGCTAAATGGCCCATGGCTGTAATGAGTGTGGCTATACCCGCTATTGCATTGGTCAATATATTCCTGTTTAAGCATAGAATGGTTCAGGCACGCCTAAATGTAGTGAATGTCGTGCTCTGCATTGGTTATTATGCTTTATTGGCACTGTATATTGCGTTTGTAGTAAGAGGCTATGAGACGGTAAACAATGAACAATTGACGGGGGCTGCATGGTATCTCAATGTATGGGCAGGAATACCGTTGGTTTGCATTGTGCTGAATATGATGGCAACCCGTCGTATCCTTAAAGATGAAGCCCTCGTGCGTGCAGCCGATCGCATACGATGAAGTTGTGTCCTAAATTTGTGCTTGCTATCTAACGGGCATAAAGAGCAACCTCTTAGGGAGGCTTGTATACAAAGAAAGTGGCGGATGTCCGCCACTTTCTTTGTATATTATAAGTAGGAATGCTACTATTCAGTGTTAGGGCTTGCCTTTGTTTATGTTCGGTTTTACTCTTTGATGCCGAGTACGGTGTAGATTATTCCTGCGCGCTCGATGTAGAGTTGACCATCCTTGATGAACTTTTGTGCTTTCTCGTTGGCAACAACGTTCTCAAGTGCCTCGTGGCGGATTACTTCCATTTGTCCGCCGGTGATTTCAATGGTTGCCTTGCCATCTTTGACATATTTTTGGATTTTACCGGTGAGAGCCACGAAATCATCCTCTACAACACCCGGGGCTTCTACTTTGCAGTTGTATGCCATAAACTCGCCATACGCACCTTTCTCGTCTGCCATGAATGCCGATTGCGTATTCTCGTATTTCTCCTCAAACCCGTATGCCTTTACGATATAGCCCTCTACGCGGTATTTGACGTCGGTATAGGCATTATCTGCCAGTGCGTTACCAATTTCGAGGGCTTTTGCTACGTTGATGGTCTCAATCTCCTCTACGGGACGCTCGTTGCCGCTTGCGCCGAGCACCTCTACGAAGTAGCCTTCGTTAATCTCGTAAATACCATTATAGTTTTTCAAACCGGAAGCGTAGAACAATACGGTGTCGCCTGCTACATACTCTACATCCTCAATGCTGCTGTATGGTGCATTGTCAGCCCCTTTCATCTTATAGCCCTCAAGCGTGTCTGTCGGGTTGTCAATATCGGTCATCCAGCAATTCACATTATTATATTGAGAAATATATTGGTCATCAATTTTGAATACAATACCCTTTACATAGCATTTATCCAAGTTGCCGGCATCAATACGCTTGCGTGCTTCGGAGACACCGATAGTGTCGGGAGCGGCAGGAGTGAAATCCTCAAAATATACAGAAATCTTTTTCAGACGAACTTGTGCGGTGTTATCAAACTTGATAGAAGCCGCATCGCCGCTCCACTTGGGATTTTCATAAGTACCCGTTTCGCAAGTGATGTTGGAGGTAGAATAGTTGCTTGATGCTTCCTCAAAAATGATAGTCTTGATGTTGCCATTTTCGGAAGTTAGGGTCAAAGTAGCATTCTTATACCATTTCAACAAGTCTGTTGACAAAATAGGTACAACTGTAGCACTCTCTTTGTTTACGGTTACCGTAACTCCGTCCACGGTTACCACGATGGGATCTTGTTGTAATTCAGCTGTGAGCCCGAGCGGGTTCTTGGTAAAATCAATCACCACCGGTGCGTGCACCTCTGCCATTGCAGCCAGCGAAACCATCGCTGCTGCTACGAAAGTAAATAGTTTTTTCATTGTCGTAATGTTATTAAAAGGTTAATTTATTAGGGTTGTTTGTTCCTTGTACTTTCCGTTTGTTTTTTAATCCGCTGCAAAGATACTGCTTTTAATTGATATGTACAAACTTTTTGACAAAAAAACGGCAACGATTTTTGTTCGTTGCCGTTTTCTTTGTGTCCCCCGAGAGGCTCGAACTCTCGACCCACTGATTAAGAGTCAGTTGCTCTACCAACTGAGCTAGGGAGACGGCTTTTTTTAATTAAGAATTATGAATTAAGAATTAAGAGGGCGCTGCGGAGTCATTTCTCCGTCTTGCAGGCTCTTGATTCGCTCATATATTCATGCGGGATGGTCCCGTTTTTCAAAAGCGAGTGCAAAGGTACTGCTTTTTTTTGATATGACCAAATTTTCGGGCAAAAAAAATACGAGAAAGTGCATTTTTTCTTGATTTTCTTGTGTATGTTCGTTTTTTTTCGTATCTTTGCAAACCATTTGTAATTCTTATTGAGCGCGCGCAGAGAATGTTATAGAGAGGCATAGGATGATTGGGTGTGCAAGTGTGGAGGTAAGGCATGGGGCGGTTATGCGAATTTTGGACAATCGGCGTGAACACGGTAAGACCCTTATTAGACCCTTATATAACCCTTATTATGTTCCGATAAAGTTATGATGAAATCGGGGGGCTGATGGGAGGGTGGTTATGCGAAAAACGGACAATTTTTGCGGATGTATAAGTGGGAATAGGGTAGGAGTGAGGAAATGGACTAATATTAAACATCTATCGATATGGAATTTAAGTATGCACCTATGTTTCAGGTGGGTAAAGACGAGACGGAGTATTATCTGCTGACCAAAGACTATGTGTCGGTTGGCGAGTTCGAGGGACATCCGATGCTGAAAGTGGAGGCAGAGGGCTTGACGCTGATGGCTCAACAGGCATTTCACGACGTGAGTTTCATGCTTCGCCGTTCGCACAACGAGCAGGTGGCGAAGATACTGCGCGACCCCGAGGCAAGCGCCAACGACAAGTATGTGGCGCTGACCTTCCTGCGCAACGCGGAGGTGGCATGCAAAGGGCAGTTGCCGCTGTGTCAGGACACGGGAACGGCTATCGTACACGGCGAGAAAGGTCAGCAGGTATGGACGGGCTACTGCGACGAGGAGGCACTGAGCAAGGGTGTCTTCAACACGTACACGACGGATAACCTGCGCTATTCGCAGAACGCGCCGCTGTCGATGTACGAGGAGGTGAACACGAAGTGCAACCTGCCCGCGCAGATAGACATCGAGGCGACGGAGGGGATGGAGTATCGCTTCCTGTGCGTGACGAAGGGCGGCGGCAGCGCGAACAAGACCTATCTGTATCAGGAGACAAAGGCGCGTATTCAGAACCACGGGACGCTGATTCCGTTCCTCGTGGAGAAGATGAAGAGTCTCGGTACGGCGGCTTGTCCTCCGTATCATATCGCCATCGTGATAGGCGGTACGAGCGCGGAGAAGAACCTGCTGACGGTGAAGTTGGCATCGACGCATTACTATGATAATCTGCCGACTACGGGCGACGAGACAGGTCGTGCATTCCGCGACGTGGAGTTGGAGAAACAACTGCTGCAAGAGGCATACAAGATAGGATTGGGCGCGCAGTTCGGCGGGAAATACATGGCACATGACGTGCGTGTGGTACGCCTGCCTCGCCACGGCGCAAGTTGCCCGATTGGACTGGGCGTGAGTTGCTCGGCAGACCGCAACATCAAGTGCAAAATCAACAAAGACGGTATCTGGATAGAGAAGATGGACAGCAACCCCGCGTCGCTGATTCCCGAGGAGTTGCGCAACGCGGGCGAGGGCGATGCCGTGCGTATCGACCTGAACCAGCCGATGGCGGATGTGTGCAAGATACTGACGAAATATCCGATAGGCACGCGCCTGTCGCTGAACGGCACGATTATTGTGGGGCGAGATATTGCGCACGCGAAGATAAAAGCGCGTTTGGACGCCGGCGAGGCAATGCCCGAGTACCTGAAGAACCATCCGATTTACTACGCCGGTCCTGCGAAGACTCCTGCGGGGATGGCCTGCGGCTCGATGGGACCGACCACGGCAGGGCGCATGGACCCGTATGTGGATGAGTTCCAAGACCACGGCGGCTCGCTCATCATGCTGGCGAAAGGCAACCGCTCGATAGACGTTACCAACGCTTGTCAGAAACACGGCGGTTTTTACCTCGGCTCGATAGGCGGTCCGGCAGCCATACTGGCGCAGGAGAACATCAAGTCCATCGAGTGCGTGGAGTATCCCGAGTTGGGCATGGAGGCGATATGGAAGATTGAGGTGGAGAACTTCCCCGCGTTCATCTTGGTGGACGACAAGGGCAACGACTTCTTCAAGCAGTTGAAACCCTGCGCGGGGTGCACGATATTGTAGGATGTAAGACCCCTCCCCGACCCTCAAGGCCCCCCCTCCGGTTCCCCCTACAAAGGGGGAGTGAAGGGCTTCGCAAGGGAGGGGAAAATAAGAAATCATTACTTTTCAAAACAGTTCGTTCCGAACTGCCCGTCCCGACAAGTCGGGGCGTCCCCGGTGAGCAACGCACACGTATTCGGTGGGCAATTTATTTAGAATCAACAAGATGGAAGAGAAGAAGAAAGACGGTTTCTGGCGGAGAGTGATGCACAAGTATCGCTTGTCGATGGTGGATGAGTCGAACCTGAATGAGTTGTGGCATATCCACCTCAACGGGTTTGGTGCGTTCAGTATCTTCTTCCTGCTCTTCCTGCTGACGATAGGGTTGCTGTCGGTGCTGATTGTCTATACGCCTATCCGCAACATCCTGCCCGGGTACAGCGAGAGCATACGCCAGCAGTTGATAGTGGAGTCGGCGCGGGTGGACTCGCTGAGTGCCGACCTTGCCTTGCAGCGGCAGTACTTATCTGTTATTCAGCAGGTTACCGCCGGCACGGTGCAGAGCGACACGGTGCAGAGTCTGGACTCGCTGCAGATTATCATGCGCGAGCAGTTGCTGGAGGCGAAGAACGAGGCGACGGCGGAGTTCGTGGCGCAGTATGAGGCAAAAGAGAAAGACAACCTGCAACTGTTCGACGCGCAGACGAGCCAGCCGACGGTGAGTTTCTTCCGCCCGTTGCACGGCGTGGTGGAGCGGCATGTGATGCCCGAGGCGCACCGATACGGCGTGCTGGTGCGGGCGGTGGAGAACGAGAACGTTACAGCGGTGATGGCAGGGACGGTGGTGTATGTGTCGCACGAGTTGGACGAGACCTTCACGGTGATGTTGCAGCACGAGAACTACGTGAGCGTGTATCGGCATGTGAGTACCGTGCTGAAGACCGTTGGCACGCGGGTGCAGGCGGGCGAGAGCATTGCGCTGCTCGGGAAGCAACCGCTGCTGGAGTTTGAACTTTGGAAGAACGGGCTCTACATAAATCCTGAGGAAGT
>JBJECI010000105.1:18107-34842 GCA_051870915.1 Paludibacteraceae bacterium
CGCTGCTGGAGTTTGAACTTTGGAAGAACGGGCTCTACATAAATCCTGAGGAAGTGATTGTATTTTAATTTGGAACCAGGAACAAGATACATACATCGAAACAACGATTTTTTTATTTCAACAAAAATTTCCAAAAATTATTCAAATATTTCTTTCTTTAACATATAATCCCGAAGGTCGGGATGCAGGCATTTTCTTATAATTCTTCATTAATTATTCATTACCAAAAACTAAATTAGTCTTTGACTGTTGAAATAGTTCGCTTATATCTTTAATATGGAGTCGGGAGCAATATGAAACAGATAGCCATACTTGGTAGCACAGGGTCAATCGGTACGCAGACGCTGGACGTGGTGCGTGCGAACAAAGAGCGCTTTGAGGTGTATGCCTTGTGTGCCCATCGCAGCGTGGATATGCTGGTGGCACAGGCGCGGGAGTTCCACCCCGAGGTGGTATGCATAGGCGACGAGAGCAAGTACGAGGTGCTGAAAGAGGCGCTGCAAGACATGCCCGTGAAGGTATGGGCAGGCGCAGACGCCATCGCGCAGATGGTTACCATGCCGAGTATCGACATCGTGGTCGCCTCGATGGTGGGGTACGCCGGTCTGCGCCCGACCATAGAGGCGATAAAAGCCGGCAAGACCATCGCGCTGGCGAACAAAGAGACGCTGGTGGTGGCAGGCGAAATCATCTGCCGTCTGGCGCAGGAGCACCGCGTGCCCATCCTGCCCGTGGACAGCGAGCATTCCGCGATTTTCCAGTCGCTGGCGGGCGAGAGCCGCAGCGAGATAGAGAAGATACTGCTGACGGCGAGCGGCGGACCTTTCCGCCGCTTCACCCTCGAGCAGATGGCGCACGTGACGGCTGCCGACGCGCTGAAACACCCCAACTGGGACATGGGCGCGAAGATAACCATCGACTCGGCAAGCATGATGAACAAAGGCTTCGAGGTGATTGAGGCGAAGTGGCTGTTCGGCGTGCCCGCGGAGAAGATACAGGTGCTGGTGCACCCGCAGTCGATAGTGCACTCGGCGGTGCAGTTCTCGGACGGCGCGGTGAAAGCGCAGTTGGGCGCGCCCGACATGCGGCTGCCGATACAGTACGCGCTCACCTACCCCGAGCGTCTGCACAGCGACTTCCCGCGCATGGACCTGTTTGCCGTGCGCGACCTGACCTTCGAGGAGCCCGACCTGCAGCGGTTCCCGAACCTCGGGCTGGCATACGAGGCGATGAGGCGCGGCGGCAACGTGCCCTGCGTGCTGAACGCCGCCAACGAGGTGGCGAACCTTGCTTTCCGCGAGGGACGATGCGGGTTCTTGCAGATGTCGGAGGTGATTGCCGCCACGATGGACAAAGCACCGTTCATCGCGCAGCCGACCTACGAAGACTACGTCGCCGCCGACCAAGAGGCGAGGACGATAGCCGAGAAGATGATTCATAATAATTAAGAATTATGAATTAAGAATTAAGAGAGCGCATGCGCTTTCTTCACACATTAACAAACTGAATATGAAGTGGTTACAATTGATAGTTGCCCTGAGTCTCTTGGTGATTATTCACGAGTTCGGGCATTTTCTTTTTGCTAAGTTATTTAAGGTACGCGTGGAGAAGTTCTACATGTTCTTCAACCCGCAGATTTCGCTCTTTCGCGCCAAGAAAGTGGACGGAAAGTGGCGTTTTAAGTTCTTCTCGAAGAACGTGGAGCCCGCCGCGGTGGAGGTGATAGACCCGATGACGAAGGAGCCGAAGAAAGACAAGAAAGGCAACCCCGTCCTTCGCCCGATGACCGACGAGGAGCGCATGGCGCTGCCCGAGGGCGACTGGCGTCGCGACCCCGACAACACGGAATGGGGCATCGGCTGGCTACCCTTCGGCGGCTACTGCGCCATCGCGGGCATGGTGGACGAGACCCACTCGATAGACGACCTGCCCTCGGAGCCGCAGGCGTGGGAGTTCCGCTCCAAACCCGCATGGCAACGGCTGTTCATCATCATGGGCGGTATCCTGATGAACTTCATCGGCGCGCTCGTGATTTACATCGGCGTGGTGGCGCATTGGGGCACCGACGCGCTGCCGTTGCAGAAGATTGACTCGGGCTTGTACTACTCCGACGTGTTGCTGCAAGAGGGCTTCCAACAGCAGGATAAGATACTGTCAATCAACGGAGAAGAGCCGCAGAGCCTCAGCGAGGTAGCCAACGCACTTATCATCGAAGGCAAGCGCGACGTGGTGGTGCTGCGCGGCACGGACACCGTCAGCCTGACCCTGTCGGAGGACTTGGACGAGCGCTACATGGCGATTGTCAACGAGCACGACAAGCAGGAGCGGCAGAAAGCGCACGCCGACAAATCCTACCACAAACGCGGCTATGTCCTCATCTCGGAGTTCATCCCCTTCGTGGTGGACTCGGTCATGCCCGACAACGCCGCCTACTTCGCAGGCATTGAGAAAGACGATAGAATAGTGAAAATCAATGGCGTAGAGACTCCCTGCGTGGTACAGGTGCGCAACGAGTTGCAGAAATACCCCTGCGACAGCATTACCGTGGGCTACTACCGCACCGTGGCGGGCGACAGCGCGGTGTACCGAGAGACGCGGATGTTCATCGGCGACCAAGCCACAATGGGCGTCTATATGAAAGGACTCTACTCCTTCTACCCCTTGGAGCACACCGACTACACCTTCTGGCAGGCCATCCCCGCCGGAATCAAGAGCGGATGGGACATGCTGGTGCTCTACGTGAAGCAGTTCCGACTGATATTCACCAAGGAAGGTGCGCAGTCGGTCGGCGGCTTCGGCGCTATCGGCAACATGTTCCCCAATGTGTGGTATTGGCACTCGTTCTGGAGCATGACGGCGTTCATCAGCCTCGCGCTGGCGTTCATGAACTTCCTCCCCATCCCCGTGCTGGACGGAGGCTATATCCTCTTCCTCTTGTGGGAGATTATCACGCGCAAGAAACCGAGCGACAAGTTCCTCGAGGTGGCGAACAACATCGGCTTCTGGCTGCTCCTCGCGCTGCTCATCTTCGCCAACGGAAACGATATCTTCAAAGCGTTCTTTTAGGATGAAGGATAAAGGATGAAGGATGAAAGACTGATTAGTTTCGACTCTGAGTACTATAAATTCTATGGTGCGGCCTGGAGACCGCACCTCCACTAACCACCGACCACTAATAATGGATTATTTCGTTCACGAATCATCGTATGTAGATGAGGGGTGCCGCATAGGCAAGGGCACCAAGATTTGGCATTTCAGCCATGTGATGGCGGGCTGCACCATCGGCGAGGACTGCAACATCGGGCAGAACGTCGTTATCTCGCCCGATGTGGTGCTGGGCAGGAACTGCAAGATACAAAACAACGTGTCGGTCTATACGGGCGTGCGCTGCGAAGACGATGTGTTCCTCGGTCCGAGCATGGTCTTCACCAATGTCATCAACCCCCGTTCGGCAGTCAGCCGCAAGTCCGAATACCGCGAAACCATCATCGAGCGCGGCGCGTCGGTGGGTGCCAATGCCACCATCGTCTGCGGGCACCGCTTGGGCGCCTACTGCCTCATCGGAGCAGGCTCCGTCGTAACGAAGGACGTGCCCGCCTACGCGCTGATGGTCGGCAACCCCGCAAGACGCATCGGCTGGGTAAGCCGCCACGGCGAGAAACTGCACTTCAACGAGTCTGGCACTGCCACCTGCCCCGCCACCGGCGAGCACTATTGCTTGCACGATGGAGAAGTGAGTATTGTAGGCGAATAATTGGTAGAGTAGAAAAGAAATAAGAGGCTGTGCAAACATGACACAGCCTCTTATTATTGTATGTGTTCATTTGCTTATTCTATTACAACGCCGGCTGCATTGTAGCGCATGCCATTGCGGATGATAACCAACTGACCATTCTCAATCAGTTTGGTAGCCGCATTATCAATGGTGATATTCTCTACGCCTTCAGTACCACCGACAATCTCAATAGTAGCACCGGCATTCATTTGATAACTATGCAACTCTGCTTTGTCCTCTGTGGCTGCTTTGTAGTAATGTATGAGGTTACCGGTTACAATTACTTTTGTGCCAACGGTCAAATCTTTACCGCCTTTTGCGCGATATGCTTGAAACTCATACACGGGATTAGCCATATCATCGCACATAAAGAACGATATATTGTCATATTGTTCGCTATAAGCATACGAAATACTATCTACATAACCTGTAACAGCATATACATCCTTACTTGTAGCACCGTTCTCCAATGCTTGAGCAGCTGCCAATGCTTCAGCAACGGTTACAGAGAGGGTATCAATCTTCACATTGCCTTTCTTGGTGATATATGCTTTTCCTCCGTTTGCTTCAATTTTTCCGTTATAGTTCATTACTTTGCCTACAACAATTACAGAGTCTCCTATAGCAACAGGCTCGGAAATGGCAACGTTATATGCTTGAAAAATTTTGTCATTAGCATCGCATGTCATATCAAAAGTTTGTTGCCTGTCGCTTGTACTCGATATTGCACTTACCAAACCGCTTACTCTTATCACATCATCTAAATAATCGTCGGCATTCAGTTCTTCTGCTTCTGCGATTACTTCGCAAGTTGTCATGTCAAGTGTGTCAATCTTTACTTCGTTACGTTCAAGCATTATAACATTGCCATTTACTAATTCAGGAGTAGCAGCACCATTTTTTACATAATGGCATAATTGACCTGTAACAGAGACTTTATCTCCAACATTGAGGGAGGTTAAAGATTCCCGAAACTCTACTGGAATGTTGGCAAAATAGATTTGTAAAGTTTCTTTGTTGGACCCTTTTGTGTCATCCATGTAAAATTGTTGTTGAGGTGTTTCATACTTGGTCGAAACATCGCTTTTAAGCACAGACACATAACCTATTACTGTAACAGAGTCGGTTGCTGTTACACCTTCGCCTAAAGCGAGTGCTGCGGCAGCGGCATCAGCGCAAGTCATGTTCTCTGCGCTCATGGTCATGGCAGCGACTAAGGCTGCGCATACTGTAAATAACTTTTTCATAACGTTTGTTGATTAAAGTTGTTAATATAAATGGTTAATTTGTAAATACTCAAATAGTCAAATAGTAAATGGTCAAATGGTCAAATCGTCTATTCTCCCTCTTTGGGCTCAAAGACGAGCAGGTTTTGAATTTCCCAAGTGGGAGCGGAGGTCAGTTCGCCGGCGGAGGTGTTGTACTGGAAGGCAATCACGATGGTCTCGTTGTTGTACTTACTCAAGTCGAAATCACCCGTGTTGAGGAATGTCCAGTTGCTGCCGTTGGGGATAGAGTCGGGGAACTCCAAATGTTCCCACTCGGTGGTGGTAACATCGCCGGTGTAGTTGTTGGTTACCATTACCTTAAGCCACTCCTTGTTATAGTCTGTATTGCCGTAACGGATAGCGTGGTCAAAGTGCATCTTCGGGTTCACACTCTTCTTCAAGCGGATAGAGGGGCTTACTAACCAATCTTCCACCACGTGGTTCGTGCCGCTCACATACGCCGAAGCCGTCATACCATAGGAGGCTTGGTAGCGCCATACGTAACTCAACCCGTCCAAATTGACATGCTGAATGGTGAAATCGGCTTGCCCGCTATTCACAAACGGCGTGGTGTAGTAGGTGGAGATGTCGGCGAGCCAATTGTCGTTGCGCACAAAGTTCATCTCCTCAGTGGTGTACCCTGTATTCATCACAAATTCCGTACCATCGAAGGTGAACTCGTCTGCCGTCATGCCGCTTGTGCCGCGATAAGCCACGAGGTAGATGTCTTTCTCTGCGGCATACGGATAGTTGAGACGCAGGTATGTGGCAATCAGTTCTGCCGGATTAGCGATAGAATTGCTGCCTATCTCCTCGTAGAACGAGGTGGGCAGGGAAAAGTATTTGGTTACTTGGTCGTTGGTGTAGAGTTTCCATTCGCCTTGCTCCAACTGGTAGATAATGGTCTTATATACCGTATCTTGCACGAGCGGGGAAGCGGCTTGTTTGCGCGCGGGCTTTCCCAAATGAGTAGGCGAGTGGCTGACATAGATGGCATTGTGCAGTTGCGGTTCGCCACTATCGTCGTTGTACTTGCCGCGAATGG
Organism: Paludibacteraceae bacterium; assembly: GCA_051870915.1. GTDB lineage: Bacteria > Bacteroidota > Bacteroidia > Bacteroidales > Paludibacteraceae > Colicola. Next base: position 24,196 of record JBJECI010000105.1, read on the forward strand.
TGATTTGGTCGCCTTGCTGAATACCTTTGTCTTTCCATACTTTATTGCCGGCTTCGTCTGTAAGTCCGTACACATAGATGGAGTCCTGACCATCTATTAGGTTGAAGCGTCCGTAGGTGGTGGATTTCACTGTCCCGACAACGCCTGTCAGTTGGTGCTCCACCGTCTCTTTGGCTTCCAGCAACTCGCCTACTGTACATTCATAGGGTAGGGGAGGATAGATGGTGTCGGGGTCGGTGTTGAGCGATTTGTAGGTCAGCACCATAATCTTGCCCTCGGTAGCGGTGGGGAACTTGCTTGCCAAGAAGTCGGGGATATTCGGTTCGGAGGTGATAGTCAGGTAATCAGCTCCCCGACCGCCCCAAATGGTCTTATAATCTTCTTCGGTCAGTGTGTATCCCGTGGCGGACATGAAGGGCTGCACGCGATTGGTCTTACCTTTGTAGAAAGGATAATATACTTTGCATATCGTGCCGGCATCCAAGTAGGGGAATTTTGTCGCCATGAACATGGGGACGTATATGTCGGCATCGGCATCTTCGTTGAAGGCTTTGAGTGTGCCGATAGAGAGCCAAGCCTCGTAGGCGGATGAGTCTTCGGCTGTACATAGCGATTTGGCTTTCTCTTCGTACTCCGTACCTTTCTTGGTGATTTGCGCCAAGTCATCGCTTGTGAGCGAATAGGTCATATCGGTGCGCACATCCGATGGGGTATAATCCGAGTTGCCAAGTTGCTTCTCGTCAAAGAAGTTCTCACACGACACCATCATCAGTGCCAGTGCGGGTATGATATATCTCGTCTTCATAAGTTTCAAGTATATAGTTTCAAGTATCAAGTTTCATGTATCAAGTTTCTTGTTTCAAGTTTCAAGCGGGCGAGGACGCCCGCGCACCCGGACAAGGCGCACCCGGACATTTTAGAATGCCAGTTTCAAGCGGATGTTCCACTGCCGTCCTTTGTTGTAGAAGAAATAGATGTTGTCAATCGTATTCTCTGCAATGGACTGCGAAACGGTAGTTGCGCTGTACGCTTTCTCTATGTAGTACTGGTTCAGCACGTTTGTAACATTCGCTCCTAAGGTAGCACGGCACTTCCCGAAGTCGAAGGTATAACTTGCCCGCATATCCAATGCACCGCCTGTCGGGCAACGGTAAGGTGCGGTTACATTCACCGTCTTAAAGGGAGATAGGTTATTACCAGATAGCGAGAAGTAAGAGTAGTTCCTTTCATACAAGGTATAGTCTGCTCCGATTCGGAATCCTTTGAACGGTTTGAATAACACACCCAAGTTTGCCGTAGTCTGTGCCTGTCCGCCCACGCGGATATCCTCCAAATTGATGATATACCATACGTGCTCCTTACCTTCCTCTGTGCACCCCGGGGTGGTGATAGCATGGTCTTTTGTTACTGCATTGCCATGCTCGTCATACCCGTAGCCAATCACATCCTTGCCTTTCCAACGCCAGTCGCCAATGGAGAACATCGCCTCTATCTCTATCCATTTGGCAGGGCGTGCTTTGAACTCAAATTCCAATCCCATGTGTTGAGCGCCTACGCCGGTCATGTTGACGTATGATTCGTATTGTTGTTCACTGGTATTTTTTGCCATCGTCTTGTCCATCCAGCGGGTGTAGTAGCCATTTGCGATAAAGTTCACATACTCGTTGTGGAATCCGTAGCCTATTTCCACGGATGCTATCTTCTCGTTCTTCGCATTGCGGTTGAAAGCGTGGCTGGAGGTGGAGGTCATAAAGGCACCGCTGAACTTAGGTGCACGGCTGATAAATCCGGCGTTGATAAAGATGTTGTTGTGCTCGTTGAAGTTGTAGTTCGCACCGGCTTTGATTGTCCCGCCTGCATACCCGATGGTCTCGGAGCGTTGGTGCTCCTCATCGTAGTAGAAGCGATCCACACGCCAGTAGTGGGTATAGGAGAATGAACCGTTAAGGAATGCCATGAACTTGTCTTGGTTCCATTCCAAGGTAGCAAAGGCACCTTCCTGCATCACGTGACCCGTGTAGTCGCGATAGACGATGTCGCCTACGGTCTGTTTTTGGTACGTCCAATCAGGGTCGTTGCGATGGATGTTATTCTCTGCAGAAACGCTGTTGGCGCGGGTGGCATCGATGAAGTACTCGCCGCTCAGCAAGTCGCTGATGACGGCGGTGTGAATACCTTGGTAGTAGCGCACATCAATACCAGCCGTGAAGTCAAGTCGCTCGTCAACGAACTTGTTGTTGTAGGTGCTGACCAGTCCGTACCAGTTGTGGTAGTTGCGGTTTTCGGCGATAATCAACTGTGAGCCGTTCTCGCTGGCTGCGTTCAGGTCTTCTATGGCTCCGTAGTCAAACGTGCCATCTTCGCGGCGGAAAGTGGTGCATACCACGCCGTTGTAGGCTCCGCGCGTCAGGTCGGAATAGGAGTATTCCGAGTAGGGACTTGCCTCGCCCGTGTAGCCGAAACCGCGCCCGATGGAGGTGTAGAGCGAGGTAGAGAGCGAGGACTTGTAATCAATCTGCCAAACGTGGTTAAGCGAAATCTGCGGCTTGTGGTATTTGTTGTAGTTGGCACCTTTCTGCTTGCCATCGTTCCCGTAGCCGTAAGCGGGGTTGTAGCGTCGGTGGTCCATACCGTCTTTCATGTATTTCTTCACGTTGTTCCACTCAGCGAGCGTCAGTGCGCCGCTCGAGCCGGAAGGGCGCTGCCAGTGTCCTTGCGGTGCGCCGAAGCCCGTCAGCGAGAGTTGGTGGCGATCGTTGATACGCTTGGAGATATTGGCGAAGTAAGTGTAGCCCTCAAAGCCCGTGCCTTGGATGTAGCCGTCGCCCCATGTACGCGAACCCAACACCGTGATAGCCCAGCCGCTCTGCATCAAACCTGTGGAGACCGAGAAAGCAATCTTATTGTATCCGTCATTGCCCATCGCGTAACTCAAGAAACCGCCTTGCTTCGCGTCTATACCTTTGGTAACGATGTTGATAGTACCGCCCACGGACGGTGCGCTCACCTTGCTTGCGCCCATACCGCGCTGGGTCTGCATCACGCTGGTTACGTCGCTCAGTCCCTGCCAGTTTGACCAATAGACGGTACCGTTCTCCATATCGTTCATCGGCACGCCGTTGACCATGGTCGCCACATTGGTGTTGTCGAAACCGCGCATCCAGATTTCCGAGTCGCCCCAGCCGCCGCCTTGTCCGTTGGCATGCACGCCCGGCGTGTTCTTTAGCACTTCGGGGAACTCCTGTCCGCCCAAGCGCTCCTCTATCTCCAGTGCCGTTACTTGGCTCACTGCCACAGGCGTCTTCTGCTGTTTAGCCAACTGTCCGGTTACCAACACGTCGGTCAGCGCCACTGCCTCGCCGCTCATCTCAATAATGCCGAGGTTCTTCTTGGCTTTGATTTCCAAAGTGGCATAGCCGACATACGACAATTGCAACTTGGCATTCTCCGATACGGTGATAGTGAAGTTGCCGTCCACATCGGTGATGATACCATTGGTGGTGCCCATCTCCAGCACGGACACACCAATCAGCGGCTCGCCGTTGTCTTCATCCACCACGGTACCTGTTACTTTCAGCGTCTGCGCCCATACCATCGCGCCCGCGCCCAAACACAAGAATAGCGTAAATAGTTTCTTCATATTATTATTTGACAATTTGACAATTTACTATTTGACCGTTTCATGGTACAGTTGCTCAAATACCACCCTTGCGGGAACCTCTATGTAGCCGCCTTTATCATTACTTTGTATGATAGTTTTGTTTTGTAAGGCTTTCTCTTTCAGCAGTCTGTATTCTGCCAACTCCAAGCCTTGCATCAAGCGATGTGCAAATTGCTGTCTATTTTTCTTGGTCATAGCACTGCTTAAAATACTGAAAGTTAGTAAGGTCAATTATTTCGTCTTTTGTAGCGATGGCTTTTCTCGGATTGTGTCCGTTATCTACTACTATCCAACTATCCACAATATCTTTATACAACTCAAAAAAGTTCCGTATTCCTGCGTGGTAGCGTCTTTTGATAACCTCTTTCGGAATATCATGTCCTCCTTCTGCCACCCTTTTGGCGACACGCTGTATGGCTACTTCGGGGCTGTTCAACCAAAAGAAGAGCAACTGCACGCAATAGCCTTTTGCATGGGCTTTTCGTACCAATTGTACATAAGACCGTGTGGCTAATGTGGTCTCAATCGCAAAGGATTCCTGCTGCTCTAACAATGTCTCTATGCGCTCCAACATCAATCGCCCTGCTTGTATGGCTACGCTCTCGGGATTGAAGGGCGACAACCCGCGTGCAATCTCATCTGCATTTACAAACTCCTGACATTGCCATATCTCGGGCAGGATAGTATATGCGGCAGTGGTCTTTCCAGCTCCGTTACAGCCTGCTATGATATACAATGTTTTCATTTTAGTATATCTCTTCCAGCAGTTGCGCTAATCGGATGCCAGCGGCATAGAGTTGCCACTCCATCGGCTCTGCCCAGCGATAGACGTAGTGGTACGCATTCTCGTTCCAAGTGGTTTGATAGTCATATATCGCCGTGGTCAAAGCATAGTTATGTCGGAGCACATCTGCCTCCGACATAGCCACTATCGCCTCCTTCTCCGCCCCAAATTTATCCTCTATATACTGTGCGTACTCCGAATAGGAATACCCGCGCGACTCAATAATCTTCCCGTCCCAGATACTATGCAGGTTCGTCTTCTGCCCGAACCACTTGCACTTCACCTGATTGCCGCCCTTGTCGTCCAAATGCCCCATGTGCATCGGGCAGAAGAGGTCTCCGCTCAGGTGCACCAAGAAGGTCAATGCCACTTTGTTCTGCTTGTCGTGGCGCAGCGCATTTGCCAGACTGTCTAAGGCACGAAATAGGTTACCGCCCTCTGTAGGGTAGTCTGTCAGCATAGCCACCAGTGCCGAATCGCTCAATCCGGCAGGCAGGTCTTGATAGTGCCAATCGTGGGAGTAGGGGTAGATGGTGTCGCTTTTTATCTCGTCTGGCCAGTTAGCCAGATAGATGGCGCCGTGTGCTCCGAGCACTTTGTCTATCTTGCGCCGCGTGCTGCCCGAGAGGTTGTCGTATGCCACTTGCGCAATGATACGGTGTCCCTTCTGCCCCCAAGCCCAAACCGCCTGCGAACTGCTGAGCAACACCGCGCTCAAACAAAGGTATAAAAAGCCGCGTTTCATAGGTATGATTGAATATCTGCTGCAAAGGTACTACTTTTATTTGAGATGTGCAAATAATTCGCGAAAAATAACAATAATTTAGGTCATGATATACAAGTTGACCCAGTGATTCAAAATTGAGTTATGTCGCCCTTACAGGGCTTGCATTAGGTGGGCTTTTCACGTAGGGACAAGTTCCTACGCTAATCTATTTCGCCCCTTCGGGGCTTTTGTCTGATAAATATTAGGTTAACTCGTATATCATTGCCATAAACACACTATCTATCACCTACGAATCACCTACGAATCACCTACGAATCACCTACGAATCACCTATGAATCACCTATGAATCACCTAAGATTATCTAAGTCTCATTTCGGGGAGAATGTCTGTTTGATGTGTAAGGAGAACCCGAAGTTAATGTTAGAAAGATAGCGTGGATGAATAATATATATATATATATAGCACAATCATTACGAAAAACAGTCCTATCTTTATGTTTTTAAGGTATATATTTGCTCGATACACGAAAAAGCCGTACCTTTGTCGCTGTATTTAATAGACCTATTAAACAATAGACTTATTAGCAATATGGAGAGTGCTATGCAAACATATTCATTAGGTATAGACATCGGTTCGACCACCATCAAGATGGCGTTGATGGATGCACGCGGGCAGGTGCTCGCTTGCGACTATCGGCGGCATAACGCCAACCCCATGGCAGTAGCCCGCGAGATGCTGACCTCGATGAAGGCGGCGCAAGCAGCGATTTCTTCGGATGATATGGTGCGGCCTGGAGACCGCACCTCCTTGAAAGCCCCGACCGGTCGGGGCGTACCCGGACAGGTCGGGAGCCGCACCACAGCCCCCGAAAGTATCAAAGTGGCGGTAGGCATGACGGGCTCCGTGGGCATGGGCTATGCCGAGCGGCTGGGTATCCCCTTCGAGCAGGAGGTGATTGCCGCAGCGGAGGTGGTGCGCACCTGCTACCTCGAGACGCACACGCTGGTGGACATCGGCGGCGAGGACTCGAAGATGATTTTCTTCGCTGAGGGCAGAGTGCCCGACATGCGCATGAACGGCAACTGCGCCGGCGGCACGGGAGCCTTCATCGACCAGACGGCAACGCTCCTCGGCGTGGATGTCTCGGAGTTGAACGACTTGGCAGCACGGGCGAAGACCATCTATCCCATCGCCTCGCGTTGCGGGGTCTTCTCGAAGACCGATGTGCAGAACCTCATCAGCCGCAGTGTGCCGAAAGAGGACATCGCCGCCTCCATGCTCCACGCCATCTCCATGCAGGTGGTCAGCGCGTTGGCGCGAGGCATGGACATCCTGCCGAAAGTCTTCCTCTGCGGAGGTCCCTTTGCCTACATTCCCGAACTGCGCAAGCACCTCGCGCAGGCGATGGCGCTCTCCGAAGACGACCTCATCGTGCCCGAGCATACGCAGTGGATTCCCGCCATCGGAACGGCATTGCGAGTAGGAAAGAGCGACAAAGGTGCAAGTTTCAAGTTCCAAGTTTCAAGTTTGCAGGATTTGGCAGCCCTTTTCGCGCATGCGGATACCCTCTCGCTCACAACTTCCTCGCTCGAGCCCCTCTTCACCAACCGCCACGACTACAACACCTGGCTCCAACAGAAGCAGACTATCTCTCTCAACTCTCAACCCTCAACGCTCAACTTTCCACCCTCAACTCTCAACTCTCAACTCTCAACCACCTATTTTCTCGGCGTGGACTCCGGCAGCACCACCACCAAGTTAGTGCTCCTCAACGACCGCGGCGACATGGTCTATTCCGACTATCGCTACAACCGCGGCAACGCCTTCCAGACCTTCTACGACGCTCTCTCGACCATGCGAGAAGCGATAGGGCACGACATAACGATTGCGGGCAGTTGCGCCACAGGCTATGGCGAGAACTTGCTCAAGACGGCGTTCAACCTCGACCACGGCATCGTAGAGACGATGGCGCACTTCCTTGCCGCCAAGCACCTCTGCCCGCAGGTGAGTTTCGTGTTGGACATCGGCGGGCAGGACATGAAAGCCATCTTCGTGGAGAACGGCTCCATACAGCGCATAGAGATTAACGAAGCCTGCTCCTCCGGCTGCGGCTCCTTCTTGATGACGTTCGCGCAGCAGTTGGGCTACACCGTGGAGCAGTTCGCAGAGAAAGCGCTCTTCGCCGCGCACCCCTACGACCTCGGCACCCGCTGCACGGTCTTCATGAACAGCAAGGTGAAGCAGGCGATGCGCGAGGGTGCCGCCATAGAGGACATTGCCGCAGGCTTCAGTTACTCGGTCATCAAGAACTGCCTCTATAAGGTGCTTAAACTGCAAAGTGTCAGCGAGTTAGGCGAGCATATCGTCGTGCAGGGCGGCACCTTCAAGAACCATTCCGTCGTCCGTGCATTGGAGAAACTGACTGGCTGCCAAGTAACCTTCGCCCCCTGCCCCGAACTCATGGGCGCCTACGGCGCCGCACTCTATGCTCTCTTTAATTATGAATTAAGAATTAAGAATTAAGAGGGCGTAGTATGCCAACAACTCAGAGAATGAACCCTCTTAATTCATAATTCTTAATTCTTAATTATCAATGCCCTCTTAATTCTTAATTCATAATTCTTAATTAGAGAACCATGTTGCTCGATAATATCTTACAAGCCAATCAGTTTGAGGAGACGGTGGAGACCTGCCCGGGGTGCGAGAACCATTGCCGTGTCCGTTGCTACCGTTTCCGCAACGGCAACCACTACTACTCCGGCAACAACTGCGAGCGGGTGTACGCCAACCAACACACTGCCAGCCAAAAAGGCGCGAACATGATGCAGGAGAAATACCACCTCCTCTTCCACCGTCAATCCTCTGAGGGGAAGCCCACTATCGGCATTCCCCGCGCCTTGGGTATCTACGAGAACTACCCCTTCTGGCACACGCTCTTCACGCTCTGCGGCTTCCGCGTGGTGCTGTCCGCTGCCTCCACCAACCGCCTCTACGAGAAGGGGATTCGCACCATCGTAGCGGACAACATCTGCTTCCCCGCCAAACTCATGCACGGGCATGTGATGGACCTGATAGAGAAGCAGGTGGACCGTATCTTCTACCCGTGGGTGGTCTTCGAGCAGAAAGAGGATGCGCAAGCCAAAAACTCCTTCAACTGCCCCATCGTGAGCGGCTACTCCGATGTGCTGACCAGCAGTATCAACTCCGCCGCCACGGCGCATATCCCCTTGGACGCACCCGCCATCTCCTTCAAGGAAGAGCCCCTCTTGCGCCAAAGTCTGCACGACTACTTGCAGCCCTTCGGCATAACCCGCGAGACTATTGACCACGCCATCACGCAGGCGTTGCAGGAGCAGCAACGCTACCTCGACACGCTGGAGCGACGCGCCTTGCAGATACTGCGCGAGGCGGAGCAGGCAGGGCGCATGGTCATCCTGCTCGCCGCGCGACCCTACCATGTGGACCCGCTCATCCAGCACCGTATCGCCGAAGCCATTGCCGACATGGGGGTGGATGTCATCACCGAGAATGTCGCCACCCGCGAGGGGCAGGGCGTGTACAACGAACTGAACGCGCTCTGCCAGTGGGCGTACCCCAACCGTATCTTCAAGGCGGCGTATTTCGTGGGTAAGCACACCTATCCGCGCCTGCACATGGTGGAACTCACGTCCTTCGGCTGCGGACCCGATGCGTTCATCTTGGACGAAGTGCGCCAAGTGCTACGCCGCTACCACAAGAACCTGACTATATTGAAGATAGACGATGTGAACAACATCGGCAGCCTCCGCCTCCGCGTCCGCTCCTTGATAGAAAGCACCGAGAGTCCGACCGCTGACGCTGAAAGACCGTCTGACGACTGTCCGACCACTGCGTTGCCCGACCGCGCTTCGCGCTGTCCGACTGATATAGTATCTAATGTAAATCAGTCGTTTAGCGTAGCGGTCGGACAACAAAGTGGTCGGACAGTGAAACGGTCGGACAGTGCAGCGGTCGGACAGCAAAGCACTCCTTCTCCCATCACCACCAAGCCTTTCCTGCCCGAGGACCGCAGGCGCACCATCATCGCGCCGTATTTCGCGGAGGGCTACACTGAGTTCATCCCCACCATCCTCGCCATGGCGGGCTACCATGTCGAGCCGCTACCGATGGGCAGCCAAGCCGATGCCGAGGAGGGACTGAAAGACGCCAACAACGATATCTGCTACCCCGCTACCATCGTGATTGGCAGCCTGTTGCGGGCACTCAAATCGGGCAAGTACGACCTGAACAACACCGCCGTCGCCATCACGCAAACGGGCGGACAATGCCGCGCCTCCAACTACTATGCGCTCATCAAGAACGCCCTCGTGGCGGCGGGATTTGCCGAGGTGCCGGTCATCTCCGTGGCGACAGGCGCGAGCATGGGCAATTTCCAGCCGGGCTTCGAGATACCGTGGCGCAAGATAGCGCGCCCGACCATCGAAGCACTCTTCTACGCCGACGCGCTTGCCAAACTCTACTACCCTTCCGCGCCGCGGGAGAAGGTGAAGGGAACTGCGCGCAGGCTCTACGACCACTATATCGCTGCCGCACAACCGATTATCGCCGCACGCGACTACAAAGCGCTACACCGCCTCCTGACGGAAGCCGTAGAGGAGTTTAAGGCGGCGATAGACCTGCACAAGCAAGTGCCGCGAGTGGGGCTCGTCGGGGAAATCTACGTCAAGTACAACGCTTTCAGCAATCTCTCTGTCGTTCAGTGGCTTATCGACCGTGGGGTGGAGGTAGTGCCGCCTGCGCTGACAAGTTTCTTCTCCACCTCCTTCCCCAATGCGCACATCAACCGCAAGTACCATATCAAGTCCATGCACACGCCGCTGTGGGTCATGTCGCTGGGGCACAAGGTGCTGCTGCGAGTGGCGAAGCAGTACGACGCACTCTGCGCGGACTTCCCCTTCTATCGCTACTTTGAAGACATCTTCACGATTAGCCGCCTCTCGGAGCAGGTCATCCACCCCGCGGCGGACTTCGGCGAAGGCTGGTTCCTGCCCGGTGAGATTTGTGCGCTGGCGGAGTCGGGCGTGGAGAAAGTGGTGTCGGTGCAACCCTTCGGCTGTATCGCTAACCATATCATCTCCAAGGGAATAGAGAAACGCATCAAGCAGACCTACCCGCGTCTGTCGCTCCTCTTCCTCGACTTCGATGCAGGCACCTCTGCCGCCAACATCTACAACCGCCTCCACTTCCTCCTCGAAAACTGATGCAGTGAACATGCTATTTTCGTGTAAGGACTTTTTAACATGCAATTATCGTGTAAGGACTTTTTAACATGCAATTATCGTGTAAGGACTTTTTAACATATAATTATCGTGTAATTATTCATATAATTTTTTCTTAGCAAAATTAATGGTTAATTATATGATAATTACACGTTCAAAAGAACAATAGTTCGTTAAAAATTTGACTTTATATATGTTGCTAAGCGGATGCTTTGA
>JBJECI010000106.1:0-7576 GCA_051870915.1 Paludibacteraceae bacterium
TGTGAAGGATGAAAGATAAAGGAAATACATTCGTACTTTTTTAGCCCCGACCAGTTGGGGCGTACCCGGTGGCTGGGCATGAGAGACTTGTTAGACAGCCTCTTTTTTTTTGTAGCGATAGGCGGGAGTTGAAAAAGTTGTTTACGTGTTTTGGACAATTGTGATAGGAGGGAGAAGACCCGTTACAGACTGCTTTATGTTACGATAATGTTACGATAAAATATGCTACTGATGAAGGTGGCAGTTTGGGGAGGGTTGTGCGAAAAATGGACAATTATCATGGAGTACAGTTGTATGATAGGGAATTGTATAATATAAAAGAGACTACCCAACAAACTTGTCAGGCAGCCTCTTTTCTATTACTTATTACCTATTTACTTATTACTTTATTTGTTGTCCACCATCTTGTATCCCTTGCCGTGGACGCCGATGATGCGGTAGCCCGTTTCGTTGAGGAAACCGCGCAGGTGGTTGACATAGACGGAGAGGGAGCGGGAGGAGAAATAGTCCTCCGTCTTCCACAGCGCACTCAGTATCACATGGCGCTCCACCAATTGGTTGAGGTTGCGGCAGAGCAGCAGGAGCAGGTCGCTCTCGCGAGAAGACATGTGCTTGCCGTCGAAGGTCTGGTGCACGGAGTCGAACACGCGCCCGTTGATGTCGAACACCGTCTCCGGCTTGCTCTCGCCCGCGTGGTAACGGCGAAGGATAGCGCGGATACGAAGGATGAGAATATCCATTGAGAAAGGCTTTGTAATATAATCATCGCAGCCCAACTCAAAGGCACGAATCACATCGTCTCGTCCTGTCCGCGTGCTGAGCACTACCAAAGGTAACGTGTTATTGCTATCGCGCAGGGTCTTCATAATCTCAAAACCACTGCCATCCGCGAAACTCAACTCCATCAAACAGATGTCGTACTTCTTCCGTTTGATAGCATCTGAGGTGGTTTCTGCATTGTTCGTTACATCTACGGTAAAACTGATAGACCGCAGATAGTCCGCCAATACGGTACTCAAATTGATGTCGCCATCAGCAATCAATACGCTTGTTTGTGTAGGATTCATAGGATATATGATTTACGAATTACGATTTACGAATTACAATTTAGCAGGCGGGGACGCCTGCGCCCTCTTAATTCTTAATTAGCAGGCGGGGACGCCTGCGTACCCGGACAGGTTCTCCATGTTCGTGGTCGCAAAAAGTATGCCAAACCCCTTCTTGACCCCGAAAATCTATAAAATTGCTAACAAAATGACCTGATTATACAATTTCTACCCGATTTTATTTGGAGTATTCAATAGTTTTTAGTAATTTTGCGGGCGAAATGAAAAAAGAGTCAAAAGTCCTTGTCATATTAACAGGTGGTACTATCACGATGGTATGCGACCGCGAGTCGGGCGCGCTGTTGCCGGCGGATATGGAGACCTTCAAGGCATTTGTCCCCGAACTTTTTACGAGCGATATCCATATCGATATGGAAGCGTTCACCCCGTTGCTCGATTCGTCGGATGTGAATCCCGAGAATTGGGCGCGCATGGCGCATGCCGTGTATGACCACTATGGTGAATACGATGGTTTTGTCATCCTGCACGGTACGGACACCATGTCCTATTCTGCCTCCGCACTGTCGTTCATGCTGGAGAACCTGAACAAGCCGGTGGTCTTCACGGGCAGCCAGTTGCCTATCGGCACGCTGCGCTCCGATGCAAAGGAAAACCTGCTGACGGCGATAGAGATTGCCGCCGCCAAGGATGAGGAAGGCAACGCCATCGTGCCGGAGGTAACGCTCTTCTTCGAGGATAAACTCTTCCGCGGCAACCGTACTACCAAGCGCAATGCCGAGCATTTCTCGGCGTTCAACTCCTACAACTACCCCGCGCTTGCCAAAGCAGGCGTGCACATCATCTACCAGCCCCATCTTATTCACTACAATAACCCTACGTTGCCGCTTCGCCTGCGGGTGAAGACCGACCAAAACGTGGGGGTGCTAAAACTCTTCCCGGGTATCCAAGAGGCGTTTGTGAAGCAGGTGCTGACTGCCCCCGGGCTGCGAGGGCTGGTGTTGGAGACTTTCGGTGCGGGCAACGCGCCCTCGTCGGAGTGGCTCTATCGGCTGCTGCACGACGCGGTGGAGCGGGGTATCATCATCGTGAACAAGACCCAGTGCAACACCGGCTCCGTGGAGATGGGGCTCTACGCCGTGTCGATGAACCTGCTCAAGGCGGGCGTCCTCTCGGGTTACGACATCACCACCGAGGCGCTGCTGACCAAGATGATGTACCTGCTGGGCGAGAACCCCGACGAGCCCGAGACCGTCAAAGAACTCCTCCAAAAAGACCTCTGCGGAGAAGTAACGATAGAATAAAAGACCGCTCCGCTGCAAGACCGCGCTTCGCGCTGAAAGATGAAAGACCGCTCACTGCGTTCGCTAAAAGACTGAACTACTACTGACTATACGAAACTAACTTATCCCCCCTCCCTTTGTAGGGAGGGATGGGGTGGGTCCAATCCTAAAAAAAGATATGCAAAACTTACAACCCGCAGGTGTGTGGAGCGTATTCCACAGCCTGACCCAAATTCCGCGCCCCAGCGGCAAGAAAGACCAAGTGCATGATTTCCTGATGAACTACGGCAAGTCGCTCGGACTGGAGACCCTGACCGATGAGATAGGCAACGTGCTGATTCGCAAGCCCGCCAGCCTTGGCATGGAGAACCACCCGGGCGTGATTCTGCAAGGGCACATGGACATGGTGCCGCAGAAGAACGGCGACAAGGTCTTCAACTTCGAGACCGACCCCATCGAGGCGTATGTGGAGGACAACGGCGAGTGGGTAACCGCCAACGGCACCACCCTCGGCGCGGACAACGGTATCGGCGTGGCGACGGCGCTGGCTATCCTCGCCGACAAGAGCGTGGTTCACCCGCCCTTGGAGGTGCTGGTAACTGTAGATGAGGAGACGGGCATGTATGGTGCTTTCGACCTCAAAGGCGGTTGGCTGCAAGGCAAGACCCTGCTCAACCTCGACTCCGAGTCGGAAGGCGAACTCTACGTAGGTTGCGCCGGAGGCGTGGACACCACCGCTACGTTCGACTTCGAGCCCGTTCCCACCGAGGAGGGCGACATCGCGCTGAGAGTGTCGCTCAAGGGTTGCAAAGGCGGGCACTCCGGCTGCGACATCCATCTGCAGCGCGCCAATGCCATCAAGTTGCTCTTCCGCTTCCTCAAAGACGCGGTGGCTAACTACGAGGCGCGCCTCGCCACCGTCGAGGGCGGCAGCCTGCGCAACGCCATCCCCCGCGAGGCAAGCGCGGTCATCACCATCCCCGCTGAAGGGAAAGAGGAACTGCTGGACTTGGTAGCCGACTACGAGGACCTCTTCATCCGCGAGTTCGACGGAGTGGAGGACAACATCAGCCTCACCGCTGAGGAAGTGGCGTGCCCCGACCACGAACTGCCGGAGGACGTGCAGGACTTCCTCATCCATGCCATCACCCTCTGCCCCCACGGCGTCTATCGCATGATTCCCGAGATACCCGACACTGTCGAGACCAGCAACAACCTCGCTATGGTCAATACCGAGGCGGGCAAAATCACCGTCTTCTGCCTCACTCGCTCGTCCGTCGAGTCGCGCAAAGAGGAGTTGCAGTCCGTCATCCAATCGGCTTTCGCGCTGGCAGGCGCAGACGTGCAGTTCAGCGGCTCCTACCCGGGATGGGAACCCAATTTCCACGGGCATATCTTGGAGGTGATGAAGCAGGTCTATGAGCAGGAGTTCCATGCCGAGCCGCGTGTCATCACCATCCACGCAGGCTTGGAATGCGGTATCATCGGACGCAACTACCCGGGTATGGAGATGATTTCCTTCGGTCCCACCATCGAGCATCCGCATAGCCCCGACGAGCGCGTGAACATCGCCACTGTGCAGAAGTTCTACCACTATCTCTTGGCAACACTCAAAGCATTGTAATTATGAACGTTATAAAAACACCCATTGAGGGTCTCCTCGTCATCGAGCCGCAGGTCTTCCACGACGCTCGCGGCTATTTCTGCGAGACCTACAACGAACAGCGCTACCGCGAGGCGGGTATCACCGCGCAGTTTGTGCAAGATAACCAATCCTGCTCTTCCTACGGCGTGGTGCGCGGGCTGCATTTTCAGCGCCCGCCCTACACGCAGGCGAAGTTAGTCAGTTGCACCGTCGGCAAGGTGCTGGATGTGGCGGTCGATTTGCGCCACGACAGCCCCACCTACGGCAAGTGGTATGCCGTGGAACTCTCCGCGGACAACCATCGCCAGTTCTTCATCCCGCGCGGCTTCGCACACGGCTTCTCCGTCCTGAGCGAGACAGCCGTCTTCACCTACAAGTGCGACAACCTCTACCATCCCGAGGCGGACGGCGGACTGCTCCTGAGCGACCCCGAACTGAATATCGACTGGCAAGTCCCCGCCGAGAAGCGTATCCTTTCCGAGAAAGACCAAAAGCACCCGTTGCTGAAAGACCTGCAAGTGATTTTTTGACATATCAAGGAGGTGCGGTCTCCTGGCCGCACCAAAAGAAAAATGATCGCCTGCTAAAAGGTCAAATAGTAAATTGTCAAATTGTCAAATATGCAAATCCTTATCACAGGCGCAAACGGTCAGTTGGGTACCGAGATGCGCACTTTATCCGAGGCGCATCCCGCCCATACCTATTTCTTCACCGACGTGGCGGAACTTGACATCACCAACCGCGAGGCAGTGCATGCTTTCGTGCGCGACCATGCCATCGACCTGGTTGTCAACTGCGCCGCCTACACCAACGTGGACAAAGCGGAGGAGGACGAACCTACCGCGCTGCTCATCAATGCCGACGCGGTGGAGAACCTTGCCACAGCAGGTGCCAAGGTCATCCATGTCAGCACCGACTACGTCTTCTCCGGCGAGGGCTGGATTCCCTGCCGCGAGAGCGACCCCGTAGCGCCGCGCACTGCCTACGGTCGCACCAAACTGGCAGGCGAGGAGCGACTGCTCGCAAATCGCCCCGACGCGGTCATACTCCGCACAGCATGGCTCTATTCGCCCTACGGCAACAACTTCGTGAAGACCATGATTCGCTTGGGCTTGGAGCGCGACACTTTGGGCGTTGTCTTCGACCAAGTCGGCACGCCCACCTACGCGGCTGACCTCGCTGCGGCTATCTTCACCGTTATTGAGGCATCCGAGTGGCACCCGGGCATCTACCACTTCACCAACGAGGGCGTGTGCTCGTGGTTTGACTTCACCGTCGAGATACATCGGCAGTACAACCTCCTGCACGACAACGCCATCCGCTGCCAAGTCAATCCCATCCTCAGCACCGCCTACCAATACAAGACCCCGCGCCCGCACTACAGCGTGCTCGACAAGTCGAAGTACAAGGAGACCTTCGGCGTGCCCGTCCCCTACTGGACGGAGGCACTCCACCGTTGCCTGAAAAATCTCTAACCACTGGGGACGCCCCGACTTGTCGCGGGCGGTAATCAACCACGAACATGCAATCTATTCTTTCTTTCCTTTCCCAACTCGCGGTGCACAACGACCGCGAGTGGTTCAATGCCCACAAGGCGGAGTACCAAGCCTGCCATAGCCGCTTCGTGGATTTCTCCGCCGAGTTCATCCGTCGCTTCGGCGAGTATGACCTCGCTATCCGCGACCTGCAAGCCAAAGACTGTATCTGGCGCATCTACCGCGACACGCGCTTCTCCAAGGATAAGACTCCCTATAAGCACTGGTTTGGTGTATTCGTTGCCCCCAAAGGCGGTCGCAAGTCGTTGCGAGGAGGCTACTATGTGCATCTGCAACCCGAGCATTGCCTCTTCGCAGGCGGGATATGGGATCCGTCGCCCGAACTGCTGAAAGCCCTGCGCAAGGAGATAGAAGCAAACTACGATGAGGTGGAGGAGATAATGGCAAACCCGCATTTCGCGCGCTACTTCACGGATTTTGATACCGACTACATGCTCAAACGGGTGCCTGCCGGCTTTGACCCCGACTTTGTGCATGCCGATTGGCTCAAACGCAAGAGTTTCACTTTCTCTTGCCCGCTGACCGATGCCGAGGTATGCGCACCCGATTTCATGGAGCGCGCCGTGGATATGGCGGTGGCAGCCAAACCCATGAACGATTTTCTGAACTATACGTTTGAGGAATATGGCGAGTTCCCGTCTCGCCGTTGTTAAGAAAGCGCCTGCTACGATAGCATCATGATGGCGCGTTGGAGGGCGTGGATGAAGTCATCCACGTCTTTTTCGTTGTTGTAGAGCCCGAACGACGCGCGCACCGTGCCCGGCACTTGCAGGTAGTCGATGAGCGGCTCCGCGCAGTGGTGCCCCGTGCGCACGGCGATACCCTGTCGGTCGAGCAAGGTGCCTACATCGAAGGGGTGCACCAGTCGCTTCCCCTCGCGGCTGTCGGCATACACGTTGAACGACACTACGCCCGCTTTCGGCTCACCGGCGGCGTAAATCTTCACCTCCGGCAGCCTGCTTAGTTGCTCCTCGCAGTAGCGCGTCAGGCGCATCTCATGCTCCATAATGTGTGGAATACCTTTGGCTTGCATATACTGCAACGCCACCTCGAAAGCATACGAACCGATGAAGTTGGGCGTGCCAGCCTCGAACTTGTAGGGCAACACATTGTAGGTAGTGCCATCAAAGCGCACATGCTCTATCATCTCGCCGCCGCCCTCGGCAGGGGGCAGTTGGTTGAGCCACTCTTCCTTGCCGTAGAGCACGCCGAGCCCCGTAGGACCGTACATCTTGTGTGCGGAGCAAGCGAAGAAATCGCAGTCGAGCGCTTGCAGGTCCACAGGCATGTGGGGAGCCGACTGTGCACCGTCAACACACACGGGCACACCGTGCGCGTGGGCAATGCGGATAATCTCCTCCACGGGGTTGATAATCCCCAGCACGTTGCTCACCTGTGCCACGGAGATGAGGCGGGTGCGCGGGGTAATCATCTGCTCTAAGCCGCTGATATCCAGCACTTCTCCTTTCATGGGGAGCACTCGTAGGGTCGCTTTCTTCCGACCGCAGAGCATCTGCCACGGCACGATATTGGAGTGGTGCTCCAGCGTGCTGATGATAATCTCGTCCCCCTCGTTCACAAACGCCTCGCCGAAGGAGAAAGCAAGCATGTTGAGGGCATCGGTAGTGCCTTTGGTAAAGACGATTTCTTTGGCGGAGCGCGCATGGAAGAAGTCCGCCACGGCTTGGCGCGCCTGCTCGTGGTGCTCGGTCGCCACTTGGCTCAGATGGTGCACGCCGCGGTGGATGTTGGCATTCCAGTGGGTATAGGCTTCCACGATGGCATCCAGCACCACCTGTGGCTTCTGACTCGTCGCCGCGTTATCCAGATATACCAAGCGCTTGCCGTACACCTGTTCGTTCAATATGGGAAAATCGGGGTTCAAAGTGGTCAGAGGTTAGTGGTCAGTTTTCAGAGTGCTCAGAGTTTTCAGATTATTCAGAGTACTCTGATATTCAGAGCAGTGGAACTCTTAATTCTTAATTGCCATGTATCAAGACATCGTTGACACTTTTGTATCAGGACATC
>JBJECI010000107.1:0-7536 GCA_051870915.1 Paludibacteraceae bacterium
AACTCCGATTTGTTATAGCGCAAGAAAACGAAGCGCGAGAAAAGCGCGATGTCGGCAGTAGCCATCTCTTGCCCCGAAAGGATAACACCACAATCTACCCGGGTAACCTCGCGTTTCTTGTCCTTATCCATGTTCATGCGGTTACGTCCCGCGCCGTCCCATAGACCTTTCAGAAACTCCCGCTTGTCTATATCTATTGTGTTCTTGAACTCATCGATGTGGACGAGGGCATTGGCGCACTGTGCGACAGTGTCCGCCAATGCCGGCAGCGTGGAGTTTTGGATATTGGGCGGGGTGTTCTCAATGATGAAAAAGGACATCAGCGAGTGCCCGAGTTCTGACTTACCCGAGCCTTTCGGACCAAAGAGATTAAGGATGGGGAAGGATTTGGTTTGGGCGGTAACGACATCGCGAAAAAGGGTTGCCAAGAAAAAGGCAAAACCTATCTTCGCATTGTCCCCAAAGACAGTAACCAACATGGAAACATAATCTTTCAGAGTGATGTTTCCCCAGTTGTGGTGTACGAAATTACGCTCAAACTGATACAACTGGTCGTCCTCTCGATAGACAGAGGAGAATGCGGGGAGGTAGAAATTGCCTTTTTCTCCCAAACGCACGATACCAAAATCATCCACAGGCTTCCATTCGGTGCCGGTGAACACACCGTTACCGAATGCGAAAAAGCCTTTGCGTTGCCAGCCGAGTTGAGTAATCAACTCCGCCGTTTCCGTGGTCTTGTACAGGTATTGCTTGAGCCGAGTGAGTTGCTCGTCCTTGACGAGCCAAACGAAATTACCGAGGCTCTCCACTTTCTGCTTGAACTTGGTGAGCGACACAAGGTCTTCCTGCTTGAACTCAATGATAGCCTTTTCTCTGTCCTCGTTCTCTATCTCAAACAGACGCAACGCAGACTGGTTGTCACGGATATGGAAAAGGGGGTGCATGACAAAGTTTGACCAGCGGATGGTCTTGCCGCTCTCCCCGATGGAGATATAGGTCTTTCTATACTCCTGAAAGCCGAACTTCTCAAACAAGTCAAGGCTGACTTGGTTCTTGTCTTTTTGGAGGCTTTCTTTTCCTTTCTGCCGTTTCGCTGCTTCAATAGCCTTGCGCCAAATGGTCTTGCCCTTGCTCACCTCCTCGTGGAGCAAGGAGATGTATTTGTCTAACTCATAGTCCTTATTCACGCAAGCGACCAAAGCAGCGACATCCTCCATCGGGTTGCCCTCGAACACGCCTGCGGGAGCGGCATACCGTTTCTTGGCGTACCACAAGACAAAATCTTGCTGTTCCAGTTCATCGAGCAGGGTCTTGGACTTGCAATAGGTATCGGGGTCGTTCTTCTGCCCCTCGTTTCCGAGAGGTATCTCGCGGACAAAGACTTGGAAGCCCTGCTCCCATGCTCTGCGTCCTGTCTTGAGTACCTTGTCTATACCCGTACCAAACGACTTGTTCCGTTTGGGAGGGTCTGCGTCCGGCAGGAAAATCAATGTGTCAGAGTAGCGTTTGAGGATGGCTAACTGCTCATCTGTCCAGTCCGAGCCAAGACTGGCAACGGCGCTGGGAACATTGATGGACTGCAAGCGTAGCACATCGGGTGCGCCCTCCACAAGGAAGAACGAATGTTGCAAGACGGCTGCACGCGCTGCAATGTCAATGCCGAAAACACTCTTTTCTTTCTTGTAGAGTAGGGAGGTAGGGGAATTAAGGTATTTGGGGCTGTCTTCCTTGCCTGTCAGGTCGCGGGCGGTGTAGCCAATGATAACGCCGAACTTGTCGCGGATAGGTATCATCAATCGCTCGCGAAAGAAATCAAACGGCTTGCCGGTCTTCTCCGATACCTTGACCAGCCCGACCTCAAGGAGCAAGTCGGGCGAAAGGTTTTGCTTCTTCGCAAAATCAATAAGCCCGTGCCAAGCGTTGGGCGCGTAGCCGATACCTGTCTCCATGCAAAAATCCTTATTCCATCGGCTCGTGGCGTATGCGAGGGCTTGCTTGGCTTCGGGCGTATCTTTGTAGAGTTCTTCGACAAAGTATTTCTGCACCACCTGATAGACGACTTGCATTGCCTCCCGTTTCCGTGCGGCTTCGCGCTCCTCGTTGGTGCGCTCGTCTTTCTCCTCCTCGATGGGGATGTTATACTTGTGCGCAATCTTGCGCACGGCTTCGGTAAAAGTCAAGCCCTCTTTCTTCTTCACAAAAGCAATGGCATCTCCATGCTCCCCACAACCGAAACAATGGTAGGTATTGGTGTGGGGATTGACGAAGAAAGAGGGCGACATTTCGCTATGGAACGGACAACAACAGCACAGCCGGCTACCTTGCCTGCGCAAGGTGAGATAGTCGCCGACAACGCTGCTGATGTCCGCACGCAAATGTATCTGCTCTATTACAGAGTTAGCAATCATGGAAGTTTTTTAGAGAGGTCTTATTACTTCTTGTATGCCAGTTGCTGAAAATACGAATAGGTCTCGGCAATGGCGACCTGCTCGCTGGTAATACGAAAGTCGGTACTTTCTACATCTTCTTTGAGGTGAACTTCCAAAACACTACAACCGTAGAAAGTACCGACTGTAAAGTAGAAATAGTCCATCTTGCGCACCGAATGAACGGAGAGCAAGGTGTGCTTCTCAAGATGGTCTGCAAACTCATTGACGTGGTCTTGTGTGTCTAATACAATGACACATCCCCCCTTGGGCGCGTCTTCCGCCTCATTCAGAGAGGAAAACACAATAAAATCTTGAACTGTTCTCAACATAACTTAAAAATTTGGGTTATACTTACGCAGGATTCTAATAAATTCTTGTTCCTCAAATGGACCTGTGAAACAGTGTCCTTTGAGCCGGACGTAAAACGTTGTAACTGCCCAGCCGAAATGGGTCATACACTCCTCGCAGAATTTGCGAGCGTCTTCCCGCGACATCATTTGCGTGTAGCACTTGTAATAGGTCAAGTCTGACATAAATAGGTTAGTTTTGAAAGTTTAACAATAAGCGAGCCATCTATTTGCTCACCTGCCTTGGCGAATAAACCGTGCCATAACCAAACCTTTTTGCCACGAGGTCAATGATTATTTGGTTTTTTTGCCTTGGTATTGTTAAACCTCTTATCCATTTTCTATATGCTGTGAAAGAAATATGGCACTCGTAAATAATGGCGTTTTGTATGCGTTTTTTATCACCTGCCCTTATATTGTTCATGAAACGTTTGAGCAGTAGTTTTTTTTTAGGGTCAAAATTTGCATGTCTCATATTTTTTTAGTAATTTTGCAGACGCTTCTCGAAAAAAGTTTAGAAAATTGAACTGAAAGCGAGTGCAAAATTACAGTTTTTTGTACTTATCTCCAAGTTTGTAACTCATTATTACGAAATCGGAAAGAAAGTTTGAAAAACGTAAAAAATTCCGTAAAACGAAAATAATTTCGTAAAACGAAAAAGTTTTCGGAATACGAAAAGGAGACAAACAAAAACGCCGCCCCTGTCAGGCGGCTGTTGATGGGGCTTGAGAAGCCCAAATTTTTGGCTCAAAACTGTGCCAAAAATGTGACAGAAAATATCGGTTCTTTGAAAGAAAACAACTGAATCAATAACAATTGATTGTCTGTTAAAAAAATGTAGTTAAGGTATTGTAATACCTATAAATGTCACAGAAAACTTATAAGGAAATATCCAAAATATAGCAACGCTATGGATGTTCCAAGTGAGTTCCGGGGGTTCGAATCCCTCACTTTCCGCACGGAGGGAAAATCGAAAGATTTTCCTTCCTTTCGTTTTTTGTAACGCGTTGTGAATAAACGTCTTGCAGACAAAAACGAATACATTTTTGCTCTTTTATCCGCTACGCAGGAGACCCCTATTTTAGGGGGTATTCAGGAGGCGTGACAAAATTGTGCCAAAAATGTGACATAAACTTTTTTCGGGATTCCGTGTCCCGAAAAACCAATAGGTAGAACTTCTCTCCCACTTCATTTGAGCAATAGTCAGAAAAGTGGGAGAGAAAAAAAATGCCTAAATTACAACAAAATTTTGGAACTATGCGGCGATATATGCCGGCGGTTCTGCGTCAAAATTCGATGGGTTGGTACATTGAGTATTATGCCTACAATCAGATTTCACAAAGATTACAGATGGTATAGTGGCTGATGCGGATATCCTCTTTACCAAGAACACCACTTATCGGACGAAGAAACCAATTCTCCTCAAGCCCTATCTCATCTGTTTGCGGTAGGCTTGTGCGCTCATGCCCGTGTGCAGACGGAAATACTTGCAGAAACTGCTTGCCGTAGAGAAATCCATGTCTATCGCAATCTCTTTTATCGAGTCGTTGGTGTTCGTCAGCCGCCGCTTAATCTCGCGAATGGCTATCTCGTTGATGAAATCAGACGGCGTGCGCTTCGCCACCACGTTGCAGATATAGGTCAGATACTTGGCGGAAATCGCCATTTTGTCAGCATACCATGACACAGAGCGCCTGTATTCGTGGTTCTCTTGCAGCAGGGTAACGAAGTCGCCGAAGAGTTGCATCGTGTGGTTGCTTGCGTCCGTGCCCGTCGGCTGCATGCTCACCGCGGGCTCGCTTTGCATAGCCTCATCCACCCACGAAATCATCTCGTAGATAAGCGCCTGCGCCAGCACGTTGTGAATACGCTTCTGATACACATTCGTCTCCTTCGCATACAGCCCAAACAACCGCCCGTAAGCGCTGCAGACCTCTGCTCGCTTGCCCGTCAGAGGAATAATCGGGTGGCTCTTCAAGTAGAGCAATTTGTCAAACCAATGCGTCTCCAAACTGAGACAGGAATAAACAACGTCCTTCAGCGACTCGGACGTGAAAGTAAGTATATAGCATTGGAAATCAGGCGTATGCATATAGTGTCCCAACAAGAAATCCGGCATACAGAAAAGCAAGTCGTCTTCTTTTATGTCGTAAGTCGTCTGGTTTATCTCAATACGCAACTGACCGGCTCGGCATACCAGTAAAATCATAGAATCCGTAGGCACTTGCTGATTGTTGACCAAGAGGTCTAAGTTGTCAGAGACGATAATGTCCTTTGACGAGAAAGATTGTGTTGTCATATTCACGAAAAGGTAAAGTTATTTTATCCATTTTCTTGCAAAAAATGTTCCAAAGCAGAAAAGATGTGCCAAAATTATTTCCCATTTGGCGTATTTATGTCAATTTTACCATAGATTGTGTAAAATGGACAACTGCAAAATGAATGGTATGGCAAAGTTTTTGATAGAATTTTAACAAATTAAAACTTCTAACTATGGAACAGTCTAAACGTATTCAAACTTCTCTGCTCAACGGAGTGGAAAAGAAAGCCCTCGTGTGGATGGCAGAGCGCATGCCGCGTTGGGTAACCTCCGACATGCTCTCGTTCATTGGTTTCCTCGGAGCCCTCGTGATTGCCGCAGGCTACCTACTCTCTTCCTTGAATATCAACTGGTTATGGCTCAGCAGTGCGGGCTTTGTCATCCATTGGTTCGGCGACTCCATGGACGGCACGCTGGCGCGTGTCCGCAAATGCCAGCGACCGCTCTACGGCTTCTACCTCGACCACACGCTTGATGTCATTACCGAGTTTATCATGTTCGCCGGTATCGGCTTGTCGGGACTCGTGCGCTTCGACCTCGCCATGCTGGTCTTCATCGCCTACCTCTTCATGACGCTCAACGTGATGATTAACTCCCACCTCAAGAGCGAGTTCCGCCTCACCTACGCCAAGTTAGGACCCACCGAGTTCCGCGTCTTGATGATTATCATCAACACACTCCTTATCTATGTTGCACCCGTGCGCGAATACATGAATTGGATTGCCCTCGTCCTGTTTGCAATCATCATGCTCATCTATCTGGTTACCGTCTGCCAGGACTTGCGCGACTATGCCCGCCGCGACCCGCTCCCCAAAAAGTAATCTCTCCGTTAATGCTCGTTAATAGACCATTAATTTCTTCTTGGATTTCTCCATTAAAGACCATATAAAGAACCATTAAAATATGGCATTTTAATGAACCTTTAATGGGCTTTAATGGAGGAATAAAATTAACGAATAATTAGTGGAAATTAATGGAGAAATAGGCGACAATTATTGGAGGAAAAAAGACTATGCAGAGAATAACGAACATATTTACCGACTGTACCGACATGGTGCAACATCTGCGAGCAGACCTCGCAGGTGCTACGCGCTATATCTATTTCCAATTCTTCAAATTCGAAGCGGACGAATTGGGCAAGGCTATCGGTGAACTGCTGATAGAGCGGGCGAAGGCGGGCGTAGATGTGCGGGTCATCTACGACGCCGTTGCTTGTTGGTACGTGCCGCGACGCTTCTTCCGCCATTTGCAGAAAGGAGGCGTTAAGGTACTGGGCTTCAATGGTTTATTCTCCGACAACGGTATCCCCGTCAACTTCCGCAACCACCGCAAGATAGTCTCCATAGACGGCGCTGCCGCCTATGTCGGCGGCATGAACATCGCCCAACGCTACTGCGACGGTGTCCACGGCGGCATCTGGCGCGACACCCACCTCCGCCTAACCGCCCCCACCGCCATCCAAGAACTCGAATCCGTCTTCCTCTGGGACTGGACAGAGTGCAAGGGCGACCTCTTACTCCCTCAATATAACATGGAGGTGCGGTCTCCAGGCCGCACCATTGATAACGAAAATCAAAAGAACGAGGCATCGCTGTACCTCTCTCCCATCCATATCCTTCCCATCAACCCCACGGACAAAGTCATGCGCATGGACGCCCTCATCTGCTACATGCTCCACTGTGCGCAGCGCTACATCTACTTCCAGTCCCCCTATTTCATCCCCTCCGCCACCATCCTGTCTGCCCTCAAAGCCGCCCGCAACAAGGGAGTGGAAGTGCGCCTCATGCTCCCTATCCGCGGCGATAAAGGCATACTCGTGCCCAAAGCAACAGCCTCGCACTACGACCTCTTGCTGCGAGAAGGGGTGAAGATATACCTCTACCAACGCGGCTACATGCACGCCAAGACCATCGTCATGGACGACCGTTTGACCTCCATCGGCAGCGCCAACATCGACCCGCGCAGCCTCCGACTGTCCTACGAGATAACGGCAGTCTTCACCGACGGCGACACTGCCTTGCAGCAACGCCACATCTTCGAGCAAGACATGGCGGAATGCAAATACTTAACCTTAACCGATTGGAGAAAAAGAAGCCTTTGGCAACGCTTCACCGAGCGCTTCGCCCGCCTCTTTGAGCACCATTTCTAACAAAAAGAGGCTGTCTAACAAGTCCCATGAAGTACTGTCACAGGGAACGCAGGTGTCTCGCCTGCGGAATCCCAGCAACGCGAAGTGAGGTGCTCTCTGCGGGTGTCTTGGAACAAAACGAAAGGTTTTGAGTTGATTTTTACCCCTTATAAGCCATTCTTATACACAAAGAGGCTGTCTAACAAGTCATGTTAGGCAGTCTCTTTTGTTTGCAATAGGTAGGAGACGATAAAGAATTATACGTGTTTTGGACAATTGTTATAGAAGGGCTGAAGGCACGTTACAGACACG
>JBJECI010000108.1:0-7475 GCA_051870915.1 Paludibacteraceae bacterium
CTAATTTTCAATAACTCAGGAAACATTTCTTGATTTTTTAGTGGACACTAGTGAATCGAGATAAGTTTCTTTCCTTCAATTTCCAATTGCTCTATCAACTCGTTCCCATTCTTAAAATAGATGCTTTTTTCAGAAGGCGTAAAATGCATATCTTCACATGTGCAGTAGTAGTCGGGTTCTACCATTAGGAAATACTTGGTATTATGATACACAAACGTAACATCATAGCCTTGTACGGCGAACTCGTAGAAAAATACTTCTTGATTCCAATTCGGATAACCTAAATATTGGTTGCCGTACTTACTAATCATAGGGGGATATTTCATATTATAGGGATACCCCATCAAGTCTCTCCCGACAACCCCAATTTCACTTTTTGCTAATTCCATAGTTCCAAATTTTTACACAAATGTACATATTCAAAATCGCAGCAAAATTACAAATAAATAACGATACCACCAAATAAGTTTATACCAAAAGGTGGTAAAAATGCACCTTTTAGTGGAAATTATGTTGTATTGAGGATGAAATACCGCGCTACGCTGTCCGGGGACACACCGATAATCACCGATAAATCGGGATGCAAGCATCGGCATGCCAGCACCTGCGCACCCGGTATTACCCCGCCCCCTTACCCCCTCCCCGTCCCGACAGGTCGGGATAAACGAAGCGGGGCGGGGGAGTGCGTTTGCATACCCGGACAGCCGAAGGCGGTCTTTCAGCGAAGCGGTCGGATAGTGAAACGGTCGGACAGCCAAAGGCGGTCTTTCAGCGTAGCGGTCTAATAGTCCTAAAATGACCTTTCTTAATAAATGTAATCTTTTTCGTAATGTGGTGGCTTGCGTATGTGGGGAAATAGCAGTAATTTTGCACCCGAAAATGAAAATGCTATTTTTAGGTACAAAACACGCAATAAAGTTATGAAAAATCTTAATATGAGTACATTTAAGTGGTTAGTGGTCAGTGGTCAGTGGTTAGTGGTTCGTGGTCAGTGGTTCGTGGTCAGTCTCTTGCTGCTGATGGCAGGCACTATACAGGCGCAGCAGTTGCCGAACGCAAGTTTTGAGGACTGGAGCGGGACACCGTTTGACGGCAATATACAGCCTGCGAGTTGGAACGTGAGCAACGTAACGCAGTTTGGTTTTAAGTTTAATTTTGCTTATCAAGAGGCGGGTCATACAGGCAACTATTCGCTGTGTGTGCAAGACCGCGAGATTGGTGCCGCGGGTATCACGGAGGTGAGCCCGGGTTATTTCTCGCTGGGTCAGCCGTGGGTGTATATCGAGAGCCTGACGAAGGTGTCGTATGCTACGGCGGGTACGGAAGGCGGTATGAGTTTCACCTACCGCCCCGACTCGATGTCGGTATGGATAAAGCGCACGGGAAACAACACCGACAAGGAGGACTTTTATCTGCTCTACTATGCGTGGTCGGGCACGGCAAAGAGCAGCAAGTACAAAGGCAAGAACGGCAGTTGTACGTCGGTAACGAAGACCAACGAGGAGAGCGATGTGCGTATTGCGCTGGACGGCAACGAGTGCGGTACCGACCAGAAAGCCAATCAGATAGCGGAGGGTATGTGGCGCGAGCGCAAGACCTACGGCGACTGGACGAACATCAAAGTGCCTATTTACTATTTCAACAACGATGCGCCGACGATGATGAACATCATCTTCTCGGCGAGCAACTACCCCAACTACCGCGCGAACTCGGGTCTGTATGACGGCAACTCGCTGTGGGTGGACGATGTGTCGCTCATCTATTCGTCGAAGATACAGAAACTCTATATCGACGACAAGGAGTGGAAGGGCTTTGACCCGAACAACACCACGGGCGAGCAGGTCTATTCATTAGGGCAGAGCGCGACCACGCTGCCGAAGATAGAGGCGAAACGCGGTATCGGCACGCTGACCAATGCGCACGGCGAGACGGCGAACTTCACGGGCAGAACGCTGAGCGGCAAGGAGATAACCATCACCAACGGCGAGATAGACGGTGCGCCGACCACCATCACGGTGCGGGCAGAGGACGGCAGCAGCACCACCACCTACAAGATAAAGTTCGTGCGTGCAGCGAGCACCAACTCGAAGTTAGCGGGCTTGTCGGTCAACGGCGAGCCGATTGCGTCTTTCAATGCGAACACGCTGAACTACACCTACGAGTTGAAATACGGCACGACGGATGTGCCTGTGGTTAGCGCCGAGAAAGCGGAAGACGGGCAGACGGTGAGTATCACGCAGCCGCCCTCTACCACGGGCAAAGCGACCATCGTGGTAACGGCGGCGGACAAGAAGACCACCTCGACTTATACGATACATTTCTCCGTGGCGCTGCTGGCGGATAACACGTTGAAAGACATCAAGGTAAATGGCAACTCCGTGGCGGGCTTCACCCCCACGCAGACTATCTACCGCGTGTCGCTGCCCGTGGGTACGACCGACATGCCCGATGTGGAGGCGGTATCGGCTTATCCTGCCGGTGCGCAGACTATTGATTATCTGCCGCCCTCACAGGTGGAAGGCGGTCAATACCAGATTTCCGTGACCACGCCGGGCAACCCCGTGGCGAAAGTGTATAAGTTGAACTTCAAGTTGGAGGCGTCGTCGTACACCTACCTGAGCGACTTGCAGATGGGCGGGTATATCACGGATTTTCAACCTGAACAACTGACCTATTATGTGAACCTGCCTTTGGGAACGACCGAGTTGCCGCAAGTAACCTACACAGAGGGAGACCCGTACCAGACGGTAACCGTGGAGTACGGCGGGTTAGACGGCACCACGCGCGTCATCGTTACAGCAGCCAACGGCGACCAGAGCGTCTATAAAATCGTGGTTAGCACCGAGAAGTCGGACGTGAAGACGCTGCGGGACATCCTCTTGGACGGCGTGTCGTTGGAGGGCTTCTCGCCCGACAAAGTGCAGTACAACGTGCAGTTGCCTATCGGAACAACAGAACTGCCGGAGATAACAGTGGAGCAGGGCGATGAGTACCAGACGGTGAACATCGTAACGGGCGGACCCAACGGTACCACGCGAATCACCGTGACGGCAGGCAACGGCGAAACGATGGTGTATCAGATTAAGTTCACCGTGCTGCAAGCCACGAACAACACGCTGCGTATGATTACGCTGGATGGTGAGGACTTGGAGGGCTTCAGTCCCGAGGTAAACGAATATACTATCCACCTGCCGATGGGCACGACCGAACAACCCGAGGTGGGCTGGACGCCTAACGATGAGTACCAAACCGTCAGCATGCGCAAGGGTACGGCTATCACCGACGACGTGAAGATTACCGTGCGCCCGCAGAGCGGCGCAAGCCGTACCTACACACTCCATTTCACATTAGAGGTGAGCGGCAACACTGCACTCGCGATGATTTACTTGGACGGCGACTCGTTGCAGGGCTTCCATGCGGACACGCTGCACTATGTAGATACCTTACAAGCCGGCGTGAGCGAAGTGCCTTCGATTACCTACGACAAGGGCGACGAGACGCAGAAAGTGCTGGCTATCACGGAGGGCTATGTCCATACGCTGACCGTTACCGCCCCCAGCGGCGCCAAGCGGACCTACACCATCACCTTTGTGGTGCAGAAGTCGGAGAACGCCTTTCTGCAGATGATTTACTTGGACAACGACTCGTTGCAGGGCTTCGACAAGAACGTGCTTGCCTACGAGGTGGAACTGACCACCCCTACTTGCCCCGCCATCACGGTAGATAAGGAGAACGGGCAGCAGGTAACTATCACCACGCCCTATGGCGAGGGCACGGCGCGTATCCGCGTACAGCCCGAGCAAGGCGCTGCCAACACCTACACCATCCTCTTTACCAAAGCCGCACAGACGACGGTGCAGTTGCAGAATATCCTGCTGGACGGCGCGACGATAGCAGGCTTCTCGCCCGCCAAGACCGACTACACGGTGGACTACGAGGGCACGCGCCCCGTGCTGACGTGGGAAGCCGGCGAGGGGCAGACGGTGCAACGACTGGAGAAGCAAGACACCGTGCTGCTGGTGGTGTCTGCGGGGGCGGACTATGCCACCTATACCGTTGCGTTCCGCCGCTCGCTGAGCGATGACGCCACCTTGGCGGCTATCCTGCTGGACGACGCGCCGATGGCGGAGTTCGTGCCTACGACCACCGACTATACGATTAACCTGCCTGCGGGTGCGACACTGCCTGTGGTAACCTATCGCGCAGGACACCCCGCGCAGACCATCGTGATGGGCGAGTTGCTGCCCATGCAGACGGGGATTACCGTGCAAGCCGAGAACGGCACAAGCACTACCTATACCGTAACCTTTGAAGTAGCACTCTACTCGGACGCTACGCTAGCAGATTTGCAGGTGGAGGGGCACACGCTGAATTATCAGCCGACCCAAACGGAATACGCACTCACATTAGACGAGGGTATGCCGTTGCCCGCCCTGCACTACACGGCGCGGGCAGGACAGCGCGTGGTGGTGAGCGAGCCGAACGACAACGAGCAGCGCATCGCCGTTACCGCCGAGAGCGGTGCCACTGCCACTTATATAATAAGGTACACGCGCACGATATCGGACAACGCGCTGCTGGCGGACATCCTGCTGGACGGCGTGTCGCTGGCGGGCTTTGCGCCCGACCGCTTTGCGTATGCCGACACGCTGCCTATGCGCACGAAGACCATCCCGAGCGTGTTCCCCGTGGGACAGTTGCCCGGACAGACCATCACCACCTATTTCAGTGCGCCCGACGGGGTAACGAAGATTCATGTGGAAGCCCCCAACGGCACCGACACGCAGGACTACACCATCGCGTTCCCCCTGCGCAAGTCGAGCAACGCCGCGCTGACCGACCTGTATCTCAATAGCGAAGATGATGTGGAACTTCGTTTCCATCCCGACTCGCTCCACTACACCGTGCTCATGCCTTATCAGGCGACAGCAGTGCCGCAGATGACCTACGATGCGTCGGCGGAGCAGACGGTGGAGGTGGTGTCGCGTCCGTTGGGCGAGACGAGCGAAGTGCGCGTACACGCCGAGGACGGTACCGGGCGCGTCTATACCGTACTGTTCCAAAAGCTGTACAGCGCGAAGAGCAACCTGCTGGACTCGCTTATCATCGTGGAGACGGGAGCGGTGTTGCCCGTGAACACCCTCACGCAGACCGTGTCGCTGCCTTACGGCACACGCAACATGACCATCCGATACAAGAAAGCCTTCGACGAGCAGACCGTATGGGTGCAGGCAGGCGGTATCAACAAGCCGACCGTCATCACCGTGCAGAGCAACCGCCCCGACGAGGAGGCAGTAACCTATACGCTGACCCCCGCCGTGGCAACACAAGACCCCGCCACGCTGACGGGTATCACCGTGGATGGCACCGCCCTTGCCGGCTTCGACCGCAACCGCTTCACCTATATCTGCAACCGCACATCTTCCAACACCCCGCAGGTGATAACCACACAGGAGAGCGGTGTGCAGATGAACATAGTGAGCGACGTGTGGCATTGGCAGGCAAAGGTCTCTGCGGAAGGAAGAGAGAACACCTATACTATCTACTTCCACTACCCGAATGACGTGATTCCCAACGGCGAATTTACGGATTGGACGACAACAACGTATGGTGGTAATAAACCTGTTGGTTGGAATGCACCTTCGGATTATTTGGATAAGGGGTATGCAAGGGATGTTTGTCAAAAGAATGGAGAATCGGAAGTAAAGATGGTAACCGCATATGATTGGGGATTAGGTAGTGCGTTCCCTGCTGTAATCAATATAGCGAATATGGAGGCGTACAATGCCGTGGCAGGTGCATCTCGAGTGGTTCCATATGGCTTCATTGCTTTTCACAACACGCCGGACAATGCCACCATGCGCTTCTACTACAAAGCCAAAAACAGCGACGCGAAAGGGGCGTTATTCCGATATATCTTCTATGATTCTAATGGTGCCCCACACCCCTATCAGCAGTTGGAAACAGCAAAAACCTCCGATTATGTAGAACGCACCATCTCCTTACCCACAGACGGTTTATCGGTGTTAGGTTTGGATATTGTGATTGACCCGACAGGTTTATATCCGATGACGAAGACGGATTGTGAGTTGTATGTCGATTACCTCCGTTTCTCGTATAACAGCACGCTGACGGGCGTGAAGGTCAACGGGAAAGACGCCACGAAATCGGGCAATGCATTCAAGGTGCTGCTGGACGATAGCGAAGACCCCTATCTGCCGACACTCACGTTCGTGGGCGAGGTGAGCGACCAAGCGCAGCATATTACCTGGACGGAGTGTTCCGACTCCGTCGGCTGCCAGCACCGCAAAGCCACCATCGTCAACTACGCCGAAGACGGCTCCCATACCGACTACACGCTGACCGTGCTGCGTCCACGCAACACGACGAACACGCTTGCCAACATCCTTGTGGACGGCGTATCGATAGAGGGCTTCGCTGCTACCACAGTGAACTATACTATCACGCTACCTGCCAATGCACCCCTGCCCTCCATACAACCTGTGTTGGCGAACGGACTGCAGAGCGTTACCACTTCGTTCAGCGGCAACGTGCTGTCTATCAAGGTTACGCCCGAGTTAGGCGGTAGCAAGACCTATAAGATTACCTTCCAATATACGCCCTCCGACAACACTACGCTGTTGGCACTTACGGGCGTATCAGACTTTGCGCCCGACACCCGCGACTACACTATCAACGCCGATGCCATGCCCGTTTTGCAGTTCACCAAGCGGAGCGACGCGCAGACCGTTGTGCTGACGCGCCCCGCGGCAGACAAGGCGGTCATCACGGTTACGGCGGAAGACGGCGTTTCGCAAGGCATCTATACCATCACCTTGCAGCAGCCGATGCTCACTACCAGTGGACAAATCAAGGATATGAAGGTGAACGACAAGCCGTGGACGGAGTTCACCTCTACCAAATACGACTACACCTATGCGCGCCCTGAGGACGTGCAGTTCACCCGCTTGGACGATGCCGACTCCGTGGTCTTCGTGCAGTCGCCGGTGGATATGCGCTGGTTGGTCTATGGCTCTGAGCAACACACCTATACGCTGACCTATCCGAGCACCCTCTCGTCGAATGCTCATCTTGCGGCAGTACTGTTGGATAGTGTGGCTTATCCCAATTTCCTACCCTCCGTGGCTGACCAGACCATCGAGGTGGTGAGCGCCGACTACGCCCTCTCGTGGGTACGCGCGGAGGAGACCCAGCAGGTGGCATACACCTTCGATGAGGCGACCCGTACCTACACCATTACCGTAACGGCGGAGGACGGCACGACTACCTTCACCTACCGTCTCTCCATACAGACGTGCCTATCGGACGACGCGACCCTCCGAGGCATATATATTGATAGTATCCTGCTGCTTGAGTTCACGCCGAGCCGAGAGGTCTACACCTACACCCTCCCCGTCGGCGACACCAAGCAGCAGGAACCGCAGATGCCCTCCGTATCTTACCAAAAGAACCAC
>JBJECI010000109.1:0-7462 GCA_051870915.1 Paludibacteraceae bacterium
GGGGCAACTGCTCAAGACAACCACTCTCACCACCGCCCGCACCACGCTGGATGTCTCCGACCTACCCGCGGGGACGTATTTGCTGCTCTGCGAGGGTGTGGCATTTAAGATTATCAAGGAGTAACCGCGTCCCCAGTGAGGCATTGCGTACCAAAGGTGCGGCCTGGAGACCGCACCTCCATGAAAGCAGGCAAAGGCATGTCCGGGTGCGCCCGCGACCTGTCGGGGCTAAAAAGAAACCACCTCCGCCAACAATCCCTCCAAATCTGTGCAAGGGCGTAGCCCGCAGCAAGGACACTAAAAAATACCCTGCTCGCTAACGCTCTATTTATCCCGACTTGTCGGGACGAGATTTATGGGATTTCTACGGAGGCTTTGAAAGAAACAACTAAAAAACAACAACTATTTAACAAAAAATTAACCCTTATGAAAAAAGTATTTCTATTGGCTGCCTTGTTGGTGGCGAGCATGAGCATGATGGCGGAGGAGCCGCAGTCTGCTATGAATCAAGTAGTTTGGCACAATGGCAAGGTGATGTACGGTAGCCCTATCCCGACCGTGGATAGCATTACTTTTGCCGCTGAGATTGAGTCCTCCGACACGCTGCACCTTATCCTGCCGCGGACGATTATCAAGGAGGTGCACGACACTACTATCAAAGAAGTGATTAAGGAGGTGATTGTCGAAGTGCACGACACAATTATTAAGAAGGTGTACCAATGTCCCGAAGAACCTTTGGCAGGCGTGTTCTCTGTGTCTGCCGACAAGCAGGTGCGTTTCTCGAAAGGCAACTTACAATACACCCAAAGCACCGATACATGGTCAATTGCAGACAATCAGTATGATATGTTAGGTACTGCCAATGTGGAAAACAGTGCCTTGGCAGACAAAATCGACCTCTTCGGCTGGAGTGGCAGCACAGGTGCTGCTAAATGGGGTATCAGCACCTCTGATGACAACAATGATTATTCCGGCGACTTTGTCGATTGGGGGCAGAATGTCGGCAACGGCACCACATGGAGAACCTTGACCAGCGCTGAGTGGAACTACTTGCGCAGCAGTCGAGCCAATGCAGCAAGTTTAATGGGTGTAGCGCGTATCAATCTCGACTGGATGGGTACAACTTATGCCAATGGTCTCATCCTCTTGCCTGATAGTTGGACTTGCCCCGATGGTGTTACTTTCAAATCGGGTTTCGCAAGCGAGTATCACATAGAAGCCTACGCCGATTACCAAACTTTTACCCTTGAGCAGTGGGAGCAATTGGAAGCAGCAGGTGCCGTCTTCTTGCCTGCTTCGGGTTACTGCGGCGGGTCAAGTGTCATCAATGTGCAGGGCTACGGCTACTACTGGTCTGCTACGCCCGACGGCTCGAGCCGCGCCTGCTACCTGCGCTTCCTCTCGGATGGAGCCGGCTGGGGCGGCAACTTTCGCTACAACGGGCAAGCCGTCCGTTTGGTGCAGGATTTGTGATTTGGCGTTGAGGATTTAGTTTTAGGAGGCTGTCTAACAAGTCAAGTTAGGCAGTCTTTTTGCGTATAAGAATGGCTTACAAGGGGTAAAATCAACTCAAAACATTTCGTTTTGTTCCAAAACACCTATTTTTGGGGTACATAGTGGTTCTTTTTTAGCAGGCGGGGACGCCTGCGTACCCGGACACGGTCGGAGCGTACACGGTGGTTCATAAGCCGAAAATAACAAGTCCTTTATCCTTATCCTTTATTCTTTCATCTTTTGCGGCTTGATGCCGAGTGTACCATCTCGCCCCCTAACCCCCTCCCCTCCTTTCAGGAGAGGCGGGGGAGTGAAAATTACCTTCTGCTCTGAATGCTAAGAAAGTGCTTTATTTTGCAACTCCTTCTCGCTTTTCTATGGCGGACAGTTTGTAACAAAACGTTTTGGTATGCTTTGCCACTCCCCCGCCTCCCTCTTAGAGGGGGGAGGGGGTACGGGGGCGGGAGGAGTACTCGGCATTCAGCCGCACTATGACCTTCTTTTTTAGTAGTAGGCGGGGACACTTGCGTACCCGGACACGGTCGGGGCGTACCCGGTGGCTGCGCATAAGAGACTTGTTAGACAGCCTCTTTTTTATTGCTGGTGCTCTTGGTGGCTATATGGGACGTTGAATTTTAGCAGGGGGAGGAGGCTCCGACAAATTCCTGAGTTGTCGGGATATACATAGATGTAAGCCCCTGCGGACTTGGTAAGTCCTCTGCTTCTTGTCTGCTCTTTCTCTGCTCTTGTTGCCGTGTCGTTGCCGTCTTTTTGCCGTAATGGATGGCTGGAGGTCTTGGTAGTGGCAGGTCTTTACTGCGGGGGATGGATGGTGTGTTGGTGAAAATCCCCTTTTTTAGGTATTGCGGCATCGGCGGGAAAGCAGTACCTTTGCAGCGGGATTTGAGTGCTGTTATTTTAAGAGTAATTTAACTATCAACTAATAATATAAGGTATAGGTATGAAGAAAAGATTGTGTTGTTTTGTGCTCGCGGCTATGGCGAGTTGTTTCTGCCCTCTCTTGTCCGCTACGGATGCGCATTTGACGGGGCATGTGCTGGATGCGCATACGGGGGAGCATTTGCCGTTTGTGAACGTGCAGATTAAGGGGACGACTATCGGCTGTTTGACCGATGAGTCGGGGCATTACTTCCTCAAGAACCTGCCCGTGGGCAGGCAGACGGTGGTGTTCTCGATGATGGGCTATGAGACGCTGGAGCGGGAAATAATCATCAAAGCAGACACCACGTTGGAACTGAAAGTGCAGATAGAGGAACAGTCGTTTGTGCTTGATAACGTGGTAGTTACCGCCAACAAGTACGAGACGAAGCAGAAAGAGGTAGCGACCATTGTGAACGTGGTGTCGCCGCTGATAATAGAAGGTACCAACGCCGCGTCGCTGGCGGATGTGCTGAGTTTCCAGACGGGCTTGCGCGTGGAGATGTCGTGCTCCAACTGCGGTGTGCCGCAACTGAGAATCAACGGCTTAGAAGGGCAGTACACGCAGATTCTGCTGGATTCGCGTCCCCTGTTCTCGTCCCTCGCGTCGGTCTATGGGTTGGAGCAGGTGCCTGCGGGGATGGTGGACAGGGTGGAGGTCATCCGCGGCGGCGGGAGTGCGCTGTTCGGGGCGAACGCCATTGCGGGGGTGGTGAACATCATCACGAAAGAGCCCGTGCGCAACTTCTTCAACGTGTCGAACACCACCGCCTTCACGGAGCACGGCACCTACGACATCAGCACGAACATGAACGCCAGCGTGGTGAGCGAGAATCAGAAGGCAGGCGTGTTCATCTTCGGCGTGCAACGCAACCGCCAACCCTACGACCGCGACCAAGACGGCTACTCCGAATACCCACTTTTAGGGACGACCACGCTGGGCTTCCGTTCGTTTTTCAAGACGACTGACTACTCCAAACTGACCGCCGAATACCACCACACGACGGAGCAACGCCGCGGCGGGTACGGCATAGACAGCCTGCAACCGCATGAGTCGCCGCTGACCGAGCAACTGAAGCATAACATCGATGCCGCGACGCTCAAGTGGGACTACTACACGCCTGATAATAAGCACTTTGTGAGTGTCTATTCCTCGTTTCAGCATATCAACCGCGACAGTTATTTCGGTACGAACTACAACCCCAATGCCTACGGCAACTCGCGCGACATCACGTCCGTCTCGGGTGCGCAGTATCGTTTCTCGTACCCCTGCGGGCGCATGAACGCCGACCTGAGTGCGGGGGTGGAGTACTCGTTCAATCACCTGCACGACCGCATCCTCGGCTACGACCGCGACCTGCAGCAGCAGGTGCACCTGTACGGCGGGTATGTGCAGAACGAGTGGAAGAGCAAGGCATGGTCGGTGCTTGTCGGCGGGCGGTTAGAGAAGCATAACCTGCTGGAGAAACCCGTCTTCTCGCCGCGGGCGAACCTGCGCTATACGCCTATAGAACAGGTGATTATGCGCCTGAGTTACGCCAGCGGCTACCGCGCGCCGCAAGCCTACGAGGAGGACCTGCACGTGGGCGCCGTGGGCGGCGAGGTGTCGCTTATCAGTCTGGCGGAGGGGCTGCAACCGGAGTACTCCAATTCGGTGAGCGCGAGCGTGGACTGGTACGAGCGTTTCGGCAAGTGGGACTGCAACCTGACCGTGGAGGGATTCTTCACGCAGTTGGATAATGTGTTCGCGCTGGTGGAGAACGGGCACGACGCGCAGGGCAACCTGCTGCTGACGCGGACGAATGCCGGCGGCGCGCGCGTGGCGGGGCTGAACGTGGAAGGGAAAGTGGCATACGGGCACCTGTTCTCGCTGCAGGCAGGCTACACCTACAACCACAGCCGCTACATCGAGCCGTTCCAATGGTCGGAGGACTTGGTGCCGCAGACGCGCATGTTCCGCACGCCCGACCACTACGGCTATTTCCTCGCGAACATCGAGCCGGTGCACGGGCTGAAACTGACCACCAACGGCAAGGTGACGGGGCGGATGTTGCTCCAACATTACGCGGGCTACGTGGAGGCAGACTGCGAGACGACGAGCCCGATATTCTTCGAGTGGGACGCAAAGGTGGCATACGAGATACACCTCTATCCCGACAAGGCGCGCGGCTCCCGACAAGGCGGGATATCACGTCCGACCGCACCTTCCATAAAGGCGCGCCACACGCCCTACACGCTGGAGGTGGCGCTCGGCGTGAAGAACCTGCTCGACCATTTCCAGCGCGACATCGACCAAGGCATGGACCGCGATGCATCGTATATCTACGGTCCCGCCATCCCCCGCTCGTACTTCCTCAGCCTGAATCTGAAGATATAGCCTCACTTCAAAGCTCGCAAGTGTAAAAGTGTAGAAGATACTACTTTTTGAGCAGATAAATTTGCATATCTGCTTGAATTTTTGTATCTTTGCACACGTTTTCTATTCATCAAAAAAAATCACAATATGGGTCTATTACAACGCCAATCAAGCGAACTCATCCAAGACAAAGATTATCTTAATTGGATTAAGGAGTTAAGCCAACGCTTTATGCAGAGCCAAGTGAAAGCGGCTGTGCGTGTCAATCAGGAGATGCTACGCTTTTATTGGTCGTTGGGCAAAGACATATCGGA
Organism: Paludibacteraceae bacterium; assembly: GCA_051870915.1. Lineage (GTDB taxonomy): Bacteria > Bacteroidota > Bacteroidia > Bacteroidales > Paludibacteraceae > Colicola. Next base: position 5,104 of record JBJECI010000109.1, read on the forward strand.
ACGAAAGATGGATAATAAATACGGCTCGCATTTATCAACTATATTCCCCCTTTTGGGAAAATTTTCAGCAACCTGCTGACGAATGTGATAACCCGATTATTTAGTAACCGAATATGATTACAACGCATGTAGAGGACTGCCAAGTGCTCGCTCGGGAGGCGGACACGTTGGTCGGCAAGTTGGAGTTTGAGCAGACGGATACGGAGATGGTCATTCTCCATACCTATGCTTACCAGAGCGGGCGGGGCATCGGCTCCCTCCTGATGGAGGCGGCGCTGGTGTATGCAGAGCAGCAGCACCTCACCATCCGCCCCGTATGCTCCTTTGCCGCCAAGTACATGGAAGCCAAAACCAAGAAACAGTAATAGCCATCGGAAAAATCTGCCCTGCCTGCTGAACGATTGTCTCGCTTCGGTGTATGCGGTAATGAGAGCGCACTCACAAAAGTAAATTACCCTATCAATACATTGAAGTATGAAAAAGAAAATGTTTAGTATCGCCGTCGTGCTTTTGGCAGTCGGTTGCATAGGCTCAGTATGGGCATTCAACGCGCAAGAGAAACAGAAACCGCAGGAGATACGCGGTATCATCGTGGAGGAACATGATGTGGCGTGGTATGAGACACAACAACGCTTGTGGCAGCAGCAAGCCGCCCTTTCCCCCGACGATGAGCACGCGTGGCAGCAGGCGTTTGAGGCTGCGCGATATGTGGATCAGTTGACCGCTTCCTATGGGCGCACGGCGCGTAAGCAGGCTATCCTCGAACAAATGGCGGTGCATATTCCCAATTCCTTCGTTTATAATCTTTGTATGTACATGACAGAGGTGGAGCAATACGATGGTGAGCCCGCCCGTTATGCGGAGCAGGCGCTGCGCTCAATGCCGGAGAACATGTGCCGTAAAGATGTAGAGGTACTGCTATCCTACCTTTGGATGGCGGGGAAGTCGCTGACCGACCGCAACAGCGAGGACTACCGGCAATTCCATGGCTTGGTACAGCGACTCTATGCGACCAATGCCTATCCCTCATATCTGCTCCGCTATACGCACAACTCGCTGCAGGGCATGGAGGAGAATGCCATTTATTTCGTGAACGGTGATGTGCCCGCTTACACCGCACTTGTGTTGCAAGAGGCGCTTGGAGTGCACACTGACAAAGTGATAGTTCCGGTATCTTTCCTATATATCGAGACATTCCGCAAGGCTTTGTGCCGGAGTTTGGGGATTAGCGACATGGAGACGGAGAAAGACTATGCATCCGCGGAGGGCGGAGTGGATGACTATCTGCAAGATGTGCTGGAGCATATCATCAGCAACAGCAAACGCCCGACCTACTTCTTCCCCGATGGTAGTTTTCCCGATACGGCATCGTTCAAAAAGAACCTTTACAACGAAGGACTGGTCTTTCGCTACAGCACGCACCCTTATGATAATGTGGCTGTTGCCAAGCGGAATGTGGAAGAGCGATATGCTTTCCAATACCTCATGGAGCCGAAGTTCGTCTGCGAGGAGCAATGGAAAGGCAGCGAGCGTATCCAACTCAACTACATGGTTATGCTTGCACCGATAGTGAAGTCTTACAAAGAAGACCGCGATACTTTGCACGCTAACCAACTGACGCGCTACCTTTGTGCTGCGGTAGTAAACACCTCTATCCCGCAAGAGGAGAAACAGAAGTATATCAACTTGTTAAGCAAAACGAAATGATACTTCCTTTGTTTGAGAACTGCCGCACCATGTCGGACAAGCAACTCATGGGGAGGGTTCGCGAGACCTCCGATGAACGGGCTTTTGATGAACTCTATCGCCGCTATGCCCGACTGCTACAAGGATTCTTCTTCCGGCGTTTGGGAGGCAACGAGGAACTGGCTGCTGACTTGTTGCAAGATACTTTCCTCCGCGTGTGGACGGCGCGGAAACAGTATGCCGAGGAACAGGATTTCCGAACATGGCTCTTCACCATTGCCTTTAATCTCTGCAAAAATGTTTATCGCACCAATATGCATGCGCAGGAGTATCTGGATACACTGCCGATGGATGAGGCGGTGGAGGATGATACGCCCTTGCGGTTGGACGATAGCCTTTTTGACCATGCATTGCAGCAGGAATTGGCACGGCTGAATGAGGTGCAACAGATGCTTTTTGAATTACGCTTCACCCAAGAACTCACCGTGCCGGAGATAGCCGTTGTCTTGGAGATTCCGGAAGGCACGGTCAAGTCCAGACTGCATAACCTGATACAGTATTTACGATTAAGACTGAAAGAATATGAATAGCAATTTTGAATCCCAACTATCAGCATCGGCACGCCGCCTGCGTGAAGCACAAGATGCACGACTGACCACTGCACCGGGACGCA
>JBJECI010000110.1:0-7198 GCA_051870915.1 Paludibacteraceae bacterium
GCTCCACCAGCACGCGGAGAAACAACGCTGCTTCCCGCTCTGTTGCGTCTGTCCTATCCACTATCGCCTGACGCAAGTTCCCGCTATTTAGTTTGTTGTCTGCCACGTAATTTTATTCAATAGATTTTGATAAAGATTTTCATTAGATTTCTGAGCGAAGCGAAACACCCAAACAATGGCTCAGTCTATTTTAGTAAAGATTTTATAGTTTATTATCGTGAGGATTTTTATCAGCAATCTTTCAAAAGTCAAAAACTAATCGAGTTTTTGGTAATGAATTAATGGTTAATTACATGAGAATGCTTGCATCCCGACTGGTCGGGATAATATGTTAAACAAATATTTGAACAATTTTTGGAAATTTTTGTTGATAAAAACCGTGTATTATCGTCTCATTTCGAGTTCACGTCAATTAAAGGCTTCTTTCAAGGTAGAAGTCGGTTTGAAGGTTAGTTGTTGCTTGGCGGGTATCACTTGCCGCTCGCCGGTTTTCGGGTGCACGTTCACGCGCTCGCTGCGTTCTCTCACTTCAAAAACGCCCAATCCCTGTATCGACACGCTCTTGTCTTCCATCAAGGCATTGCGCATCTCGGCGGTGAGCGCCCCCAGCATGTCTTCCGTCAGGGTCTTCGACAAGCCCGAACTCGCGGCTATCTTGGTTATCAGTTCTTTTGTAAGCATGATACAATCTAAAAACTTATCCTTCAAAATATGTTTTTGGCAATAAATTAATGAACAATTACACGATAATTAATGTTCTAATATTAGTGATGCGTTAATTCTATCGGATTTTTTTTATAAAGTATTAGTACACAATAAATTATGTAGATTCTTTGACTTTCTTTTTTGATTTGAATTTGCTATAAGTGTATGCTTTCAGCAGTCAAGTAGTAATTTAGTTTTTGGCGATAATAAAAATATTTGAACAATATTTGGAAATATTTGTTGAAATAAAAAAGTTTTTGTTCGTTTTTGTAATGTATTCTTGTTTGTTTTTGTATATAAATCTTATGTTGAATTCATGTGCATGAAAGTCAGGAAAGGTGAATGCATCAGTAGTATTCTAAAAAAATGAACATTTTTTGGTAATTTTTGTTTCAAACCACCACCTCTCCGTATAAATCAAACTCCTCCGCGCGGGTGATGAGTACGGGGTAGAACTGCCCTACCTCCAGCGGTATATGCTTGTCTATCAGCACTTCGCAGTCCACCTCCGGCGAGTCGTATTGCGTCCGTCCGATGTAGTAATCGCCTTCCTCGCGGTCTATCACCACGCGCTCCACCGTCCCCACTTTCTTCTCCTCCAACTCACGCGAGATGTCCTGCTGAATAGCCATTATCTCCGCCACGCGCTGCTCTTTCACCGCCTGCGGTATATCATCCGTATAATGCAGGTTGGCGTAGGTGCCTTCCTCGTCGGAGTAGGCGAAAGCCCCCATACGGTCGAACCGCATCTCGCGCACCCACTCTTTCAGCGCCTCGAAGTCCTCCTCTGTCTCCCCGGGGTGCCCCACGAGGAGCGTCGTGCGGATACATATCTCGGGCACCGCCTCGCGTATCTTGCGGATAAGCGCATCCTGCTCCGCGCGGGTGATATGCCGCCGCATCAGCCCCAGCATGTGGTCGGTGCAATGCTGCAACGCGATGTCGAGATACTTGCAGATGTTCGCATGCTTCGCCATCACCGCCAGCAACTCCTCGGGAAAATCCGTCGGATAAGCGTAGTGTAGCCGTATCCATTCCACGCCCGCGATGCCCGCCATCTCGTCCACCAACTCCGGCAGGCAATGCCGCCCGTACAAGTCCAGCCCGTAGGACGACAGGTCTTGCGCAATCACGTTCAGTTCCTTCACCCCCTTGCTCACTAACCACCTGACCTCGTCTAATATCTCCTCTTTCGAGCGCGACGTATGCCTGCCCGTTATCAGCGGGATGGCGCAATACGAGCAGAAACGGTTGCAGCCCTCCGAAATCTTCAGATACGCATAGTGCGCAGGCGTGGTCAGTACGCGCTCTTGTCGGCAAGTCATAGGCTGCTGAATGGCAGTCAACTCCTCCACCAACTGCATGAAATTGAACTTTCCGAACCATTTGTCCACCTCCGGAATCTCTTGCTCCAACTCGTGCAGGTAGCGCTCCGACAGGCAGCCCATCACGTACAGCCGCCGCAGTTTGCCTGCCGTCTTCCGTGCCGCGAACTCCAGTATCATGTTGATACTCTCCTCCTTGGCATCGCCGATGAATCCGCAGGTGTTGATAACGGCTATCTCGCCTTTCGGCTGCTCCGCGTCATGCACACACCGATACCCTGCCAACTCTAATTGGCGCATCAGTCGCTCGGCATCCACAAGGTTCTTCGAACAACCCAAAGTAACTATATCAATCTCATTCTTGTGCATAAAACTTCACTATGGACGCATCATCACTGGGGACGCAGGCGTCTCGCCTGCGGTTAGGCTATAAATCCCTAACTAACGATTTTTTTTGAGAATTAATGGCTAATTACACGATAATTAATGTTCAAAAAAGAAAAAATATCTGTTTAACTCAAAAGCAGTTCTTGTAAGTTTTTGAACAAAAATTCTTGGGTGTTTTTGTAGCCACCACCTAATTCCCCAAATCGCAGTGGAACTGTATCCTCACTAACCGCACATGTCTCTCGTCGTAGTAGTCTTCGCCCAACTCCTCCATCGCCGTTTGGATGTCGTCGCTCTCGGCGTTCTTGAAGTAGTCGTATATCTCCTCTTCCTCATCGGCATCCACTATCTCCTCGATGAAGTACTTGATATTCACCTTCGTACCGGCGAACACTATCCCCTCCAACTCGTCCAACATCTCCTCCATCGACATGCCCAGCGAGTCCGCCAACTCGTCCAAGTCCACGCGCCGGTCTATCGCCGCGATTATCTGCCGCTTGCGCGATGACTTCTTCGCCACCGTGCGTATCCGCAGGTCTTCGGGGCGGATAATCTCGTTCTCGTTCACGTACTCCTTAATCACGCGCAGGAACTCCTCGCCGTAGCGTTTCGCCTTGCTCAAGCCCACGCCCGGGATGTTCAGCAACTCCTCCATCGTAATCGGATACGTCGTCGCCATCGCCTCCAACGACGGGTCTTGGAATATCACGAACGGCGGCACATCACATTTCTTCGCCATCTTCCGCCGCACGTCTTTCAGTATCGAGAACAGCACGTCATCGGCTGCCGCACAGGTCGCCACACCCGTATCCATGCCGTCCGACTCCTCGTCCTTTACCTCTATCGGCACCTCGAATCGCCCGCCGCGCTTCATGTATTTCCGCCCGTCGGAGGTAATCTTCAGGTCGCCGTAACTCTCTATATCCTTGCTCAGATACCCGCTCAGCATCGCCTGCCTTACTATCGCCAGCAGTACCGCCTCGTCCACATCCGACGCCGCGCCGAAGTTCTCCAACTCCTTGTGCTTGTAACTCAGCACCGCCGCCGTCTCGTTGCCGTGCAGGATATCCACGATATGCTCTGCCTTGAACTTCTCGTTCACCTGCTGTATCGTCTCCAGCACCAGCCCCAGCAACTCCGAGCAGTCCTCCATGCGATACGTCTTGCGGCAGTTGTCGCAGTTGCCGCAGTTGTCCTTGTCGTACTCCTCGCCGAAATAGTGCAGCAGCAACTTCCGCCGACATACTATCGACTCCGCATACGACTGCGTCTCAAACAGCAACTGGTTGCCTATCTCTATCTCCTTCACGGGCTTGTCTTTCTGGAACTTACGCAGCCGCTCGATGTCCTCCGGCGAGTAGAAGCATATACACTGCCCCTCGCCGCCGTCTCTGCCCGCGCGACCCGTCTCCTGATAATACCCTTCCAGCGATTTCGGCACGTTGTAGTGCACCACAAACCGCACGTCCGGCTTGTCGATACCCATACCGAAGGCTATCGTCGCCACTATCACCTGACACTCTTCCATCAGGAAAGCGTCCTGATTGGCACTCCGTTGCTCCGCGTCCATACCCGCATGGTACGCCCGCGCGGAAATCCCGTTCACGCGAAGCACCTCCGCCAAGTCCTCCACCTCCTTGCGCGACAGACAGTAGATGATGCCCGACTTCCCCTCCATCGACCGCACGTACTTCACCACCTCTTTGTCCACATCGCTCGTCTTCTGCCGCACTTCATAGTATAGGTTCGGGCGGTTGAACGAACTCTTGAACACCGTCGCCCCCACTATGTCGAGGTTCTTCTGAATATCCTTCTGCACTTTCGGTGTCGCCGTAGCCGTCAGCGCGATAATCGGCGCCCGCCCTATGCGCTTCACCATGTCGCGTATATGGCTGTACTCAGGGCGGAAGTCATGCCCCCACTCCGAGATACAATGCGCCTCGTCCACCGCGTAGAACGAAATCTTCACGTTCTTCAGGAAGTCCACATTCTCGTTCTTCTGCAAACTCTCAGGCGCCAAGTACAGCAGTTTCGTCCGCCCTTCCGTTACGTCTTTCTTCACCTCGTGTATCTGCGGACGCGACAGCGACGAGTTGATGTAATGCGCCACACCGGGCACATCCGAGTAGTTGCGCATCGCGTCCACTTGGTTCTTCATCAACGCAATCAGCGGGGAGATAACTATCCCCACGCCGTCCATCATCAACGAAGGCAACTGGAAGCACAGACTCTTGCCGCCGCCCGTAGGCATCAGCACAAACGAGTCCTTCCCCTCCATCACGTTGCGGATTATAGCCTCCTGATTCCCCTTAAACGAATCAAAGCCGAAATAGCGCTGCAGCGCCTCTATCAATTCTTCATGCGTTACTGACATATAGTAGTATTACGTAGTTTCTGTATGTTATTCAACTCCCCTAATTGTTATGGCATACCACAAAGCCCCGAAGGGGCGGCACAAGCCAGCGTAGGGGCTCGCCCCTACGTAGGAAATGCTTTCTCCTACAACTCCCCCGCCCCGCGCTCGGGACCCCCACAAGCAACGCGCAGTGGGGTGAACTTCGGGGAGGGGGTAAGGGGGCGGGGCTTCTCCCCTAAAAGGTTTGCAAAGGTAAACAATAATTTTTAGATACGCAAATTTTTTCAGCGAAAAAAAATAAAAAACTTGCACACCCCAAAAAAAAACACTACCTTTGCAACCGCTTTCTTAATTTCACCATGCTGTATCTATCGGAACATTACCGAGACCTAACCTAGACCTAACAGAAACAGTATGCGGTCAAACTTGGGTGATTCTTGGGTGATTGTTGGGTGATTGTCGGGTGATTGAAGAAACACCGCCGAGACTTCATGCCGAGATTCTTAGGTGATTCTTAGGTGATTCATAGGTGATTCATAGGTGATTCATAGGAGATTGTCGAAGCAAAATCCTGTCCGGGTGCGCCCCGACACATCGGGGCTGAAACCTGAAACCTGAAACTTGAACCCTTACATGGTAGGTTTTTGTTTGTTTTTGTCAAGTAGTAATTAGGTTTTTGGAAATAAATTAAGGCAATGATATACGAGTTGACCTAAATTATTTATCAAATGAAAAGCCCCGAAGGGGCGGCATAAAACAGCGTAGGGGCTCGCCCCTACGTAAACGGGACACCTCCACAATATTAGCCCCAACGGGGCGATATAACTAAATTTTGAATCGATGGGGTAACATGTATATCATTGCCTGAATTAATGACTAATTACACGATAATTACATGTTAAAGAAAAAAAATGTAAAAAAAGTTCAACTAAAATCAACAATACAAATCAATCAAACCAACATGGAAAACAAATCAACCAACCGCTCGTTTGCACAACTCTTCAACCTCAGTTTCGGGTTCTTTGGCGTGCAGATAGCCTATGCCCTCCAATCGGCAAACATCTCTCGTATCTTCGCCACCCTCGGCGCAGACCCTCATCAACTCTCCTTCTTTTGGATTCTGCCGCCCCTCATGGGTATGATTGTCCAGCCCCTCATCGGTCTCCTCTCCGACAAAACGTGGCTCGGACCCATCTTTGGTCGCCGTAAGTTCTACCTTCTCATCGGCGCTGTCATCGCCGTGGCGGTGATGATTCTCCTCCCCAACGCGGGTAACTTCACCTTCGAGCAGAGTGCTTTCCTCGGGCTCAACGCCGCTATGTGGTTCGGACTCTTCTCTCTCATGTTCCTCGACACCTCTATCAACATCGCTATGCAGCCCTTCAAGATGATGGTCGGCGATATGGTCAACGAGGAGCAGAAAGGCACCGCCTATGCTATCCAGTCCGCCCTCTGCAACGCAGGCTCGCTCGTAGGCTACCTCTTCCCCATCTTCTTCACGTGGATAGGACTTGCCAACACCGCCCCCGACGGCGTCATACCCGACTCCGTGAAGTGGAGTTTCTACATAGGTGCCGCCATCCTCATCCTCTGCGTACTCTACACTTTCTCCGCCGTCCGTGAGATGGACCCCAAGGAGTATGCTGAGTTCCACGGTATCAAAGAGAACACCGCCAAAGCCGACACCAAGGAAGACAACGGTCGTATCATCCGCGCCTTCATCACTATCGGTCTCGTGCAGTTCTTCTGCTGGGCTGCCTTCATGTATATGTGGACCTACTCCAACGGCGCCATCGCTTCCCAATGCTTCGGTTGGGATGGTGTGAACACCGCCGCAAGTGCTTTCCAAGACGCAGGTAACTGGGTAGGCGTATGCTTTGCCGTGCAGGCTGTCGGCTCCCTCCTCTGGGCAGCCCTCCTCCCCGCTATCGAGCATATGATGGGCAACAAAGGTGCATACATTCTCTCGCTTGTAGTCGGCGGCATCGGCTTCATCTCTATCTTCTGGGTACACGACCCCTATGTCCTTTGGTTGAGTTATGCCCTCATCGGCGCAGCGTGGGCAGCCATGCTTGCATTGCCCTTCACCCTCTTCACCAATGCCATCGAAGGCAGCAGCAAGATGGGTACCCTCCTCGGGCTCTTCAACTGCACCATCTGCTTGCCCCAAATCGTTGCCGCTCTCTGCGGAGGTTTGCTCCTCAAGGGTTGCTGCCACGACTCCCAAGCAGGCATGCTCGTAGTAGCCGGCATCCTCCTCTTCCTCGGTGCCCTCTCCGTCCTCCTTATCAAAGAGAAGAAATAACCCTCAAGGAGGTGCGGTCTCCAGGCCGCACCATAGTAAGGAATAGTCCGGGTGCGCCCCGACCGGTCGGGGCTGAAATGGAGGTGCGGTCTCCAGGCCGCACCATAGTAAGGAATAGTC
>JBJECI010000111.1:0-7187 GCA_051870915.1 Paludibacteraceae bacterium
CCGCCGACAAAGGTACTGCTTTTTTGCCACATACGCAAATTTTCCCTTGAAAGGTTTGCGTATCTCGCAAAAATTAACTAATTTTGCACGCCCAATGAAAACCTACCGTCTCATATTGTGCACTTTTCTTTTCTTGCTGCCCGCGCTCAACATGCAGGCGGAGCTCTCCCTCGACTGCCGCGCCATGCTCCGCGCAGGCGCCATCATGCCCGATGGCAAGGTCGATGTGATGGTGGGCGACAAAGGGGCTTGGACGGGACCGAGCCTTGGTGCCGACCTCTCCGTTACCTTCTACCCGCAGTGGCAAGCCTTGGACGATTGGTCTATCTCTTTCCGTCCGCGCGTCGACCGCCATGGCAACCCTGTCCCCCACCGCCAAGCAGGCATGGGCGTGGGGCTCAGTTACTGGTGCTTCGGACAGAACGCCCTCCTCGGGCATGCCATCGCACCCTATCTTTACTTGGATATCCCCCTTGTCAGCCTGCCGCATTTCGTCTTGGGCTTGCGCCCGGGCATCGGACTCGGGTTCCTCACCAAGACCTATCGCAACACCGTCCCCGAGGGGCACATGTTCCAAGACTTGGTGGAGGCCAACCGTTGCGTCGGTAGCGTTACGAACTTCCATTTCCCCGAAGCCCTCTATATGGAGTTCCCCATCCGCAACGGCTGGAGCATAGCCGTAGAAGGCGGTTGGTATCATTTTAGCAACGGCTCCACCGTCCAACCCAACTCCGGTTACAATACCTTCGCCGCCTCCCTCGGTGCCCGCAAAACCATTGATGCACAACAAGGAGGGGCGGTCTCCAGGCCGCCCCAAAGAGAAACACTGGGGACGCGGGAAAACTCCCCCGCCCCGCTTGCGGGGAGGGGGCAAGGGGGCGGGGCTATACCGGGCACGCAGGCGTCCCCGCCTGCTTCATCATCCCCCTCCCTACGTAGGGAGGTAAGGGGAGAGTCTAAATCTTGGTCCCTCGAGTTCGCCCTCGCCGCCGGTGCTCGCCAAGTCTATTATCGCGACCAAGCCACCTTCGCCGTGGGTGAGTTCCAAGCGGCAGCCTATTGGCTCGCACATCCCATCTTCCGCCTCGGCGGAGGACTCGACCTCTTCTACGACGGCGCCTACAAACAGCGCGCGACCCATTTCGGCAAGACCTACCTCGCTGCCGCCAAACCCTCCGACTGCTGGCGCTTGGGCGTGAGCCTCCAGCCCGAGTTCGTCATCGGGCAGTTCACCGCAGGCTTCCACGTCGGCTTCTACCTGCTTGACCCTGTCAAAGAACTGGAGCCCGCAGATGAAGCCAAAGCCTCCTCCACGGGCAGAATAGAGAACAAAGGAATCTTCTATCGTTACGACCTCCTCAATGCCGGCAGCGCAGGCTATCCCGACGGCTGGCTCTACACGCAGATAGTCCTCCGCTACCGCCTCCCATACCACCTCTTCCTCCAAGCCAATATGAAAGCCCACATCACCAAAGTCGAGTTCGTATCCCTTGGTATTGGCGTATATATCTAACCTTGCTATATATGCTGAATCATTGGACTTGAGATGAAGACTCGGCTGGTTTGTGCCGATTTTGTATATGTCCTAAGCTGTATTTCGTATTTTCGAACATCTTGGTGGAAAGAATGGGTGAGTTTTCTGTGTTTTATTTGTGTATTCAAAAAAAAAAGTGTAATTTTGCGGGCTCAAATCAAAATCGTAAATCATAATTCGTAATTCGTAAATATGTTACTGACTATCTTAAAGTCGAAGATTCACCGTGTGCGGGTGACGGAAGCCAATCTCGAATATATTGGCAGCATCACGATAGACGAGGATTTGATGGACGCAGCAGGCATCGTAGCCGGCGAGCGAGTGCAGGTGGTTGACAACGACAACGGTGCCCGCTTGGAGACCTACGTCATTGCCGGAAAGCGCGGTTCGGGCTGTATCTGCATGAACGGCGCGGCGGCGCACCTGATACACGTGGGCGATACGGTCATTATCATGGCGTATGCCCTCATGACCCCCGAAGAGCAAAAGACCTTCCGCCCCAAAATCGTCTTCCCCAAAGAGGGAAACAAATTGTGTTAATAATTTGAAAATGAAAAATTTGAAAATTATGTCCGGGTACGCAGGCGTCCCCGCCTGCTACTAAGTACCGCATGGCAATTTTCAAATTTTCAAATTTTCAAATTTACAAATTCCCATTTCATGTTCACTCTCCAACAAACCGATACGCGTTCTTCTGCCCGTGCCGGGGTCGTACATACTGACCATGGCGATATCCTCACCCCCATCTTCATGCCCGTGGGCACGGTGGGTACGGTGAAAGGTGTGCATCGGCGCGACCTTGAGGACGATATCAAGGCGCAAATCATCCTCGGCAACACCTACCACCTCTACCTCCGCCCGGGCACGCAAATCCTGCACGAGGCAGGCGGGTTGCACCGCTTCGAGGGTTGGACGCGACCCATCCTCACCGACTCCGGCGGCTATCAGGTATTCTCCCTAACGGACATTCGCAAGATGACCGAAGAAGGCGTGCAGTTCTCCAGCCATATCGACGGGCGCAAACTGCTGTTCACGCCCGAGAGCGTGATGGATATTGAGCGCGAGATAGGCGCGGACATCGTGATGGCGTTCGACGAGTGTTGCCCGGGCACTGCCGACCGAGCCTACGCCAAAGCCTCCATGGAGCGCACCCACCGTTGGCTCGACCGTTGTATCGCCCGTTTCGACAGCACCCCCGACCTCTACGGCTACCGCCAGCACCTCTTCCCCATCGTGCAGGGCTGCGTCTATACCGACTTGCGACAAGACGCTGCTAAGCGCTTGCGCGACCTCAACCGCGACGGATACGCCATCGGCGGACTGGCGGTGGGAGAGCCCGCGGAGAAGATGTACGAGATGATAGAGGTGGTGAACGACATCCTGCCCCAAGACAAACCGCGCTACCTCATGGGTGTCGGCACGCCGTGGAACATCCTCGAAGGCATAGAGCGCGGAGTGGACATGTTCGACTGCGTCATGCCCACGCGCAACGGACGCAACGGCATGATTTTCACCCGCAACGGCGTGATGAACATGCGCAACAAGAAATGGGAAAACGACTTCACGCCCCTTGACCCCGACGGCACTTCCTATGTGGACCAACAGTACACTCGCGCCTATGTCCGCCATCTCATCCACGCGCAGGAGATGCTCGGGCTGGAGATACTCTCTATCCACAACCTCGCTTTCTACCTTTGTCTCGTAGGCGAAGCCCGCCAACACATCCTCACCGGCGACTTCAAACCATGGAAAGACGAGATGATGAAACGACTGATGAATAGACTTTAATGGATAAAAGACCGCTACGCTCAAAGATAAAGGATAAAAGACTTATTACCTTTGTCTGTAAGGTTTCAAGGAGGTGCGGTCTCCAGGCCGCACCCTCAGGATCAATACTATTTAGTCTTTTATCCTGCGTCCTTTATCCTTCATCCTATAAATGAAAAAACTCGACTGGTATATTATTCGCAAGTTCCTCGGCACCTTCTTCTTCTCGATAGTGCTGATACTGAGCATCGCCATCGTCTTCGACTTGACGGAGAAGATGGACGATTTCTATGAGAATCAGGTACCTACGCGCGAGATTATCCTCGACTACTACCTGCCTTTCATACCCTACTATGCCAACATGTTCAGTTCGCTGTTCATCTTCATTTCGGTCATTTTCTTTACTTCCAAACTGGCGGGCAACAGCGAGATTATCGCGATGATGGCGGCTGGCGTGAGTTACCATCGCCTGATGTTGCCCTATTTTATCTCCGCCACTCTCCTTTTCGCCCTTTCGTTTGTCCTCGGCGGCTATGTCATCCCACCCGCTACGGGCAAGATGCTCCACTTCACCGACAAGTACATCGAGCACTTCAGCAAGGAGAACGCTCGCAACGTGCAGATGGAGGTCGAGCCCGGCACCATCCTCTATATCGAGTCCTTCCAGAAACGCAGCAACATGGGTTATCGCGCCTCGTTGGAGCATTTCGAGGGCAAGACGCTCACCATGCGTATCACCGCCGACCGTATCCGTTACGACTCTACTTCTTACTCCCCCGCCCCGCTTAGTTTATCCCGACCTATCGGGACGGGGAGGGGGCTGGGGGCGGGGCTTCATGGAGGTGAGAGCACCCTCACTCCTCAGCACCACTGGCACTTGGAGAACTACACCCGCCGCGACTTCGACGGCATGCGCGAGTCGCTCACCCGCGGCAACCGATTGGACACCATCATCCCCGTCCAGCCCCGCGAACTCTTCGTTACCGCCGAGCAGGCGCAGGAGATGACCAACCCCGAACTGGTGGAGTATATGGAGTTGCAGGCGAAGCGTGGCGCGGGCAATATCCAAGCCTTCGAGACCGAGTACCACAAGCGCTGGGCATCGCCCCTCGGCGCGTTCATCATGACCCTCTTGGGCGTAACCATGAGCAGCAAGAAAGTGCGCGGCGGCATGGGCAAGAACCTCGGTATCGGTATCGTACTCACCGCGGCGTATATCCTCTTCTCCACGGTCAGCACCACTTTCTCCGTCAACGGCGTGATGTCGCCTTTCATGTCCGCATGGCTCCCCAACTTCGTCTTCCTCGCCATCGGCATCGTTCTCTATTTCCGCGCCTTGAAATAAGACTTTTAGGATACTAACTAACACCCAATACCTCGAAAATATATCTTATTTCCTGTAAAAATCTCTTTTTTTGAGAAAAAGAGTTTAGAAAATTTGCATATATAAAAAAAAAGCAGTATCTTTGCACCCGATTTCGTGAGAGAGTCGCGATTGTCCAATGGTATAAAGGCTATTACGTCAGATTTTGGTTCTGAAAATCTTGGTTCGATTCCAGGTTGGACAACAAAAAAGTCCCGACAAGTCGGGGCTTTTTTAACGACAGTGTGATGGGATACGGGCAGCCACACCGACGAAAAATCTCTGCCCCATATTGAGTAACACAATTATTATCTAATGAAAACGTTTGAATTGACCGGCACACTCCGTTCGGAGTTCGGTAAGAAGGCAGCGAAAGCCTTTCGTGCACAAAACTTGGTTCCCTGCAACCTCTATGGCGTAGGCAACAACACCACTTTCACAGTTACTACCGCTGATGTACGTCCGATGATCTACACCCCCGACACGCTGATTATCCTCCTCACCATCGGTGATAAGAAGGCTACAGCGGTCGTAAAAGAGATGCAGTTCCACCCCCTGAGCGGCGATGTGCTCCATATTGACTTCCTTGAGGTTACCGAGCAGAAGCCCGTTACCGTGGAGATTCCTATCCAACTCACGGGTCACGCAGAAGGTGTGAAAGCCGGTGGTAAACTCTCGCAGGCAATGCGCAAGATGAAGGTGAACGGTATCTACACCCAGTTCCCCGACCGCGTAGTAGTGGATGTTACTTCGCTCGGCTTGGGCAAGAAGATTGCCGTAGGCGATGTTCACATCGAAGGTCTGACGATGATGAATCCGAAAGACGCTTGCGTAGCAGAAGTGAAAGCAACACGCCAAAGCGCGAAAGCATAACTCAAAAGGAGCGTCAAACGACGCTCCTTTTCTGTTAATAGTCAATAGTTAATAGTTAATATCTCGCGACTGAGTTTTCATAGCATGAGCATGTTAATTGTTAATTATTATTTGTTAATTAACTCATGAAGTACTTAATCGTAGGTCTCGGAAATATCGGCGACGAGTATGCCGGCACGCGCCACAACATCGGCTTTATGATGCTCGATGCTTTTGCCGATGCGCAGAAGGCGGAATGGACGGACAAGCGCTATGGCTTTGTGGCGAAGTGCCGCGTGAAGAATGCGGAGATGGTCTTGCTCAAGCCCAGCACCTATATGAACCTCAGCGGCAACGCCGTGCGCTACTGGCTGCAGCAGGAGAAAATACACGTGGAGAACATGCTCGTGCTGGTGGACGACCTGAACTTGCCTTTCGGCACTATCCGTATCCGCAAGCAGGGCAGCAACGGCGGACACAACGGATTGGGAAACATACAGTCCGTCCTCGGCACGGAGAACTACGCACGAGTGAGATTCGGCATTGGCAATAACTTCAGCCGCGGCGCACAGTGCAACTTCGTGCTCGGCAAATGGACGGACGAGGAGCAGAAACTGCTGCCCGAGCGACTCAAAATCACCTCCGAAATCATCCCCTCTTTCTGTTTGCAAGGTATCGACCGCACCATGAATCTGTACAATGGGAAATAACCACAATGGAAGTTCGAGTAGATAAATACCTCTTCGCCATGCGCCTCTACAAGACGCGCACTATCGCCGCCGACGCCTGCAAGAAAGGGCGCGTAACCATGGGCGGAACTACCCTTAAACCCTCGCGCACGTTCCATGTAGGCGATGTCTTCTCCGTTCGCAAGGGTCCCATCACCTACACCTACCGCGTCTTGCAACTCTGCGAGAACCGAGTGGGGGCAAAGTTAGTGCCCGACTACCTGCGCGACCAGACGGCGCCCGAGCAGTTGGAACTCTTGGAGTTGGCAAAGATGGCGGGCGCGAGCGGGCGGGACCGAGGCACAGGCAGACCCACCAAGAAAGACCGACGAGACATAGAGACCTTCATGAGTGATGACTACCTATTGGACGAGTTGGATTTTGACGACAACGACGACGACGATGAAGAATAAACGAGAGAACATAGCCGAGTATATCCTGTGGATTTGGCAGTTGGAAGACTACCTGCGGGCGTTCCCCAATGCCGTGAACGACAACGAAAGCACCTCCCCCGATATGCGCTTCCTCGCCGAACTGAGCGAGATGATGCACCGAGAGGGGGTTGCCGAGCAGGGACATGTGCAACTGGCGCGCAATGCCCTCGCCGAGTTGGAAGAACTACACCGACGCTTGCTGGAACAAGACGCGTCTTATCGTGCGGCAATGATTCGCCTGACCCCTGCCCTCAACATCCTCAAGGCGAAGACCGACAACCCCTTGATGTCCGACATCGAGGCGGGACTCACACTGCTCTACCAAGTGCTTATGCTTCGACTCCAACACAAGGAAATCACACCCGCCACCGCCGACACCCAAACGCAGGTAACCCATTTGCTCCAATTCCTTAGCAAAATCTACCGCGCGGAGGTTAGCCTGCTAACCACTAACTGTCATATATCAAGACATCGTTGACACTTTTTGGTTTCCTTAGAAACGAAATCTA
>JBJECI010000112.1:0-31423 GCA_051870915.1 Paludibacteraceae bacterium
TGACCACTGACCACTTATCACCGTGTCCATAATCAGCATGTAGTCTTCGGGCACCCACATGTCGCAATCGATGGTCTTTTGCAACGCGGCACGAGCATCTTGGTTGGTAGAACCGCGGTAGAATGTAGTCTGTCGCTTCAACTCCTGCCGTATGAACCACTCGCGCACCTCCTCGCCGTGTGCCAACCAATAGGCAGCAAAGTCCTCGTCCGAGGGAGCCTGAATACGATAGACCGCCTGCGGCTTCGACCACACATTGGTGGAGACCTTCGCTTTCGTTTGGGTGTACTTGTTTGGGTCAATGTCCACAAAGAGGATGTTGCGCGTGGGTTTCAGATAGTCGTCGAAAGCGGCGGTAGGCACTTGCGACAGCGTGAAATAAGGCTCCATCTGCGGCATACAAGGCATGTCTGCTGCCATCACTGCCTTCACCAAGTCGTAGGTAGTAGCCACCTCTTCTTGATACGCACTGCCTTCAGCTATCGAGAGGTGAATATCGCGCAATACCTCCTGCGACAAAGCCCTGTTGGGCATCACCACCAGACACTCGTAGATAGACCCCGTCGCACTCGTCAAAGTGCGACCACCGCTCTTTCCGCAGCCCGTCAGCACCATAGCCAACGCGCACACTACATACAATATTCGTTTCATAGTAACTAATTTATAATAATGCAAAAAGTAATTTGCGAGATAAATCAGCAGACAAGCGTGTAAAAATCATCCACACAATCATCATGAGACAAATCAGCAGACAAGCGTGTAAAAATCATTCGCGAGCTCATTATTGCGCCAGCGCTTGGTACATCTCGAGCAGTCGTGCCACGCACTCGCTTTCTGTCATCTTGGTGCTGAAGCCGTATGCCTCCATGACGGCGCGGTCGTTGGCTTGGTGTGCCCGCCGCAACTCGATGGGCATCGTTACCTCGTCGTACAAATCCGCCAGCGAGCAATCGGGGTACAGCGCCCGCGCATCCAGTATCCCCCGCGCCGTCTGCATAATCTTCGCAACCATAGAGGTCCCAAAGGAGGTGCGGTCTCCAGGCCGCACCATGGTATCCGATGTGTCGTCCTTCGGGTGCGGCCTGGAGACCGCACCTCCTTGAACTTCAACTGCACTCTCTTGGTGCGGCCTGGAGACCGCACCTCCTTGAAAATCACCGCCTAACGAGGGCCACGGGAAGTTGTTATAGACGATATCTTTCGAGTAGCGATAATCGCTTTTCAGTCGCCCGCAGACGGCACGCATCCACGCCATGTGCACATTGCTCGTCAGCACACCAAAATGAAACAACGTCGCATTGGGGATGATATGCGCCGAGTCGCTGGTCAAACAATCGGGAGTCAGATAGCCCATAGGAATATACCTCCGCCGCTCCGAAGACACACGGGGGATGATGATGTACGACCCCGAAGGCATATTCTCCACATGGAAGTGAGTGGGTTTATCGGCAATCTTGCGCGTGCCCTCGCTCTTGCTTGCCAAGCGGAAGTTCCGCACATTCTCCACCCGCTTCAAGCACTCGGGCATACTGCGCAACTCCGCAGGCGAGCACTCGCCCAACCACAGGCAGAAACGCGGGCGGTTGTTGATAAACTCATCCGAACCGTACCACGGACGGAAATAGGGCGCACTCTTCGGCTCCTTGCGGATAAACTCCTCTTTCTCCTCGGGCAAGAACAAGTAGTTCCCGCCATCAATGGGTTTATTGCCAATTCCAATCTCCGGCACGTCGCACAGCGGTTTGGAGCGGGAGTTGACAAAGACCGACGGCGCATCCACCAGATAGCCGTTGATGTTTTGGCATGCTTGATAGGTGCCGTCTGCGCGGTAGAGCCTTCTCGGTGTCTTCTCCGTGGTACGGCTGAAGCCCAAGATGACGCAATGCACATGAGCCTTGAGGTTGCTCTCGCTGTCCCAACGGAAAGTGGGATAGGCAAAGTCGAAATGGATACCGTATTGCTCAAACAGCGGCTGCCACAAGATAGCCACCTGCTCGCCCTGCGTGATGGAGTTGGTGGACACCAGCGCGGCGCGGATGGCTGGGTTGGCTTGCATCAGTCGTGCGGCTTTCAGATACCACCCGCCCACATAGTCCAGATTGCCGATGTTCTTCCAGTCTTTGCCGAACAGCGCGAGCATATCCTCCGCCTGCTCCGCCGACTTCATCCGCGCCCCCACAAACGGCGGGTTGCCCATGATGTAGAGCGGCTTCAACGCAGTGTCAAAGGCGGTGCCAAAGGAGGTGCGGTCTCCAGGCCGCACCACAGTATCGCAGACCCCAAAGGAGGTGCGGTCTCCAGGCCGCACCATGGTATCTGATGTGCCTTCTTCTGGGTGCGGCCTGGAGACCGCACCTCCTTTAGCACCCTCTTTAGCACCTCCTTGAATCGCGTAGTACGAATAAGTACCTTCCGCTAAATGGTCGGGATTGTGCTGTATATAGTAGGATATCTTATCGTAATGTTGCTGACTGCGAACAAGACGGTCAAAATACTCTTTCTGCCATAGTGCACCATTAGTTCCTATCTGTTGGTTGATTTCTCTTGCGCTATAACTCTTCCAACTATTCACTATGTCTTGCAGTTTGTAGCCATTTAGCAACTCCACCAACACATGTACATGGTTGGGCATTATCACATATGAATGTACCAGATAGCGTTTCCCATCAAAAAACAATATTGCTTGTTCCACTATCTTTCGTAAGTAAGGATATTGCAGGCAACAACATCCTTCACCGGCATCTAACCATTCGTCTATACTACCTCCTATTTGCTTATTAAACAACTCCCAAGTGGCATCGTCCCATGGTTGGGGATGCAACATTTCAAAGGTATGTTTCAAATCTTGCCACTCTTGTAGTTTGCTTTGCGGCAACGAGTCTGCCAAACGGAAGGTAACAAACTGTATTTTGTTATCTTGATGCCAATGCGGCAGATGTCCGGGCTTGACTATCTCTACCTTTCTATCCTTTTCCAGATAGGGTGTCCATCGTTCCGACACAGAGGTGCCAAAGGAGGTGCGGTCTCCATGCCGCACCATAGTATCCTGTGTATCGTCTTTTGGGTGCGGCCTGGAGACCGCACCTCCTTGAATGTTTCCTTGAAGCTCTTGGTGCGGCATGGAGACCGCACCTCCTTGAATGTTTCCTTGAAGCTCTTGGTGCGGCATGGAGACCGCACCTCCTTGAATGTTTCCTTGAAGCTCTTGGTGCGGCCTGGAGACCGCACCTCCTTGATTGCCTGCCAGCACCTCTGCCCAGTCCACACGCAGGGCGTTGCCTTCGTGGATGTTGTGGTAGGTCTTGAGGGGGAGAGGGGTGTCGGAGAAATGGGCGACCTTGCGCGTCTCACGCAACATCTGCAACTCCGCTATCCACAGCGCCGTCGTCGCTACGGACACGGCGAAGTCATTGATTTCTATGCCGTAAAACTGGTGGATATCCACCTTGATGGGATTGACGAACTCGCCTATCACCGCCTGCCCGCCTTGCAGACGCGCGATGATTTTGTTCTCCAGTCGGCGTATTGAGATATAGGTCTCGGTCAGGAAGTTACCGCTGCCGCAGGCGGGGTCGAAGAACGTGAGCGAGGCGAGTTTGTCTTGCAGCGCCAGCAGGTCTCGCTTGCCGGTGCACTGCGCGTACTCCTGCTCCAGTTGGTGCATGAAGAGCGGGTCTATCACCTTGTGGATGTTCTCGATAGAGGTGTAGTGCATGCCGCCCGACCGCCGCGTCTCGGGGTTGAGCGTGCTCTCGAACACGCCGCCGAAGATGGTCGGACTTATCTCGCTCCAGTCGAAGTCCGCACTCGCCTTGGTCAGGATGAGGTCTTTCAGTTCCTCGGTGAACTGTGGTATCTCTATATGCTCGTCGCTGAAGAGTCCGCCGTTCACGTAAGGGAACGCTTTGAGGTCGTCCTCCAAGTAGGGGTCGCGCTCCTCCACGGGCGTGTCGAGCACGCGGAAGAGGGCTGTCAGCGCATTGCGCCACTGACCGGCAGGGAAAGCCGCCATGTAGTCGTGGAAAGCGGAGCGGTTGTCGAAGAGTTCGGCATCCTCGGCAAAGAGCAGGAAGACCAGCCGGACGCACAGTTGATTGAGCGAACGCAGGCTCTCGGGATGGGTCGGGTCGCGATATTGCAGAATCAGTTTGTCGTAGATACGCCCCACCAGTTCGCCCGCCCGCATGCTCAACTCCATCTCCCGTTGCAGGTGCTCGTCCTGCTTCTTGACGAGGAAGCCCAGCAGGTAGTACTCTTTCTCGAGGTTCTCCAGCAGCACCTTCGTCGGCTCGGCGTTGGGCTGGTTCATGTCGTATATCCAGAACTCGCGGAAGTTGCAGGTTACTATCCAGCGCGGTCGGTCGTCGTAGGGCAGTTCCGCCGAGTAGCGCTTCGCCTGCTGGAAGGGGTTGAGCAAGGAGCCGTCCGACTGGCGGATGGGCGCACCAAGGTCTTTGGTAATACTCTTCTGCTCTATCAGCACGTGCGTGGCGGGTATATGCCCGTCGATGAACGAGGTATGGTCGAGGTGCACTTGGTCCTCGAAACGAATATACTGCGTGGGGTCCTCCACGCCGAGGGCATGGAGCAATGCAATCCAGAACGGCTGTGTCTCGCCTTTCTCATATCCCCGTCCCGTCCAGTCGGAGACAAACTTCTGCAAAAGAATACTATCCATTATGGTATCAGGGAGAAACGGCAGGGAGATATATCTCCCCTGCCTTACTTATGCCTCTTCGTCCACGTCGTCGACGGGGGTGGAGGCGGAGCGGGGACGTTGGTTGAGGTGCACCACCTCCTCGTTGCTCAACAACGCGTCGGCGAGGTCGTTCATGTTCTCGAGGTCGGAGGGTTGCATTTGGCTGGTGATGGTAACGGTGTAGTTGCAGAAGACGATGTTCTTCATCTCGCGCAGGATCAGTTTCATCGCCTTTGCCGCCATGGGCGACCATGAGCCGTTCTGCATGAGTCCTATGCGGCGCGACTGGTAGTGCTTCACGCCGAGACGGTGCAGGAAATCCGCCATGGGGGTGAACATCGTGCCATCGTAGGAGGCGCAGCAGAGTGCCATACGGCTGAAACGGAAAGCCTGGGAGAGTGCTTCCGACACATCGCCGCGCGCGAGGTCGATGGTCTCCACCTGCAACGCGCCACGCTCTTTGAGCACCTCGGCGAACTTCAACGCCGCCTCCTTGGTGTGCCCATGGATAGACGCATACGCCACCAAGACACCTTCCGTCTCGGGCTGGTACGAACTCCAAAGCAGATACAGGCGCACCGCCTCGTACACTTGGTCGCCGTCCAGCACGGGTCCGTGGAGCGGTGCGATGGCGTCCACCGACAGGGCGGTAACCTTGCGAAGCGTTGCCGACACCTGCTGACCGTACTTGCCGCAGATGTTGAAATAGTAGCGGCGTGCCTCGTCCGTCCAGTTGTCGGGGGCGGCACCATACACGCCGAACTTACCGAAGGCATCGGCGGAGAAGAGCGTCAACTCCTCGGGCACGTAGGTCATCACCACCTCGGGCCAGTGCACCATCGGCGCAGTGAGGAAATGGAGCGTCATGCCGCCTATCTCCAGCGTCTCGCCGTTCTTAATCACCACTTCGTGCGCCACCTCAACGCCGAACTGCTTCAGCATCTTGTGAGCAGGGCGCGTAGCCACCACCTGCGTGTCGGGGTAGCGCTCCAAGAACGCGCCCACCGAGCCGCTGTGGTCGGGCTCCACGTGTTGCACCACGAGGTAGGTAGGCTGCGCACCGTTCAGCGCGGCTTCCAACTTCGCCATCCACTCGTCCGTCTTGCGCTTGTCCACCGTATCCATCACGGTGATACTGTCCGCCATGAGGACATAACTGTTGTAGCACATGCCTTGCGGCACAGGATATTGACTCTCGAACAAATCCAAATCGGTATCGTCCACACCGATGTATTTTACTTTCTCTGAAAACATAGACTAATTATCAATTAAGAATTATGAATTAAGAATTAAGAGGGCGTTGTCTCTGTATCTTTTATCTATTTTTGTAACGATGGGGGCTGCCTAAGTAGATTAGACAGCCCCCTGTTATCGTTGTTCGCTTTACTCTGCGGGTGAAAATTCATCCTTTCCTACGCCACAAAGCGGGCAAACGAAATCTTCGGGAACATCTTCCCACGCTGTGCCGGGGGCAATACCTGCATCAGGGCAACCCACCTCGGGGTCATACTCCCAGCCGCATACATCACATACGTACTTCATAAGTTTGTTAGTTTATTGGTTTATTAGTTTATTTGTTTATTCGTTTATTTGTTTATTCGTTATGTCGCCCCTTTGGGGCTTGCCGGAGGGGAGGGGGCTTATTCTTCGTAGGGGCGAGCCCCTACGCTAATCTATACCGCCCCTTCGGGGCTTATAGGAGCAGGCGAGACACCTGCGCCCCCAGTAACCGCAGGCGAGACGCCCGCGTCCCCAGTAATTGCATTGCCGGTAAGGTCTGCAATCTTCACTTTTCCTTCCTCAAAGTGCCATTGCTTGCCAGGGTAGCGTTGGGGCCATAGTTGGTTGTGGGTGGAGACGAGGACTGTGATGCCTGCCGTGGAGATGGCGCTCAGCAGTTCCATAATCTCATTGCCCGTCTCGGGGTCGAGGTTGCCCGTAGGCTCATCGGCGAGGATCATCTCGGGGCTGTTGAGCAGCGCCCTCGCTATCACCACGCGCTGTTGCTCGCCGCCCGACAACTGGTAGGGTTTCTTATACGCCTTGGTCTCCATGCCCACCTGCTGCAAGACTTCGTGCACTTGGGTCTTCATCAGTTTCTTGTCCTTCCAGCCTGTGGCTTTCAGCACGAAGAGCAGGTTGTCTTCCACGGAGCGGTCGGTGAGCAACTTATAGTCTTGGAAGACAATGCCCAGTCGGCGTCTGAGGTAGGGCAGTTTGCGGCGTCTGATTTTCGCCATGTCCTGCCCCAGCACTATCGCCTCGCCGCTCGCGATGGGGAGTGCGCCATAGATGGTCTTCAGCAGGCTGGACTTGCCGCTTCCTACCTTGCCGAGCAGGTAGATGAGTTCGCCTTCGCCCACCTCCAGATTCACATCCTTCAGCACAATATGCTCGGCTTGGTGAATCTCCACACCTATGTATTGTAGTAAGGACACCGTGTTTCTAATTAAGAATTATGAATTAAGAATTAAGAGGGCTCATGCTCGGAGGTATCGGAGTGCTCGGAGGTATCGGAGTAGTCTGACCACTAATCACTACAAAGCGGGCGAGGACGCCCGCGTACCCGGGCACTGATCACTAACCACTGACCACTAACCACTCCCCTACTCCATATTCTCGATTTTGTCTTCGAGTTCTTTGAGTTGGTCTTTGAGAGCGTCTATCTTCTTCTGCATGCTGGCAACGAGGGCGTTAGCCGACTTGGTGTTGCCGGAGAAGAAGAGGATGTTGTTCTCCGCCGTCTTGATTTCCTGCTTGAGGTTTTCGTACATGCGCACCAGTCGCTGGCGGTCGGTCATGTTCTCCACGCGCTTGCTGAAGTTGGCTTTTGCGGCAGCACGTTTCTGCTCATACGCCTCGCGTGCGCCCTGCGTTGCCTCGCGCTTGGCGTTGAAGAAGGTGTCGCATGCGTCGCGGAACTGCTTCCACAGGTCGTCGGAGAACTTACGCGCCACAGGTCCGACTTTCTTCCACTCCTCTTGCAGGGCGATGAAGGCATCGGCGGTCTCTTTCCATTCGGTGCTGTTCTTCAACTCCTCGGCGCGCGCGAGCAGGTCGCGTTTCTTGCGCAGGTTCTCGTTGAGCATCTCCTTCATCTCTTTGTAGAAGGTGCTCTTTGCCTTGAAGAAGGCGTCGCACAGCGCGCGATACTCCTCGTAGATAGCCTGATTGTTCTTCTTCGGTGCGAAGCCGATGGTGCGCCATTCGTTCTGCAATGCCTGTATCTTCTCGGTCGCCTCGTCCCACTGTTTGTTCGATTTCAGTTTGCTGAGGTCCACCTCTTTGAGTTGCTCCACGATGGCTTGCTTCTTGGCGAGGTTCTCCGCCTCCTGCGCGTGCAGTTGGTCGAAATAGGCTTGGTGCTTCTTGTTGATGATGGTGGACGCGGCCTTGAATCGAGCCCAGAGGTCTTCGCGCAGTTCACGCGCCACGGGACCTATCTCCGCCCACTCGTCGTGCAACTGCTGGAGCGCACGGCTTGCCTCCACCACGGAGGGGTTCTCTTGCAGTTTCTCCGCTGCCTCGCAGAGCAGGGTCTTCATCTCGAGGTTCTTCTTGAAGTCCAAGTCGCGCAACTCGATGTTTATCTTCACGAGGTCGTAGAACTGCTCTTGGTACTGCTGGTAGAGTTTCCACGTCTCCTGCGCGTTGGTCGGGGGCACTTGTCCGATGGTCTTCCACTCGGCTTGCAGGTCGCGCATCTTCTGCAGATTGCCCATCACATCGGCGGTCTCCGCCTCCGCCATAGCTTTCATTTGGTCGAGGATAGATTGCTTGCGTTGGAGGTTGTCTTGCATCTGCGCCTCGTTCTTGGCGGCTACCTCGGCTTTCTTTTGTTTGTATTCGTTGAGCAATTCGCGGAACTGCAGTTCCACGGGGTCAGGCTCGGGCATCCATGCCGTCTCGTCCGCTGCTTCTTCTGCGCCCTCTTCCACCGCTTGGGAAGCCGCCTCGCGGGCTGCCTCCAACTGCTGGTGATACTCACGGTAGAACTGCGTCTTCAACTGCTCTACCTGTTCTTTCACTGCCATCACATCATCTTGCGCTATCAGCGCCTTCAACTCTTCCACGAGTTGCTCATTACCGTTTGCCATATTGCAATAAATCGAAAATTTGCCGCAAAGGTAGCGTTTTTTTTTGATACTACCAAATTATTTATAATAAATTTGAAAATTAACAATTTGAAAATTTGAAAATTATTCGTTCCATCGGGTAATTATCAAATTATTTTTGTATATTTGGAAAAAAAGTAGTACTTTTGCACACCATTTTGAGGGAGAAGGCGTGAATCAAGGTAATTCCCTCCTCAATCACCTACGAATCACCTACGAATCACCTACGAATCACCTAAGTTTGACGGCTTGAAATTATTACATTGATTTATGATAACTATCGACCAACTAAAAGACGTTCAGCAGCGTGCTGACAAGTTGAAACAGTACCTCGCCATTGACGAGAAGCGCATCCAACTGCAAGAGGAAGAACTGCATACGCAGGCGCCTGAGTTCTGGGAGGACGCCAAAGCCGCCGAGGCGCAGATGCGCAAGGTGAAAGCCATCAAACGCTGGATTGAAGGCTATGAGGGCGTGCGGGCTGCCGTGGAGGAACTGCAACTGGCGTTCGAGTACTGCAAGGAAGAACTCGTAACCGAAGAGGAGGTGGATGCTGCCTACGCGCATGCTTTGAGCGAGGTGGAGAGCCTTGAGATGAAGAACATGCTCTCGCACGAGGAAGACCAGATGCCCGCAGTGTTGAAGATTGTGGCAGGCGCGGGCGGCACCGAGGCGCAAGACTGGGCGGAGCAACTCATGCGTATGTACCAACGCTACTGCGAGAAGCACGACTACAAGACCACCATCACCAACCTGCAAGAAGGCGATGAGGCGGGTATCAAGACCGTTACGTTCAATGTGGAGGGCGACATGGCATACGGCTACCTCAAATCCGAGAACGGTGTGCACCGCCTTGTGCGCGTGTCGCCCTACAACGCGCAGGGCAAGCGCATGACCTCGTTCGCATCGGTGTTCGTGGTGCCTCTCATTGACGACAGCATCGACATCACCGTGGACCCCGCGGGCTTGTCGTGGGACACCTTCCGCTCGTCGGGCGCGGGCGGGCAGAACGTCAACAAGGTGGAGTCGGGCGTGCGCCTGCACTATAAGTTCATCAACCCGTTGACGGGGCAGCCCGACGAGATTGTGATTGAGAATACCGAGACGCGCGACCAGCCGAAGAACCGCGAGAACGCCCTGCGGCACCTGCGCTCGCAACTCTACGAACTGGAACTGGAGAAACGCCGACAGGCGGCAGCGAAGGTGGAGGCAGGGAAGAAGAAGATTGAGTGGGGCAGCCAGATTCGCTCGTATGTGTTCGACGACCGCCGCGTGAAAGACCACCGCACCAACTACCAGACGAGCAATGTCAATGCCGTGATGGACGGCGACATCGATGCCTTCATCAAAGCGTATCTGATGGAGTTCCCGGAATAATTTGAAAATTAACAATTTGAAAATTTGAAAATTATTAGTCTAACAAGGCAATTTTTCTAATTTTCAAATTTACAAATTTTCAGATTGAAATCAGTTCAGCACGGCAATTTTCAAATTTACAAATTTACAAATTTACAAATTGAAAACAAAGGGCTACCTCTTGGCGGCAGTGGCGGAAATCACCTACGGCATGAATCCGCTCTTCACCTTGCCGCTTTACGACGCGGGCATGGACGCTAACTCCGTGCTCTTTTTTCGGTATCTTTTCGCCTTGCCTATTCTCGCGCTCATGCTCACCCTGCGCGGGCATAGTTTCCGCGTAGGGTGGCGCGAGGTGCCTATACTCGCCATCTTCGGCGTGCTCTTTGCC
This sequence comes from Paludibacteraceae bacterium, assembly GCA_051870915.1. Lineage (GTDB taxonomy): Bacteria > Bacteroidota > Bacteroidia > Bacteroidales > Paludibacteraceae > Colicola. The sequence continues at coordinate 10,562 of JBJECI010000112.1, forward strand.
CTCTCGTCGCTCACGCTCTACCTCAGTTACAACTACATGGACGCGGGTATCGCCTCCACGCTGCTGTTCGTCTATCCGCTCATGGTGGCACTCTTGATGTGGATATGTTTCCGCGAGCGAATCACCCTGCTCACCGTACTTTGTATCGCCACGGCGCTGGCGGGTATCGGCTTGCTCTACAAGGGCAGCGACGGCTCCACGCTGTCCTCCGTCGGCACCCTGCTGGTGATGGGCTCCGCGCTCTCGTATGCCATCTACCTCGTGGGCGTGGACCACGGCAGGATGAAGACCATCCCCACGCTGAAAGTTACGTTTTATGTCCTGCTCTTCGGCTGGATGGTGTTCGCCGTCTCGGCGCTCTGCAACGGCAAGGGTATCTCCGTGCCGCCCGCCGACCGCTGGTATCTGTGGGGCAACCTGCTGGCGCTCGGACTGTTGCCGACGGCTATCTCGCTGCTCTGCACCACCAAGGCGATTAGTTACATCGGTCCCACGCCCGTGGCTATCCTCGGCGCGCTGGAGCCCGCCACGGCGATTTTCTTCGGTATCACCGTCTTCCACGAGCAACTCACCCTGCGCGACTGCCTCGGCTTGCTGTTGATTATCCTCGCCGTAACCCTCGTGGTCGCCGGAGGCTCCCTCACCAAACCCCTCACCCGTATCCGCAAACTCTTCCCTCGAAGAAAACGATAGTGATCACCTATTTTTTTTTAACAAATAGTTGTATAATTCATAAAAAAGCAGTAATTTTGTCGGCGCAATAGAAATGAGTACTAATAATCATGCCTTATAACAGAAAAACAATGAACTTAGAAGACAGAGTGATTGCCGTGGTGGGGCTCGGGTATGTGGGGCTGCCGCTGGCGATTGAGTACGGTAAGAAATACCGTGTAGTTGGTTTTGATGTGAACAAAGCGCGTGTGTCGGAGTTGGAAGCCGGCGAAGACCACACGCTGGAAGCAGACCTCGCCGGCATGGCGCAGGCACGCGCCCTCTTCGCGGAGAGCCGAGGCGCGAAAGGTTTGTCCTTCTCCGCCAATGCGGACGACCTCGTGCAGGCGAACACCTATATCGTTACGGTGCCCACGCCCATTGACCGCTTCAACAACCCCGACCTGATGCCGCTGCTGAAAGCCAGCGAGACCATCGGCAAGACCCTCAGACAAGGCGACCTCGTCATCTACGAGTCCACCGTTTACCCGGGTTGCACAGAGGAAGACTGCGTACCCGTATTGGAGCGACACAGCGGGCTCCGCTTCAACCAAGACTTCTTCTGCGGCTACTCGCCCGAGCGTATCAACCCGGGCGACAAGGTGAACACCCTCACGAAAATCAAGAAGATAACCTCCGGCTCCACGCCCGAGATAGCCGACCTCGTGGACGCGCTCTACAACAGCATTCTCGAGAACGGCACCCACCGCGCGCCGAACATGAAGGTGGCGGAGGCGGCGAAAGCCGTGGAGAACTCACAGCGCGATGTGAACATCTCCTTCATGAACGAGTTGGCACTTATCTGCGACCGCGTCGGCATTGACACCAACGACGTGATAGAGGCGGCAGGCACGAAGTGGAACTTCCTCAAATACCGCCCCGGACTGGTAGGCGGACACTGTATCTCCGTGGACCCTTATTACCTTGCCCACAAAGCCAAGTCCCTTGGCTACGACCCGCAGGTCATTCTCTCCGGACGCGCCGTGAACAACTCCATCGCGAAGTTCATCGCCGACAAGGTGCTGAAACTCATGATTCAGCATGACCAAAAGATAAAAGACGCCAACGTGCTGTTGCTCGGCGTTACCTTCAAAGAGAATTGCCCCGACTGCCGCAACACCAAGGTGGTGGACATCGCCACCGAGTTGGAGGAGTTTGGCTGCCACGTGGATATATGCGACCCGTGGGCATCGCCCGAGGTAGTGCTGCACGAGTACGGCAAGGCGCTCATCCCCGCCGTGGACCCCGAGAAACACTACGAGGCAATCATCGCCTGCGTTGCGCACAACGAGTTTAAGTCCTTCCCCTTCGCACGCTACAAAGAGCAAGGCGCCGTCATCTTCGACGTGAAGAACTTCGTGGACAGGGGGCTTGTGGACGGAAGACTGTAAGATAATTATGAATTTTGAATTATGAATTATGAGCGCATTGTATGCCAACTATTCAGAGCAGAGCACTCATAATTCATAATTCAAAATTCATAATTGAAAAGAGCATGGGCGCTCATAATTCATAATTCATAATTGAAACATGACTATCGCAGTAGCAGGAACAGGTTATGTGGGGTTGTCGATGGCAACCCTCTTGGCGCAGCACCATAGGGTGTTGGCGGTGGATATCGTGCCCGAGAAGGTGGAGATGATTAACCGCCGACAGTCGCCTATCCAAGACGAGTATATCGAGAAGTTCTTCGCCGAGAAGACGCTCGACCTGACTGCCACATTGGACGCGCGCGCAGCCTACTCGCAGGCGGAGTTCGTGGTGATAGCCGCACCCACCAACTACGACCCGCAGCGCAACTATTTCGACACCTCCGCGGTGGAGAGCGTGGTGCGCTTGGTCTTGGAGGTGAACCCCGACGCCATCATGGTTATCAAATCGACCATTCCTGTCGGTTTCACCGAGGGTCTGCGGCAGAAGACCGGCAGCCGCAACATCCTCTTCTCGCCGGAGTTCCTGCGCGAGAGCAAGGCGCTCTACGACAACCTCTACCCCTCGCGTATCATCGTGGGCACCGACATGCAAGACGAGCGTCTGCTCGCCGCTGCCAAGACCTTTGCCCGCCTGCTGCAAGAAGGCGCGGTCAAGACCGACATCCCCACCCTCTACATGGGCTTCACCGAGGCGGAAGCGGTCAAACTCTTTGCCAACACCTACCTCGCGCTGCGCGTGTCGTACTTCAACGAGTTGGACACCTACGCCGAGATGAAAGGACTCAACACGCAAGACATCATCAACGGCGTCTGCCTTGACCCCCGTATCGGCACCCACTACAACAACCCCTCTTTCGGCTACGGCGGCTACTGCCTGCCCAAAGACACCAAGCAGTTGCTCGCCAACTACCAAGACGTGCCCGAGAACCTCATCGAAGCCATCGTGGAGAGCAACCGCACGCGCAAGGACTTCATCGCCGACCGCGTGCTTGCCAAGGCAGGCTACTACGATTATTTCCACAAAGGCTCGTACAGCGCCGCCGAGGAACATCCCTGCACCATCGGTGTCTTCCGACTGACCATGAAGTCCAACTCCGACAACTTCCGCCAGTCAAGCATACAGGGTATCATGAAGCGCGTGAAAGCCAAGGGGGCGCAGGTGATTATCTACGAGCCTACCCTGCCCGACGGCTCCACTTTCTTCGGTTCCATCGTGGTGAACGACCTCGCGCAGTTCAAAGCGCAGTCGCAAGCCATCATCGCCAATCGCTACGATGCTTGCCTCGACGACGTCCAAGACAAAGTCTATACCCGCGACCTCTTCCGCAGAGACTGACAGTGGGGAGTCTGCACGCGTTAATCCCGATTCATCGGGATGCAAGCATTCTCGTGTAGGGGACTTTTAACACTAATTATCGTGTGAGAAGTTTTTAACATTAATTATCGTGTAATTATTCATTAATTAATTTGCAGAAAAGAACAGGGCTATCCTCGCGTGAGGGTAGCCCTGTTGGTTTTGTAGGGGAATATGCTCATCCGTGTGAGATGCGCACAGCAAAGTTTTTTATAAATCTTGCACCAAACGGACAGAAAAACCTTTTGCCAATCTACTTAACCCTCCGTCATCTACTACACATTCTTCGTCACAGATTTCTACCGAATACACCCAATCATCATATCCGTCATTTAAGATAGTACTAGACCAATAGAATCCAAAAACTTGAACATCATTAACCATAAGTATTTTATCTCCTTCTGTCTCTTCCCCAAAATGCATTCCATCTATATCCCACTCCCTACATCCCGCAGCAGGCATGAAAACAGCACCGTTTTGTTCCATCTTTTCCCACTCTTGGGTGGTATATACATTAAGATTCCATCCCAAATCACCATCTTCGCCGGAAAGAAAAGTCATATTCATCGGTAGCGCGAAATCATCTGGCAACAGAATAACACCATGGATATTGCATATAGTTGCAATGCCCCATAGTGTTTGGGCATTTGGACGCTCTGAAAGTAAATATTCCCATTCATCTAAAGTAAGAGTGCGCCATGTGTTGGCTTTATCCTTGCCTATTTTATTGGTTCCCCAATCCACAAAGGTGGCATAATCAGCCTCACCCTCACTAGTATTAGTTGGATTATTGCCCGTTCCCCAACCAAACAAATCTATCCAATTCTCATTAGTGGGGCTAATTTCCGAGTTGAGTTCTCCCACATAATCGTATTGGTGGTTAGCAAACCGCCATGTATCGGTGCTTGCTTGATACTGCAAGTTCCCTGGAGAAAATATCACTTGTTTATTGGCGGAGACAGAAAAGCCTTTGGCTACATATGTATCACTACCCCCACCTGTCTCGCTTGGGACATTTGATTCACAACTTGTGCAGCACCAGCCAAAGAAGCACAATAGTGCAGCAAATAAAAAGGTTTTGTGTGTCATAAGATTATTCCTATTACGTGTCGGACGTAACTTTCTATTCTCAAAATTCAATGCTCGGCGGGTGGACTTTTGCTTCGTCCGTTTGGTATCGGTTCGGCGCGCGCCCCACCCGCAACCCCATCTTCGGTTTCGAGGGCAAAGATACTGCTTTTCTTTGAATTGTGCAAGATTTGCGAGCTAAAAAATGTATTTTATGCTACAAAACACATTTCCCTGCCCGTATATTTTAGCAATGATATACATGTTAATCCATCGATTCAAAATTGAGTTATGTCGCCCCGTTGGGGCTTACATTAGAGGGGGGGACTTCCCACGTAGGGACAAGTCCCTACGCTGTTTTATGTCGCCCTTACAGGGCTTGCATTAGATAAGCAACATAGGTCAACTCGTATATCATTACCTATATTTTAGCGGGTCTATCACAGAGCGGTAGCGGTTCAGTTGAGGTTCGTTATTCGCTAACTAATCACTAATTAATCACTAACTAATCACTAACTAATCACTAACTAATCACTAACTAATCACTAACTCTTGTCTCGGTACTGGCGGGCGGGGATAGGTGTCTGTTATAGGTATGCGAGGGGCGTTTATTCTCGGGGGAAGCAAAATAAAATGATTTTTCGGGCAAGGAATTTGCATAGTTGTGTTTTTTTTCGTAACTTTGCAGGCGGAAACGATTGGGACTATATCCTATTTGACTGTTAACCCTGCGGAATCTTTACAACAAAAACACCCAAAAATAATAAGTTCAAAAACGAACCAAAAACTTTATACTTCAACAAATATTTCCAAAAATTATTCAAATATTATCTATAGTTTGTTGTTCGATTATTGGGTTTATTACCAAAAACTAAAATTGACTACTATTTCGATTGTTTTATATGAACCTTAAACACATCTTATTGGCAATGGTTGCCTTGACTGCAGCGGGTTGCGGCTCGCACAATGAGCGTTCGGATAAGGCTTGCGGCTCGCAAAATGCCCCTATCAGCAAGCCGGAGATAACCCTCTCGGACGGTGTCTTCTCTCCCGAAGCCCTGTGGGCGATGGGGCGTATCGGCAGCGTGGTGCCCAACGAAGCACTATCGCTGGTGGCATACACGGTGTCGTACTACAGCCTGGCGGAGAACCGCTCGACCACGTGGGTGCGGGTATGCGAATATAGCCCGTCTAAAGTCCATACAGACAGTGCCTCTATGGTGCGGCCTGGAGACCGCACCTCCTGTTTCGTTCCCTGCCTCCGTCTCCTCGATGAGTTCGTGGGAGGACAGCCCGCTTGGACGAACGACGGGAGGTTGCTCTATATGAAGGGGGGGAAGGTATATCTGACCGACTGGAAAGACCACAGCCGCGACCTCACGCTGACGGGTTTTGAGCAGCCTATTGAGGGCTTCCTGCTCTCGCCCGACAACCAGCAGATTCTCTTGGTTTCAACGGTGAAAAGTCATCCCACGACGGCAGACCTGTACCCCGACCTGCCGCTGGCGAGCGGGCGCGTGGTGGACGACCTGATGTACAAGCATTGGGACGAGTGGGTGGACGAAGTGCCGCAGCCTTTCCTCTGCGCGCTCACGATGGACGCGCGGACACTGGCGGTAGCGGGCAGTCGCAGCCTATTAGAAGGGACAGTTTTCGAGAGTCCGATGCGCCCGTGGGGCGGCACCGAGCAGTTGGCATGGAGCCCCGACAGCAAGACCATCGCCTACACCTGCCGCAAGAAGGCAGGGCTGGACTACGCCGTGTCCACCAACTCCGACATCTACCTCTACGACATAGAGACGGGCGAGACACGCAACATCACCGAGGACAACCTCGGCTACGACACCAACCCCGCTTACTCGCCCGACGGGCAATGGATAGCATGGCTCAGCATGGAGCATGACGGCTACGAGAGCGACGAGAACCGCCTCTTCGCCATGGATGTCCGCAGCGGCGAGAAGGTTTTTCTCAGCAAAGGGCTGGACAGCAATGTGGATTCCTACTACTGGAAAGATAACAATACCCTCGTATTCAACGCCGTTTGGCATGGGACGGAGCGGATTTATCAAGTGGCGTTTGGGCATGACCAATCACCTATTCTCAGCCAACTGACACCCGACGGGCAGTACGACTACGAGTTGGGCGGACATATCGGCAGCGACCTTATCTGCCTGCGCCATTCCATGGAGCGCGCTAACGAGATTTATGCGATGGATACGGAGCAAGTCATCACTCCGCTCACCGATGAGAACGGGAATATCTACTCGCAGGCGGCGATGGGCAGCGTGCAGCCGCGCCAGCAACGGACTACCGACGGCAAGCAGATGCTGACATGGGTGGTCTATCCCCCGCACTTCGACCCCGCGAAGAAATACCCCACGCTGCTCTTCTGCGAGGGCGGACCGCAGTCGCCCGTGAGCCAGTTTTGGAGTTACCGCTGGAACTTCATGGCGATGGCGGCGCAAGGTTATATCGTGGTGGCTCCCAACCGCCGCGGGTTGCCGGGCTTTGGTTATGAGTGGAATGCCGCCATCAGCGGCGACTACGGAGGACAGTGCATGCGCGACTACCTGACAGCCATCGACGAGATATGCAGCGAGCCGTATATCGACCGCGAGCACCTCGGCTGCGTGGGGGCTTCGTTCGGCGGGTTCAGCGTCTATTGGCTCGCCGGACACCACGACAAGCGTTTCAAAGCGTTCATCGCCCACGACGGGATTTTCAACATGGAGATGCAGTACCTCGAGACCGAGGAGAAATGGTTTGCCAACTGGGATATGGGCGGCGCGTATTGGGAGAAAGACAACGCGACGGCGCAACGCACCTTCGCCAACTCGCCCCACCGCTTCGTGGACAAATGGGACACCCCCATCCTCTGTATCCACGGCGAGAAAGACTACCGCATACTTGCCAACCAAGCCATGGCAGCCTTCGACGCGGCGAAGATGCGAGGCATACCCGCACAGTTGCTCATCTTCCCCGACGAGAACCATTGGGTGCTGCAACCGCAGAACGGTATTCTCTGGCAGCGCACGTATTTCGCATGGTTGGATAAATGGTTGAAGGAATGAAAGCAGTCGTCATCATATTCGCCGCCATACTGCCCGCATTCCTGCTGGTGCTCTACATTTGGCTGCGCGACAAGTACCAGCGCGAGCCGATAACGGAGGTGCTGAAAGCCGTGGGATTGGGCATATTGTCCGCTTTCTTGGCGGTACTCATTGAGGGATTCCTCCAAGGTTTTGGCATTGTGTCCGAGAACCCGACCACGCTGCTGGGGGCGGCATGGAACGCGTTTGTGGGGGCGGCTATTCCCGAAGAGAGCGTGAAACTGCTGGTGTTGGCGCTTTTCCTGCGGCGCAATCGCTATTTCGACGAGCGTTTCGACGGTATTGTCTATGCCTGCGCAGTGGGGATGGGCTTTGCGGGGACGGAGAACATCGTGTATCTGTTCAGCCACATCAACGAGTGGGAGATGGTGGCAATCCAGCGGGCAATCTTTGCCGTGCCCGGGCACTTCATGTTCGCCGTTGCCATGGGCTATTTCTACTCGCTGGTCTATTTCGGCGACGTGAGTTGGCGCATGCAGGGACGGATTCTGTGGGTACCCGTGTTGCTGCACGGCATCTATGATGCATTGCTGATGATGGCGGAGGTCGGCACCGTGCTGAGCGGCATACTGATTGCGCTGTTCTACGCCTTCTGCTTCATGATGTTCCGCTTCGGGCGCGACCATATCAAGAAACACATCCAACGCGATGAGAACGACCCTAACCAAGTAGCCTTTTGGAGAAAATGACCCCCTACGAGAACTGCATACGAGACTTGAAACAAGGCAAGTACGCGGGCGTGTACATGCTCTGCGGCGAAGAGCCTTACTATATCGACCAAGTGGCGGACTACATAGAGCAACACGTGTTGGACGAAGCCGCCAAAGCCTTCGACCAGATAGTGCTCTACGGCAAGGAGATGCCCGGCGCGGACATCGCCCCCGCCATCTCCGCGGCGAGAGGGTTTGCTATGATGGGAGGCAGGAAGGTGGTCATCGTGAAAGAGGCACAGAACATCAAGAAATGGGACGCGCTGGGCTTGTACCTCGACAACCCGCAGCCCGACACCGTGCTGGTCATCTGCTACAAATACGGCAACCCCGACAAGCGGCAGAGTTGGTGGAAGAAACTGGATAAAAGCGGCGCGGTGGTCATGCAGAGCGACCCGCTGCGCGACTACCAAGTGGAGAAATGGATTTCCGGCTACCTGCAACAGAAGAACGCCGAACTGAAAGCGCAGGGCATAGAACTCGCCATCGACCCGCGCGTAGCCAAACTGCTGGCGGACAACCTCGGCACCAACCTGACGGCGATTGTGGGGGCGTTGCAGAAACTGATAGACGGTCGCCCCGAGGGCTGCAAGCGCATTGACCCCGCGCTGGTGGAGCGCAACGTGGGTATCAGTAAGGACTTCAATGTGTTTGAACTGCAAACGGCACTCATCCAAGGCGATGTGGTGAAAGCCAACCGTATCACGCAGTATTTCGCCACCTCGAAAGACCACCCGATGATAAAGGAATTGGGCGTGCTCTATAACTTCTTCGTCAACCTGATGATGTACCACTACCTGCCGGACAAGACCGAGCGCACCGCGGCGGCTGCGCTGGGCATAAACCCCTATTTCGTAAAAGATTACGCCGCTGCCGCCAAGCGCTACTCCGCAGGCAAGACCTTCCGTATCGTAGGCTATTTCCGCGACACCGATGCCCGCCTGAAAGGTATCAACAACCCTTCCGCCACCGATGCCGACCTATGGAAGGAACTGATATACAAAATAATGCACTGAGACTACCTTTGTAGGATTTCCAACTTGGCAAGCAACGCCTCCAACTCTGCTTGCGCTTTCTGCAAGTCATCGTTGGTGATGATATAGTCGAACTTCGGTGCGTCTGCCAACTCAATACTTGCTTTCGCCAATCGCTTCTGAATCATCTCCTCCGAGGTGTCGCCTCTGCCGTGCAGGCGTCGCGACAACTCCTCCACCGATGGCGGCGCGATGAACACCGCTGCCGCCTCATCGCCGAAGATACGCTTCATGTTCAACCCGCCTTTCACATCGATGTCGAACACCGCCGTCATGCCAGCCGCCTGTATGCGCGTTATCTCCGAGCGCAACGTGCCGTAGTATAGACCCTCGTACACTTGCTCATACTCGATGAAATCGCCGTTAGCGATGTGTTGCTCAAACGCCTCGCGCGAGACGAAATAGTACTCCCTACCGTCCTGCTCCTGCCCCCGTGGGGCACGAGTCGTACACGACACACTCAGCGCAAACTGACCCGGAAACCGACTCAACAGGTGCTTCACCATAGTAGATTTACCGCTCCCGCTCGGAGCACAAAAAATAAGAATCATAAAAACTTCGTGTTTGGAACTTCGTGTATTTAACTCCGCTTCGCTCCGTGTATGGAACTTCGTGTAATAAACTTCGCTTCGCTCCGTGTTTGGAACTTCGTGTATTCCCTACTTGTCGGGGGCTATATTTCTTTAGCGGCTTGATGCCGAGCGTACCTTCCCGCCCCCTATCCCCCTCCCCTCCTTTCAGGAGAGGCGGGGGAGTTCTTTATAGCCTCAAAGAGGCTTTCATACATGGAGTTTTTTACAGCGCGTAAGCGCTTTACAGCACATTCAGCACCTGCTCTTTGATTTGTTCGAGGATATCTTTCATCTTCACCACGATAATCTGCATCTCGCTCTGGTTGCTCTTGCTGCCGAGCGTGTTTATCTCGCGTCCCATCTCCTGTGCGATAAAGCCGAGTTTCTTCCCTACGCCGCTTCCGTCCCCCCGCATCGTCTCGCGGAAGTACTTGATATGATTGGTCAGGCGCACTTTCTCCTCGTTGATGTCTAATTTCTCGAGGTAGTAAATCATCTCTTGCTCCAGTCGGTTCATGTCCACTTTCTGCCGTGTCTCTTCGGACAACTGCTCGAGGTTTCCGAAGAGCCGCCCACGTATCTTCTCCACGCGGCTCTTCTCATAGGGCTCCACCTCCGCCAGCAACGCGGCGATACCGTCTAATTTCTCGGTGAACATACGCTCCAGCGACGCGCCCTCCTGCGTGCGGAAGGCGATGAAATGGTCTATCGCGCTCATGAGCGTCACTTTCACCACTGCCCATTGCTCCTCGCTGATGGTGCTCTCCTCCTGCACTCGCATCACGTCCGGCAGACGCAGTATGGTGGCCGTCAGCGGCTCCGCCTCCATACCCAACTCCGCCTGCAACACCCGCAACTCCTTGTAATAGTAAGCAAACGCCTCTTTGTTGATAGGGGTGAACTCTCCGCCGGCTTTGTCGCCTTGCACGTTCTCCAACTGAATGCTAAGGTCTATCTTCCCTCGTTCCAAACGCTGGTTGATAATCGTGCGAATCTCCAACTCTTTGTTGCGCAACTGCGGAGCCATCCGCGTACTCAAATCCAACGACTTCGAGTTCAGTCCCCGCAATTCAACAATAATCTTTGTATTCTCTGTTTGGCTTTCGGCTTTGCCATAACCGGTCATAGATAGTATCATAAGTGATATAGTTATGTTAATATGTTTCTTACAAAGTTACGGCATTATCCACGTTGCCAGATATTCCATGCGGCTTCGGCTTGGTGCGTGAGCATGCCCAGTCCGTTGCGTGTGTGTGCGCCTTGTGCTCGTCCCTTGCGCAGGAAAAGCGTCTCCGCGGGGTTGTAGATACAATCGTAGAGGAAATGGCGGCTACCTATCCACTGATAAGGTATCATCGCACACACCTCCTTTTGCGCCCCCATGCCTAACGGCGTGCAGTTCACTATCAGCCTGTGCCCCTCCATCATCGCCTCGTCTATGTCCTCATAGCCCACTACCTGCGCGCTCGCCAATGTCCGTGCTTCGGGCGTCCGGCTCACCATTGTATAAGGCACGCCCAACTGCCTCAGGGCATACGCCACTGCTTTGGCGGCTCCGCCCGTCCCCAGAATCAATGCCGTCAAATTGTCAATTGTCAAATTGTCAAATGATAGCAGGTCCTCCCGGAACCCCACGCAGTCCGTGTTGTACCCCGTCCAATGCTCCCCCTCGCGCTGCACCACGTTCACTGCCCCCACGGTGCGCGCCGTCTCGTCCAAGCCGTCCAGATAGGGGATTATCGCCTCCTTGTACGGACTAGTAACGTTGAACCCATCCAGCCGCCGCACGGCTTCAATGGTCGCCTTATCGTCTCCTGCCGCAATCTCATACAGCCGATAGTCTGCATCTACCGCCTCCCGCGTGAATTTCTCACTAAAATACTTCGCCGAAAAACTATGCCCTAACGGGTATCCTATCAATCCTAAGTGCTTCATCCTTTCCTTTCAACCATCAGTTTACGATGCTTAATCACCCCCACGTACTCTTCGCTCTCAAATCGTTTGCCGCCCTCGCCGCGTTGCAGGGCGTCGTATATCTTGTCTATCTCGGGGAAGCGGTACTCCCTCAACTCTTCGTACAATCGGCATATCCCCGCCTCGCGGCTCTCTCTGCCTTCCAGCATATCCACGTACCCTTGCATGCGCCGCGCCGTCTCTGCGAGGTTCTCAATCTCCGCCTTACGGCAGTGTGCCAATTGGGCGCGGATGGCGTTCCGCGGGATGGACGTGTCGGCGTTGGTCGAGTCCTCCACCCATCGCAGGTGCCGCTTCGTGCGCAGGTAATACTCGATGTAATCCCTCGTCGTGCAGAGCAACGGGCGAATGACGGGTATGCCGTTGTCGCTGTACGGGTTGGCGGCTTTCGGTCGCATGCCGCAGAGCCCGCGTATGCCCGTCCCGCGCAGCAGGTTCTGCAGCACCGTCTCGGCTTGGTCGTTCTGATGGTGCGCCACGGCTATTGCCTCGCAGCCCTCTGCGGCAGCCGTTTCGCCAAACCAGCGGTAGCGCAATGCCCGCGCCGCCATCTCTATGCCTATCTGCTGCGCCTTGGCGTGTGTCTGCGTGTCGAAATTCTGCACCAGCAGCCGCACGCCCATCTCGTTGCACAGTGCTCGCACAAACGCCTCATCGCGTTGGCTTTCCTCGCCCCGCAGGTGGAAGTTGCAGTGTGTCGCCACGCAGTCGTAGCCTGCCCGTAGTAGCACGTCCAGCAGCGCCACGCTGTCCGCCCCGCCGCTCACGCACACCAGCACCCGTCCCCCCTCGCGGAGCAACTCCTGCTGCCTAATATAAGATTGTACTCTTCGAAGCATAGTTCTCATATCTCCACCAGTCCGTTGGCAATGGCGTAGATGGTCAGTCCGGCGGTGGAGTGGATGTTCAGTTTAGCGGCAATGTTCTTGCGATGGGTGATGACGGTGTGGGTGGAGAGGCACAGCGCGTCGGCTATCTCTTTGTTGCTCAGTCCTTTCGCCACTTGCACCAGCACCTCCCGCTCGCGCTCCGACAGCGCCCCTCCCCCTCTGTAGGGGGAGTCGGAGAGGGTCATCGCTTCCATTGCCAGCGCGGGCATCAGTATCTCCTCTTCTATCGCGCAGTGGGTGATGAAGTCCTGCTCCGTGTCGTACAGGTCGTTCATCACGGCGATGAGCGCGTATGTCTGCTTCACGTCCGTCGTGTCCGAGGGGTAGTACTTGATGATGAGGTCTTTCAACTCGGACAACTTGCTTGTAACGGGCGGCTCGTCGCCCTGCTTATGGCTCGCCCACTTGCCGCGGTCTTCGTTCTCCACGTGGGTGCGAATCTCTTGCACGAACTGGTCGAACGATTGCAGAATCAGTATCGGTATGCGGCTGGCGGTCTCCGTGGGATAGACGGCTTCTATCAGGGCGCGCCTGAGGCGGGGCAACTGGAAGTCCACGAAGTAGGCGTGCGCGTTCTTTAGGTAGGTGCGCAGCGTCTCCACGTCCACTTTCTCGATGTCCACGTCCGCCTGCTGCAACTTATGGTTGACCACCGCGAGGAATGTGGGACTATGCACGCCATGCGCATTGCACACCTCTTCTATGGTTTGTTCGCCGACACCCATAGGCAAGCCGAACCGACTGATAATCATTATCGCGTCATGTTCCTGCGCCATCAAAAGGCACATCTTATGAGACTTGGTGTATAGCATATGGCAATTGTTAAGTAATCAAATCCGCGTGCAAAGGTACAAAAAAAAATGCAATTATGCAAAAAAAAGTGCACCCCATTCCTATTTTCGTATCCTTCCCATTTCCCCTCCTCGCTACCCGACAAAAGAGGCTACCTAACAAGTCCTATGCAGTGTAGCCACTAGGGGAGCAGGAGCCTCGGAAAAGACTCGGTTTTGACTCGGTATAGTCAAGTCCAGAAACCTATCAGATACCGATCAGAAACCGATCAGATACCGAGTAGAACTGCTGGGGAGTGGTTGGAAAAAAATGAGAAGTAAATCAAAAGAAAATCTTATATAGGTTTCATGTTAATTAGCAAGAGGCTGCCTAACAAGTCAAGTTAGGCAGTCTCTTTTTGTTTGTGAATGGCTTATAACTGGCTAAAATCACCGCAAAAACCCTCGTTTAGTTCCAAAACGCCCGTCCCGACAGTCGGGGCGTCCCCAGTAACTACGCTTCATAGGACTTGTTAGACAGTCTCTTTTTGTAACGAAACTAAGGGCTCTTTACGCACTAACTAATGTAAAAATCAACTTTTATTTGCACAATTCAAAGAAAAGCAGTATCTTTGCCCTCGAAACCGAAGATGGGGTTGTGGGTGGGACGCACGCCGAACCGACACCAAACGGACGAAGCACAAGTCCACCCGCCGAGCATTGAGGTTTCATTACATATTTCGATAAAAGCGTTTATTGGCGCTTGTTTTGATTCATTGAGAACTGGTAATTTTCATGTAAAGCATTCAAAACAAGAATGACAATGAACGCCTACAGGATATGACAATCCGTTTCGTCTGTGTACGAAGATTATCATATTCGGCGTGGGCGTACGAATTGTTTATTTTTGTGCTTTAGGTTTACCAGTACCTCAATGAAAAGAATAAGCAAAGAGAGACTCCACGCTTTTTGTTTGCTAATCCTATCCGTTTGGAGTCGATGGATAGAAACCAAACACTACATCTTATGAGGTTTTTGTATTTACCCAGATTTATTGGGAAAAGCCGTACGCATTCGTTCGGCAAAAAGTGCTCTGCATCACTGTTGGTGATGTTTCTACTCTTTTTATTACATGGTTGCATTATCAACATTGATGGTGAGATAAACCCTAACCTTATTTATGGGCAATGGAAAATGACATCTTACACCAATAGTGGTGATAATGTCCAAGTAACTAAAGCGTATATTTTGTTTCATAAAGACAATACAATGGGCATCTCTTACGAAAGTCCCGAAGTCATAGATGAAATCTATTTCTTCCGAATAGTAGGCGATAAACTTTATTTCTCGGAAGAATCGTCAAAATTAGACGATGAATATCTTACTATCGTTAAATTAACAAATACTGAATTAGTATTGAGGGCTGATTTGGATTATGAAACATGGAGTGAATGCACTTTTACAAAGTTATAGTGAGGTTCAAATAGTAATTAACATAAAATAAACACTACAAATTCCTGCAAGATTATGAAAAAGTTATTTCTTATAACGTTTGCTATGTGTGCGTTAAGTGTTAGTGCACAATATCGTTATGCCACCGGTCCTATTATCGGCTCTATGTATGGTGGTAGTTATAAAATGTATTGTTCTGACCATATCGTGCTTCAGACGGACTTGATGGTTGGCTTACATGCCGCTCCGGGGTCTCTATACATGGATAACGAGTATAACTCGAGTTTCACAGAGCATTACTGGGATTTCGTTCTTAATCCGAATCTTATGTACCAAGCGCCCGTCGCAGATGTGAAAGTCGGATGGTTGAACTATTTTGTGGGTGCTGGCATAAGCGGTGGTATAGCAATGGAGTATGGACCATCTTATATCTATGGGAAAGTGGGAGGCAATGCTATCGCCGGTATAGAATATGTTTTTGAGGGCATTCCTTTCGCCATTAGTGCAGACTTTCGCCCTGGCTATAGTTGCATATTGGCAAAGTATTATGGGATTATGATGGATATGCACATGTTCGACTGGGGACTCGGATTGGCTTTCCGTTATTATGTGCGTTAGTAAAACATAAACATGCTTACATGATAAAGTCATTATCTAAATTTCAAAGCAATATGAAAAAGTGTATAAAGTTGATTGTTCTTATGTTAGTATGCATAGGACAAACCGGTTGTTTCATCCTTACCTCCTCGAATCAACCATCTTCGTCTGCGCAAGTTTCAACAAACAACGCCAAAAGTATGGCTCAGATGTTGAGCAAGCGATGGAGAGGGCTACAAGTGTATAAAATTTCAGGAAGAGAAATGTTTGACAACCATGGAATTACATCATGTTGGATGCATTTTTACTCAGATGGAACATGCTACGAGTATGGATTCCTTGGTACAAATGGTAATCAGCAATTACGTTGGTCATTGAATAATAATCAACTGACTATCCGTGGTCGTAATTTGACATTTGGAGATGGAAATTTATCGGGGTCGGAAGTTAAGTATAATATTGAATCTATTTCGGATAAAGAACTACATTTAAGTCGTTGGGATGGGCAGAAACAAAATGGAACGACTATTACCCGGCACCTAAGACTGCAAGAGTAGTGTATCTGTCTTATTACCATTCAGATGACATGCATAAACCAAGATGGTTTTTCTGTTTTGTTGGAAATAGAAGCATCCACATAGCAGACCTCAACCAACCTGATAGTTAAACAAAACGAGGCTGCCTGACAATGCAAGTCAGGCAGCCTCGTTTCGGTCTCACTCTGTCGGATAACGTAGCGGTTGTTATTCCATCAGTTTCTTATACCGTATCCGCTTGGGATCGAGGGCATCTTCGCCGAGGCGCATCTTCTTGTTCGCCTCGTAGTCGGAGTAGGAGCCTTCGAACCAGAACACCTTCGAGTCGCCCTCGTAGGCGAGGATATGCGTGCATATACGGTCGAGGAACCAGCGGTCGTGGCTGATGACCACGGCGCAGCCGGCGAAGTTCTCCAAGCCTTCTTCCAGTGCCCGCAGCGTGTTCACGTCAATGTCGTTGGTGGGCTCGTCCAGCAGCAGCACATTGGCTTCCGATTTCAGCGTCAGCGCGAGGTGCAGACGGTTGCGCTCGCCGCCCGACAGCACGCCGCATTTCTTCTCTTGGTCGGCACCGGTGAAATTGAAGCGGCTCAGATAGGCGCGGGCGTTGATTTCCCTGCCGCCCACGCGGATATACTCCGTGCCGTTGCTGATGGTCTCATACACGGTCTTCTCGGGGTCGATGTTCGAGTGCACTTGGTCCACATACCCCACTTTCACCGTCTCGCCTACCTCGAAGTGCCCTTTGTCCGCCGTCTCCATGCCCATAATCATGCGGAAGAGCGTCGTCTTGCCCGCGCCGTTGGGACCTATTACGCCCACGATGCCGTTGGGCGGCAGCATGAAGTTCAAGTCCTCAAACAGCACGCGGTCGCCGTAGGCTTTCGCCACGCCCTCGGCGTTGATAACTTTGTTGCCGAGGCGCGGACCGTTGGGGATGAATATCTCCAGTTTCTCCTCACGCTCGCGTTGCTCTTCGTTCAGCATGCGGTCGTAGGCAGCCAGACGGGCTTTGCCCTTCGCCTGCCGCGCTTTCGGAGCCATGCGCACCCATTCCAACTCGCGCTCCAGCGTCTTGCGACGCTTGCTTGCCTGCTTCTCCTCCATTGCCATGCGGGCGGTCTTCTGCTCCAGCCACGATGAGTAGTTGCCCTTCCACGGGATACCCTCGCCGCGGTCGAGTTCGAGTATCCAGCCCGCCACGTGGTCGAGGAAGTAACGGTCGTGGGTGATACAAATCACCGTGCCGGCGTACTGCTGCAGGTGCTGCTCCAGCCAGTCGATACTCTCCGCGTCGAGGTGGTTCGTCGGCTCGTCTAAAAGCAGGATGTCGGGTTGCTGCAAGAGCAGACGGCATAGCGCCACGCGGCGGCGTTCACCGCCGGAGAGCGTCTGCACATTGGCATCATCGGGCGGACAACGCAGCGCATCCATCGCGCGGTCGAGTTTCTGGTCGATGTTCCATGCGTCGGTGCTGTCCAACTTATCTTGCAACTCCGCCTGCCGCGCCAGCAGCGTGTCGAAGTCGGCATCGGGCTCCGCGAAGGCGGCGTTTATCTCATCGTACTCGCGCAGCATGTCCATGATAGGCTGCACGCCCTCCTGCACTATCTCGCGAACGGTCTTCGTGGGGTCCAGTTTCGGGTCTTGCTCGAGGTAACCCACCGAGTAGCCTGGCGAGAACACCACTTCGCCCTCGTAGTTCTTCTCCACGCCCGCGATAATCTTCATCAGCGTGGACTTACCCGAGCCGTTCAGACCGATGATGCCTATCTTGGCACCATAGAAAAAACTAAGGTAGATGTTGTTCAATACTTTTTTTTGCGGCGCGAAACTCTTGCTCACGCCCACCATCGAAAAGATAATCTTCTTGTCGTCTGCCATAAGGGATAAAGGATTAAGGATAAAGGATGAAGGATGAAAGACTTATTACTTTCGCTTGTGAGATTGCAGAGTCGAGACAAATAAGTCTTTTATCCTTCATCTTTTAGCGTAGCGGTCTTTATCCAAAGAAAGCGGCTGCAAAGGTACAAAAAAAATAGGATATACACAAATATAACGGAACGAAAAATATTTGAACGATTTTTGATTCTTGTATTTTGTACCTCGTACCTATATAAGGCACTTTTTTCACACAAGCTCTTGCACAATTCGAGGAAAAGCAGTACCTTTGCACCGCAACTTCAGACAGAAAGTGCCGCGCAATGATTATGCACCGCGTGTCCTTTTGTTAATCCTTCCATTTTAGATATATGAAACAGTTTATTAAACTTTGCTTTTTTGCAGGAATCGCATTGTACATGGCATCCTGCGCCTCTGTTTATGAGTTCGTGCAAGTGCTTCGCACCCAACCCACGTCAGCCGATAGTAAAATTAAAGAATATTATGGCGGTATGTTGTATGAAGATGATATATGTGCAATCTACTACAACTTTTGGTCTGAAGGAGGCAATATGGGCTACGAATTTCATAATAAAACAAATGAAATCATATATCTTGATTTAGGAAAGAGTTTCTTTATCATAAATGGCATAGCCCATAACTGCCATAACAATCGCACATTGATGAGTGCCCAAACTTCGAGTTCCATATATTCTAATGCATATCTTGACAATTCCGCATCTTTATATACACCATCGGTTTATTCCAATCAAACATACACTGACGACTTTGGAATCCAATCGATGTTCGGTTTTGACCCTTCTATATCAAAAATGTCCGCATCTACCAATAATTCAACCTCTACTACTAATGGTGTCGCAGTGCCTAATGGCGTAAGTGTTATTGAGTCTCCTATTATTGCTATTCCGCCTAAATCGTCAAAATTTATTGGAGACCAAACCTTGACCGATGCCATGTTCTTAAGTTGCGAACGAGAGTACTATCCCTCTGATTCTTCTATGACTTCCTATTCAGTAGAGGATTCCCCACTTGTTTTTTCAAACTATATCAGTTTGAGAGTTGGAGATAATAGTCCTTTACAAACCATCCAAAACAAGTTTTATGTTTCGTCTATTACAAATTACGCCAAGCCATCCACGTTAGTTTATATAGAGCGAGAAAAAGAATGCGATAATATGCTCTCTATGAAAGAAAAACAAAGGAATTTCGAAATATATGATGCCTATCTAACCATAAATAAAGCCGGTGCATTCTTTTGGAAATACAACGTATACACGAAAACAAAATTATACGACAATAGTACTGAGTATTATTGGGACTCATATTATAATGGTTTTATAAAATACAATATGAACACTACCAATAGCGCACAAAGAGGGAAATACGTAGGCGGGAAATTGGTAGAATAATTCATTCGTATTTGTCCTCAAGAGTGGCTGCCTAACAAGTTGAGTTAGGCAGCCATTCTTTTTGTATGCTATGAAGGGTTATGCAAACAGAAGATAGGTGTTTTGGACAATTATTGTTGGTAGGTTATAGACATGTTACAGACTGCTTTATGTTACGATAATGTTACGATAATGTTACGATAAAATCGGCTACAAACCAGCGTGAAGGTAGGGGTATGGCTATGCGAAGAATGGACAACTTTCAAGTTTCGTTATGATTTAACTTCGACTCCGCACGGGGGAGTTCACCTGTATCCTCGGTGACTGTACTCCATGGGACTCGTTAGATAGTCTTTTTTTTATGGGGTGGATATGCTAAACGACCATTTTCTAAACTTAATTTGCATATCTCGGAAATAAGTTGTATCTTTGCGGTGAATTTTATTAGCAACTATGCAGATAGGTATCTACGGCGGTTCGTTCAATCCTGTGCATTACGGACATGTGGGGTTGGCAAAGTGGGTGGCGGAGCACACCGACTTGGATGAGGTATGGATGATGGTGTCGCCCAACAACCCGCTGAAAGACAGCCGCGAGTTGGCAGACGAGCAGGGGCGGCTGGAGGGCGTGCGGAAGGCGATAGAGGGGATTAACCGTCAGCGACATAGTCGGGATGTCCCCGGTGGAGCCCCGCCCCCATCCCCCCTCCCCGTCCCGACAAGTCGGGATAAACGAAGCGGGGCGGGGGAGTACGCCTGCGTCCCCGGTAATGCTCGGGTGGTGGCATGCGATTTTGAGTTCCGCCTGCCGCGACCGTCGTACACCGCCAACACCCTGCGAGCCTTAGCCGCAGCCTATCCGCAGCATACTTTCAGCCTCATCATCGGCGAGGATAACCTGCGTATCCTGCCCCGCTGGCGAGAGTGGGAGTATATCGTTTCACACTACCGAATCTTCGTGTATCCGAGAAGGGAAACGGGAAGCGAGGAGCGGTCAGTGGTCAGTGGTCAGTGGCCCGGCAACGCACAGATAATCATGCTGGAAGGGGCACCGTATTTTGACATCTCCAGTACGGAGATACGGGCGAAAGCCTCCGCTAATGACCGTTAATTATTCATTAATTCCTCGTTTTATTTCTCCGTTAAAGACCATATAAAGAGCCATTAAAACCTCCTTTTAATGACCTTTAATTATTCATTAATTTTGCATAGTTGGGAATTGACAAGGAATTAACGGTTAAATTAATTTTGTTATCTTTTATTTTCCTTTGCGGCTTGAAGCCGAGTGTACCTTCCCGCCCCCTGATCCCCTCCCCTCCTTTCAGGAGAGGCGGGGGAGGCAGAGTTACCTTCGTCATATGA
>JBJECI010000113.1:0-31414 GCA_051870915.1 Paludibacteraceae bacterium
TCTATTTTTTGAGAAATACTTGTATATCTCAAAAAAAAGTAGTAACTTTGCGAGCGCAAATGAAAAATGGGTGTGTCCTTTTGCTAACTATAATCCAATGTCAATTACTAATTTAGATAATTTCAATGGAAAAAGAACTCAAAAAACCAAAAGCCAGAGTCATAGCATTCTACCTTCCGCAATTTCATCCTATACCAGAGAATGACAAATGGTGGGGCAAGGGTTTCACCGAATGGACGAACGTAGCAAAGGCAAAACCTTTGTTCCGAGGTCATTACCAGCCGCGTATTCCCGCCGATTTGGGGTTTTACGACCTTCGTCTGCCGGAAGTGCGTGAGCAGCAAGCCCAACTTGCTCGCGAAGCCGGCATTGAGGGGTTCTGTTATTGGCACTATTGGTTCGGTAACGGCAAACAACTCCTCGAGCGTCCTTTTAATGAAGTCCTTGCCAGCGGGAAACCCGACTTCCCTTTCTGCCTCGGCTGGGCGAACCATAGTTGGACGAACAAAAGTTGGGAAGCGGGTACACGCAAACAGAAAGAGATGACATTGATGGAGATGGTTTATTCCGAGGAAGAATATATCAAGCATTTCTATGATGTCCTACCGGCTTTCAAAGACAAACGATATATCACTGTAGATGGTAAGCCTTTATTTTTGGTTTGGGCACCGCTGGATATTCCGAATCCCATAGCATTCACATCTTTATGGCAAAAACTTGCAGTAGAAAATGGTTTAAAGGGAGTTTGTTTTGTCGGGCGTCAGCATACTATTCGTCCACAGGATAGAACGTTGTGTAATGGAATCCTACGCAATATTCCGGATGTTGCTAGTTTGCTATATCAACAAGTATTTGATGCGGGTTTTAATGCTGTAAATCCACGAGGAGATATGCGTGCAGAGCATTATGTTCGTTCATTAAAGGATATCTTTTTTAGAGGGGTGGCAGTTCGTCTCTTCAAGTGCTTTCCAATTTCTAAATGTGATCAGCAAGAAATAAACAAATTCCTTTATAGTGAGGAAGAACGGCGCGAAAATGTGTTCCCAACGATACTGCCAAATTGGGATAGGAGTCCGCGGAGTGGAAATAAGGCGCGCATTTATGTGAATAGTACTCCGAAAGTGTTTGGCGAACAAATTGATACTGTGCTTGATTTGATCAGAAATAAGGAAGACGAACATAAGATTATTTTTCTTCGTTCTTGGAACGAGTGGGCAGAAGGCAACTATGTAGAGCCCGACCTGCGCTATGGGCACGGCTATTTGAATGTACTGAAAGAAAAACTGTTGGGAAACTAACCCAATATTGTAGAGCATGAAAATCTTTATGATAGCGAGAGGATACCCCTCTCAAAAAGACCCACAATGGGGATGTTTCGAGAAAGACCAAGCCGAAGCCTTGCAAAAAGCAGGGCATGAGGTGGTAATGTTGAGTATAGATACTCGATTTAGGTGGTATTATCGTCCTTTGGGGATTACTCATCGTTTTATAAATGGTATTCATTCGTATGATTATTTCTTGATTCCGAGGGCAATATCGGGGTTTTGGGGTAAAAAAGTGAATATGGCTATCAAACACATGCAATTGAACCGTTTGTTTAAGCAAGCAGTACGTATGCATGGAAATCCTGATTTGTTATACGCTCATTATATGACACTGATAAATCTTGCTATCCCACTGCATTTGCGATACAATATCCCCCTTGTTGGTATTGAGCATTGGAGTGAGATGGGAAAAGGGGTAGTAAAACCTTCTGTGATAAAATTCGCAAAGAACACATATCCGTATGTGAATCAGTTGATAGCAGTGTCAGACTCACTTCGAAAGAACATAAAGAAATGGGGGGGTAACGATGCGCTTGTTGTGCATAATATGATAGGCAAAGAGTTTACGTATCAACCGAATAATACCCCTCATCCTTTTACCATGGTATCTACGGGAAGATTGGTTTATGGTAAAGGTTTTGACTTGCTTATAGAGGCATTACATCGGATTAATAATCAATTACCAAAAGGATGGCAGTGCAATATCATTGGTGGTGGAGAGAAAAAGGCAGAGTTGCAGCAACAAATAGACCAAGCACAACTCCACAATCATATTCATTTCGTAGGACAAAAGACCAAACAAGAGATTGTGCAACTATTGCAGCAGAGTGATATATTTGTGTTGCCTTCTCGCAGTGAGACGTTTGGAGTTGTATATATTGAGGCAACTGCGTGTGGGCTACCTATCATAGCAACGGATTGCGGTGGACCGAAGGAGATTGTTACACCTCAGAATGGAGTATTGATCCCGATGGATGATACGGACGCGCTTGCAAAAGCAATCCTTCATATGGTAACCCACTTGTCAGATTACGACCGCCAAGCCATTGCGGCAGATTGCCAAGCCAATTTTTCGCCAGAGGTCATCGCTAAACAACTAACCGATATTTTTGAAAAAGTACTTGCAGAATATGTAGCCCAATAATAGTATATTATGAAACACTTAATAATCATAGGTGCAGGCGGTATGGGGCGTACTATGTACGACATGGCGCGAGAAAGTCTCGGCTATGGTGTAAATTTTGACATCAAGGGATATGTAGATGACAATTTACATTCCTTAGATGCTTTCGCAAATTACCCACCCATGCTCTCAACAGTTGCAGATTATCAACCACAAACCGATGATATATTCATTTGCTCTATTGGGGGGACATCTCGCCGATTATGCATGGAAAGCTTTATTCAACGTGGAGGAGAATTTCTTACTCTCATTCACCACACCGCTCGTATAGGAACCAATGTGCACATAGGGAAAGGCTGTATGATAGGAGCTTTCACAACCATAGCAGCAGATGCGCATATCGGCGATTACAATTTCATACAATCCAACATGATTGTAGGGCATGATGTCGTCATAGGTAATTGGAATCGGATTGACTCACATGTAATGCTGATAGGTGGGATTGTTATTGGAAATGACAATATGATTCACTCATCAGCGGTTATAAACCACGAGGTTCATATTGGAAATCATACGCACATTGGCGCATGCAGTTTTGTAACACGCAATGTAGAGGATAATTGGACGGTTTTTGGGAATCCTGCGAGAAGATTGATGTAAAAATTATCTACTATGAAATTATTAGAAAATAAAGTATGTATCATCACCGGTGCCGCGCAGGGAATTGGCAGGCAGATTGCCGAGCAATTTGCGGCTGACGGGGCAGTTGTCTATGCTTGCGATAGGCAGGCTTTCACAACGACTAATCCGCAAATCCATCCCATAGAACTGGATATTACCGATGCTACTGCCGTGAAGACAGCACTGATGCAAATTTTCAAGGCAGAGGGGCATATAGACTGTCTCATCAATAACGCCGGAATCGTGTACAATCGCAAGATTGGTATGATTATGCGTGAGGAAACCGAGCGAATGTTCCTCGTAAATGTGATTGCTGTATTAGAATTAATTCAGTTGGTGAGTCGTCTGATGGCTCGAAATGGAGGAGGTAGCATTGTCAATATCGCATCGGTTACCGCTGTGTTAGGCTCCCCCGGGCAGGTGGCATATTCGGCTACGAAAGGGGCGGTCATCTCCCTGACGAAGTCTGCTGCCAAAGAACTGGCACCGCAGGGCATTCGTGTCAACGCAGTAGCACCCGGAATTGTCAAGACAGAGCGTTTCGCAGAACTATACGAAGCCAACGGGGAGAAGATAGACGAACGCATCCATCGTATAGCCTTAGGTCGTCTTGGTACCCCTGAGGACATAGCCAATGCCTGTGCGTTCTTAGCCTCCGATAGAGCAGCATATATATCCGGACAAATCTTAGGAGTGGACGGATGTGCCTCTATATAAATCGTAAATCGTAATTCGTAAATCACGTGAATTCAATATAAGCGAATACTTTCTGCAGTCAAAGTGTAATTTGGTTTTTGGTAATGAATTAATGAATAATTACACGTATGTAAAGAAAAAAATATTTGAATAATTTTTGGGAATTTTTGTTGAAATAAAAGACTCGTTGTTGCTTCGATGTATAAGTATCTTATTTCAAGTTCACGTTAATTCATAAATCGTAATTCGTAAATCGTAAATTAGGGTGTTATTAGGTTTAGAGCATATTGACCAATCTCGCATTGCCGCTATTGATTCGGAAGGCGGCGTATTGCATTACCAAGATATTTCTGACTTGTCTGTTCGTCTGCGAGAACGAATAATGGAGCGTGCATTGTGTTTCCTGCTCGTGGAGAACAATGTGGGTGGTATTGCATGGGTGATGAGCATGATAGCAGGGCGTAAATTGGTGCCGTTAGTGTTGAATGTGAAGACCGAAGAGACGCTTTTGCACCAACTGCTGGATACCTACCAACCGGCATATATATGTGCTCCCGATGGGGTTGCTGTTCATCAAGTAACCGCTTGTGAGAAAGCATGGGGATATACCTTGTATGAAACGGGAAACCCGTTGTGTGCGTTGCATCCCGATTTAAGCCATCTCTTGCCTACATCCGGCAGCACTGGCAGTCCCAAGTTGGTGCGCCATATGTATAGCAATATCGAAGCCGCGGGACTGAATATATCCACTTTCTTTGAACTGAAAGCCGCTGATCGCCCGCTTATGGTTTTGCCTTTATACTACACGATGGGGCTTTCTATGGTTTTCAGTCATCTCCGAGTCGGGGCTACCATACTCATTACAGGGCGAAACATGACAGACCCCGTATTTTGGAAGTTCTTAAAGGACCAGCGTGCCTCTTCGTTCACGGGGGTTCCGTATAGTTTCCTGATTCTCAACCTAATGCGTTTCTTCCGCATGGATCTGCCGGACTTGGAGTTACTCACTCAGGGAGGTGGGAAGATGCCCACCGACCTAAATGAGAAGTTCGTTTCCTATTGTATGGAGCATGGTAAACGCTGGATTGCTACGTATGGACAGTCGGAGTGTACGGCACGCATGGCATATCTGCCGGCGAAATGGGCAAAGGAGAAAATGGGTAGTATCGGTATAGCGGTCCCTAACGGGGAGCTATCCTTGCAAGATGAGAATGGACGGCCTATTACAACACCCCATACCGAAGGTGAGATGTGCTATCGTGGAAGGAATGTAACGATGGGCTACGCACGTCAGCAGTCTGACCTATCCTTTGGAGATGAACGAAACGGATTCATCCGAACGGGAGACCTCGCCTATTTCGATGAAGATGGATGCTATTACATTGTTGGGCGCATGGGACGTTTCCTCAAACTGTTCGGTATGCGAGTCGGACTGGACGAATGTGAGCAGATTATCCAGTCAGAGTGTGGGGTAGAGTGCGCCTGCGTAGGGACGGATGAGAAAATGATTGTTTATATCGTCAACGAGAACTTGCAGGACAAAGTAAAAGAGATTCTGGTCAACAAAACGCATATAGTGGCAACGTCTTTTGTCATTAGGGTTATTCCCGAGATACCAAAGAATGAAGCCGGAAAGAAATTGTATAGCAAACTAAATAATCAATAAAAGGATATGACTAACTTAGAGAAATATAATGCCATTTTTCAAGAAGTGTTTGGCGCAAGTGTAAATCAGTTAGGAGATAATTACTCCAAAGAAACGGTAAGCGAGTGGGATTCTGTGCACCAACTGAATGTGATTGCACTTATGGAAGAAAACTTCGACCTCATGCTCGACCCCGAAGACATTATGGCATGTACCAGTTATAATGCCGGTAAGGGTATTCTTGCTAAGAATGGAATAGAACTATAAACTATGGCACGTTGGACTATTAAAAATGTACGGTTCGCCGGTGTAAGTGCTTGTATGCCCAAGCACGTAGTGAAAACGACTGACCTCCCTCTTTTTAATGAGGAGGAAGCGGCGGTCTTTGACAATACCGTTGGTATCAAAGAGCGTCGCTTGGGTCCTGATACCCTATGTGCGTCCGATTACCATATAGATGTGAATACGGATATGGATTATTTCTTGATTCACCAAGCCAATAAGTTGATTGTGGATAGGGCGCTGAAGAAACTCCATTTACCGGTCGAGAAAGTGCCCTATGATTTGGAAGAGTTTGGCAATTTGGGTGGAATCAGCATACCATCGCTCATGGTAACGCGCATTGCAGGTTCGTTGCGCGCAAATAAACCTACAAAGATGCTGTGCTCCTCATTTGGTCCCGGCTTAAGTTGGGGCACCATGCTCCTAACTGCCAACAATGTCGTTGTACCGGATTTAATTGAGATATAGTAATTAATGCATAATTGCTGAGTAATATTTTTCCCATGAAACTAATTCATGTTTTTTCTGTTTTTGGAACTGCAAGAAGTTTCTTCGATGGACAGTTTGGTTATTTAGTGGACAAAGGCTACGAAATCATCGTGGTGGGTAGTTCTGCAAACGATAGGGATATAAGTAGATTTGCGGAAAAGAATAAGATTAGATATGAGATTATAGATATCCCTCGTAGTATCTCGCCGAAAAAGGTCTTGAGTGCAATAAAGCAATTGATAATACTCATTAAAAGAGAGAAATCGGATGCTGTCGTTGGACATACTCCCGTTGGTGCGTTATGTGCTATGATAGCAGGAAAAATTGCACATGTAAGAAAACGCATTTATTACAGACACGGACTGATTTATACCACCATGTTCGGTAAGAAACGTGTTGCCTTTATATGGTAAGAACGTTTGGTTTCTGCATTGGCTACGGATATTGTGAATGTCTCAAATTCGTTATCTTCTATTGCGATAATTGATAAATTAAATAGTGATAGGAAACAAATAGTAATAGGTTCAGGTACATGTGGCGGAATAGATGCTATCAATGTATTTAATCCTAATCTGGTTAGTAGTAAGCAAATCCATGTTTATAAAGGACGGTATGGATTGCTAGATGCGGATATCATTTTTGGTTATTGTGGAAGAATCTGCAAGGATAAAGGAATTGTAGAGTTGGTTGATGGATTTCGCCTTTTCCAAAAGAAACATGCTGATTTGAGATGTAAATTATTATTAATAGGAGGGAGGGATGCGAGAGATAGTTTAACAAAGGATAAATTGGAAGATATGAGGACGGATGAAAGTATTGTAATGACCGGTCCTATGGACAAATCAGAATTGAATAATATGTATGCTTTGATGGATGTATTCATCTTAGCATCCTACCGCGAGGGATTCCCAACTTGTGTATTAGAGGCATCGGCAATGGAAAAACCGATTTTGGTTACAAAATCGCATGGTTGTATAGATTCCATTATTGAGCATCAAACAGGTGAGTATATAGAGTTGACTCCACAGGGTATTTGTGTGGGAATGGAAAAAATGCTAAATCCAAACTTACGCTATGCACAAGGAAAAAATGGGCGAGAAATGGTCCTACAAAAGTATGATCATTCAGTAACATGGCCGCTGATAAATGATTTTTATAAGCATATTCTATCATAATTAAGCTTTTTATGTATGCACATTTCTTGAAACGATTCTTTGATTTTTGTATCTCTTTGGTGGCAATCATTGTGCTCAGTCCGATATTGGTGGTCGTTACGGTATGGCTGCATTTTGCGAACAAGGGGGCAGGGGCATTTTTTACGCAAGAACGCCCGGGGAAAGAGGCAAAGATATTCCGTGTCATCAAGTTCAAGACCATGACGGATGAACGCGATGCAGATGGCAACTTGTTGCCCGATGTGCAGCGACTGACGAGAGTGGGGAAGGTGGTACGGTCCCTATCTTTGGATGAGTTGCCACAGTTGTTTAATGTGCTGAAAGGAGATATGGCACTTATCGGTCCGAGACCGTTGCTCGTTAAGTATCTGCCTCTTTATACAAAAGAACAGATGCGTCGCCATGAAGTGCGCCCGGGTATCACCGGATGGGCACAAGTGAACGGACGCAATGCCATCACCCACACCAAGAAGTTTGAGTACGATGTGTGGTATGTGGACCACCTTTCATTTGCATTAGATGTAAAAATACTCTGGATGACAGTAGTGAATGTCCTCCGTAGAAAAGACATCTCCACCGCCGGCGAAGCCACAGCCCCCACATTTAACGGGCATAACTAAGGAAAGATAGTAAACGCATAATACAATGTCATTATGAGTGATAGGAAGATGATATATCTCTGTCTGGCGCACATGTCGGATGAGGGATGGGAACAAAAGTATGTCAAAGAGGCATTCGATACCAACTGGGTAGTACCCCTCGGACCTAATGTGAACGGGTTTGAGGAAGACTTGAAAGCGTTTGTCAATCAGCGGGTCGCTTTATCGGCAAGCGGAGAGTTGCAAACCTTATCATCGCTCAACAAAGAAGTGGTGGCGCTCTCTGCCGGTACGGCGGCAGTACATTTGGGCTTGCTCGCTTGCGGAGTAGGGCAGGGGGATGAGGTGTGTGTGCAGTCGTTCACGTTCTGCGCTTCGTCGCATCCAATCACCTACCTCGGGGCTACGCCCGTCTTCATCGACTCTGAGCCCACGACGTGGAACATGGACCCCGACCTGTTGGAGAAAGCGATTCTCGACCGCAAGGAGAAGACCGGCAAGTACCCCAAAGCCATTGTCCCTGTGGCGCTCTATGGCATGCCCTACAACTGCGACCGTATCATGGCGATTGCCGACAAATACGGCATTCCCGTGGTGGAAGACGCGGCGGAGGGCTTCGGCTCGCGCTACAAAGGGCAGGTGCTCGGCACCTTCGGGCACTATGGCGTACTTTCTTTCAATGGCAACAAGATGATTACCACCTCCGGAGGTGGTGCCTTGGTGTGCGACAATGCCGAGTTGAAGAACAAAATCCTTTGGTATGCCACTCAAGCCCGCGAGGCGTATCCTTACTATCAGCATGAGGCGATAGGCTACAACTACCGCATGTCGAATATCTGCGCCGGTATCGGTCGCGGGCAGATGAAGGTCGTGAATGAACATATTGCCCATCACAAGCATGTGCAGAAGATGTACGAGGAACTGCTCCGCGATGTAGAAGGCGTTACGGTGCATAGTGCGCCTTCGCCGGACTACGACTCCAACTACTGGCTCTGCACCATCTGCCTTGACCCCGCCTTGCGCATACAGGGGCAGGAGAATGCTTATAAGGAGGTAATAAAAACCGCCGTGGGCGGTGCTGCCGGCGTGATTCATGCCGTGGATAGTGCTACAACCGACTGCCAACCCAACGACAATGTGGAGGCTCTGCGACTCTTTATGTTGGACAAGAAGGTGGAAGCCCGCCCTGTGTGGAAACCCATGCACAAGCAGCCTGTCTATCGCAATGCCCCCGCCTATGTGAACGGCGTGAGCGAGAGTATCTTCAAGGTCGGCATGTGCCTCCCCGCCGGTCCCTACGTGACGGACGACGATATCCGCTATATCATAGCCTGCATCAAGGAGGCGATAGTAAGATAAGCTTTTCCTAAGCACTCATCCTTATGAGGACAAGCACGGAATATCTGCAGAATCTTGCCAAATAAACAAGATTTTGCAGATTTTATTTTGGTAATTCAAAAAATATGTGTACCTTTGCAGCGTGATTTTCAGTAAGATACAAATTATAGAGTAGTAATATAATCTTTCAGAACTATAATTATGAAATTCTTAGATCGAACAGAGTATATATTGCGGCTTCAGGTAGCACTTCAACGGGAACAAACTCAGTTCTTGGTACTATATGGCAGACGCCGTATAGGAAAGTCCACCTTGCTCAAGCAGGTGCTTGATATGGAGCATCGAGATGTATATTTTCTTAGTGATCAGACTACGGAAATACACCAGCGTATGCTGCTTGCGAAAGCCATAAGTGAGCGAATTGATGGGTTTGATAAGGTGATTTATCCGGATTGGGAGACGTTATTGCTTGCGCTTAATAGACAGTTGACGAGCCGTCTGGTCTTGTGCTTAGATGAGTTCCCTTATATGGTGAAGAGTTGCCCTTCGCTGCCTTCGGTCTTGCAGAAACTGCTCAATGGGAAAGACCTGCGTTTTGATTTGGTCATTTGTGGCTCTTCGCAGCAGTTGATGCAAGGCTATGTGCTTAATAAGAAAGAACCGCTATATGGCTTAGCCAATGAGATAATCCGTCTAACTCCCATCGCGCCATATTTTCTCCAAGAGGCACTCATGTGTGATGCAGTCCATGCAGTGGAGGAGTATGCAATATGGGGCGGTGTGCCGCGCTATTGGGAACTGCGTAGCGACTATGTGGATAGAGAGATGGCAATAAGGCACTTAATTCTCTCGCCCCAAGGCATTTTGCATGAAGAACCGTTACGATTGCTTCGGGACGATATGCGCGATACCATTCAGACCGCAACGCTCCTTTCTATCATTGCAGAGGGGGCTAATCGGGTTTCTGAGATTGCGGCAAGGGCGGGTAAGGAGGTCAGTGCCTTGTCAGAACCTATGAATAATCTTAGAGAACTGGGATATGTCAGGCGAGAAATCCCATTTGGTGAGAGCGAGAAAAATAGTAAAAAAGGAATATATCGTATTAACGACCCTCTCTTGCAATTCTATTATCGCTTCGTAACACCCTACAACTCGCTATTGGAATTGGGACGCTTTGGAATAGTGGAGCAGGTGATACAAACCCGATTTAGTCAGTTCGTTGCCGAGATATGGGAGACCTTATGTCGCCAATATGTGAGCGGCAATCAGATAGAAGGAGTGATCTATAAGGAGGCTTCCCGTTGGTGGGGCAGAGTGATGAACCCGAAAACGGGTGAAAAGGAGATGGTAGAATTGGATGTAGTGGTAGAGTCGCTGGATAAAAAGCACGTGCTCCTCGGTGAATGCAAATGGACACAATGCGAAGACACCGAAAGATTGCTATACAGATTGCAGTCCTTAGCCCCTTATCTGCCTTTTATAAAGAAAGGACAACAAGTACATTTTGCTTTGTTCTTGAAGACCGCGTCCGTTGAAGCAACAAATGAACAACAGTTGATTTATTTGCCCAAGGACGTGTTAAGCGTATAGTGCATATTGGGTGGTATGGACCCCTGTTGCCATACAGAAAACGAGGCTGTCTAACAAGGTATGTTGGACAGCTTTATATTGTTCACTATCATACAACTGCAATCTGTGATAATTGTCCATTTCACGCATAACTCTCCTCGAACTGCCACCTCTATCAGTAGTCTCTTATATCGGAACATTATCGTAACATTATCGTAACATAAAGCGGTCTGTAACGGGTCTTCACCCCTTCTATCATAATTGTCCAAAACACGTATTCTCCTTTCCCCGCTTCTGCCTATTGATAAAAAAGAGACTGTCCAACGAAACTTGTTAGACAGCCCCTTTTTCTGTATATGGCAATAGTGCGTTATCCCAGCATGGTGAGCAGTACACCGGCGGCTACGGCAGAACCGATGACACCGGCTACGTTCGGTCCCATGGCGTGCATGAGGAGGAAGTTGCTCGGGTCGGCTTTCTGACCTTCCGCTTGGCTCACGCGGGCTGCCATCGGCACGGCGCTCACGCCGGCTGAACCAATCAGCGGGTTCATCTTTTCTTTGGTGAAGAGGTTCATCAGCTTAACCAGCAGCACACCGCCTGCGCTACCCATACCAAAGGCGATGATACCCATGGCGAGGATAAGCAGGGTCTTCACATTCAGGAAAGTAGCACCTGTAGCCGTTGCACCTACCGACAGACCGAGGAAGATGACCACGATGTTCATCAACTCGTTTTGTGCAGTCTTGCTCAGGCGGTCCACCACGCCGCACTCCTTCATCAGGTTACCTAACATCAAGCAGCCAATCAGCGGGGCTGCATCGGGCAATACCAATGCCACTACGGCGGTGATAATCACGGGGAAAACAATCTTCTCGGTCTTGCTCACGGAGCGGAGTTGCTTCATCTTGATTTTACGCTCTTTTTCAGTGGTCAGCGCACGCATGATAGGCGGCTGAATCACAGGTACCAATGCCATGTACGAGTATGCCGCGATGGCGATGGGACCGAGCAAGTGAGGAGCCAATTTCGAGGTAAGGAAGATACTCGTAGGACCGTCAGCGCCGCCGATGATACCGATAGAACCTGCCTCTGCGGGGGTGAAGAACGCCGATGCGCAGAGGAAAGTGATGAAGATACCAATCTGGGCAGCCGCGCCGAGGATGAGCGATTTCGGATTGGCAATCAGCGGACCAAAGTCGGTCATCGCACCTACACCGATGAATATCAAGCAAGGATACACACCCGTCTTCACACCGATATAGAGCACATCCAGCAGACCTGCTTCTTTCAGGATAGCACCGTAACTGTGGTATGCAGGGTCGTTTGCATCGAGGAAACGTGTCCACAACTCCGGATGGTACATCTCTGCACCCGGGAGGTTGGTCAGCAACATTCCGAACGCAATAGGGAGCAACAGCAGCGGTTCGTACTGCTTCTTAATCGCCAAGAAGAGGAGGAAGAACGACACAAACAGCATCACCAACTGACGCCAGTCCATATTCATAAATCCCATCTCTTGGAAGAACCGTAACAAATCTTCAAGCATAGTTTGTTTGAATTATGAATTATGAATTATGAATTATGATCACTCATGCTCTGAAAATTGGCAGACAATGCGCTCTTAATTCATAATTCTTAATTCTTAATTAAGAACGACAAGTAAATCGTCCTGCATTACGTTTTGTCCTGCGGTTACGGCGATTTTCGATATAGTACCATCGCACTCTGCCATGATGGCGTTCTCCATCTTCATGCTCTCTAATGTGAGCAGCGTGTCGCCTTTCTTAACGGTTTGCCCCTCGCTTACCAGCACTTTGATAACCGAGCCGGGTAGGGGAGAGGTAATCTTTGTCCCTCCTGCGGGAGCGGCAGCAGGTGCTGCCTTAGGCGCAGGTGCAGGGGCAGGCGCTGCTTTGGGTGCTACGGGAGCCGCCTTGGGTGCTTCGGGGGCAGGAGCAGAAGCCGCTGCGGCAGCCACTTCTATCTCCACGAGTTTGTCATCTTGCATCACGTTCTGACCGGGCTGAACAAGCACGTTCTTCACCTTGCCGGTTACCTCGGAGGCAATCACGTTCTCCATCTTCATGCTCTCCATCGTGAGGAGGGTATCGCCTTTCTTGATGTCCTGACCGGCTTGTACCATCACCTTCACGATGCTACCCGGCAGCGGCGATTTCACCACCGTAGTGCCTGCGGCAGCGGGTGCAGCGGCTGGCTTAGCAGTAGATGTGGCAACACTTGCAGCAGCGGGACGCGGAGCCACAACAGGCTTCTTCTTGACGGTCTCTTGTTTCTCAATCTCTACTTGGAAAACGGTACCGTTCACCGTTACCTCGCATACATTGGGTTCTATCTCGTTGACGGTCGTGTCGTAGGGTTGACCGGCAATCGTAAACTTAAATTTTTTCATTGTGGTTTATCTGTGTAAGTTATTCATGCCGTACATCTTGTTGTTCCATTGTGTACGGTGGGGTTGGATAGTGATTTTGGTATCTTCTTCATCGTGCACGCCGTTGTAGTAGAGGTGCAGCGCGAGCGCGATAGCGGCGGTGGCATCACCCGTGAGGACGATGCGGTCCTCACGCTGTTTATGCACCACCGACTCGGTTTGCTCTTCGTTAGCAGTCTCTTTCTTCACAGCCTTCACGCGCGGGCGCATAATCTTACCCATTAGTTTCATCACATAGATGAACACAAAGAGCAGGAGCAGCACCATGCCGAAGCCGACACCCGTGATGAACCAGGTTTGACCGGTTATGCCCACTTGTTGGGTTACTTCAAGCAATAACATAGCTGAATTTACGAATTACGATTTACAAATTACGATTTACAGAGGAATGTTCGAGTGCTTCTTCAGCGGGTTGGTCAGGCGCTTGGTCTGCAGGTTCTCGAAGGCACGGATGATGCGCTTGCGCGTGTTGCGCGGCTCAATGATGTCATCGATATATCCGCGGTTGGCTGCCTGATAGGGGCTGGCAAAGAGTTCCTTGTATTCCTCCTCTTTCTCCGCAATAAATTTCTTCTTTTCTTCGGGGTCTTCGATGGCTTTGAGCGCTTTGGCTTGGAGCACACCTACTGCACCGCTGGCACCCATCACGGCAATCTCCGCGTTAGGCCATGCGTAGCATACATCGCCGCGCAACTGCTTGCAACTCATCACGATATGGCTACCGCCGTACGACTTGCGGATAGTTACGGTAACCTTGGGCACCGTAGCCTCGCCAAAGGCGAACATCAGTTTGGCTCCGTGGTCGATGATACCTGCGTACTCTTGACCTGTACCGCAGAGGAAGCCCGGAACGTCCACGAGGGTGAGAATCTGGATGTTGAACGCATCGCAGAAACGCACGAAGCGAGCGGCTTTGCGGCTGGCATCGCAGTCAAGCACACCGGCAATCCAGTTAGGCTGGTTGGCGATGATACCCGTGGAGCGACCGTTGAAGCGGGCAAAACCGCAGATGATGTTCTTCGCATAGTCTTTCTGCACCTCCATGAAGTCGCCGTTGTCCACGATGGTGTAGATGATATCCTTCATGTCGTAAGGCTTGTTGGGGTCGGCGGGCACTACCTCATTCAGACTCTCCTCCACGCGCATGGGGTCGTCGGTGCACTTCATCAGCGGCGCCTCCTCCATGTTGTTCTGCGGGATGAACGAGATGAGACGGCGCACTTCTGCCAGTGCCTCTTCCTCCGTAGCGGCTACGAAGTGGGTAACACCCGACTTGGTTGCGTGCACCTTCGCACCACCCAGTTGCTCTACGGTAACGTCCTCACCGGTAACGGATTTAACCACTTTCGGACCCGTGATGAACATGTAGGAGTTCTGCTCGGTCATCATGATAAAGTCGGTCAGCGCGGGGCTATATACGGCACCACCGGCGCAGGGACCGAAGATAACGCTGATTTGGGGCACAACGCCGCTGGCAAGGATGTTACGCTCGAAAATCTCGGCATAACCTGCCAACGCGCAGGCACCTTCTTGAATACGTGCGCCGCCCGAGTCGTTCAAACCGATGATAGGAGCACCGAGTTTAACGGCTTGGTCCATTACGTTGCAAATCTTCTGCGCCATGGTCTCGCTCAAAGAGCCGCCGATGACGGTGGCATCCTGTGCGAAAACAAAAACGAGACGGCCGTCGATAGTACCCGAACCTACGGCAACGCCGTCGCCCAAGAATACTTTCTTCTCCATCCCGAAGTCGTGGCAACGATGGGTAAGGAACATGTTCACTTCCTCAAACGACCCTTCGTCAAGGAGCATGTTGATACGCTCGCGGGCGGTGTAACTGCCCTTGGCGTGGTGTTTCTCTACTGCTGCTTCCCCGCCGCCGGCTGCTGCCTTTACGCGGTTGTCAATCAGTTTCTGCAATTTAGTCTGATCCATGATGTATAATTTACGATTTCACGATTTACGAATTACGATTTCACGATTTACGATTTACTTCCGTCGGGCTTTTATGCCGCATGGTAATTTGTAAATCGTAAATCGTAAATCGTCAATTATTTTGGCTGCTGGCAGAGTTCGGTCAGTACGCCTTTGGTGCTCTTGGGGTGGAGGAAGGCAATCATCAGGTTCTCTGCACCTTTGCGGGGAGCCTTGTCGATGAGTTGGATGCCTGCTGCTTCTGCTTCTTTCAGCGCCTCTTCCACGCTCTCTACGTTGAAAGCTACGTGGTGCACACCGCCGCGACCGCCGTTTTTCTCAATGAACTTGGCGATGGTCGATTCGGGGCAGGTAGGCTCCAGAAGTTCAATCTTCGTCTGACCTACTTTGAAGAAAGCGGTCTTCACTTTTTGGTCGGCTACTTCCTCAATGGCGTAGCATTTCTCACCGGTTAAGAACTCGAAGAAAGGCATAGCTTCCTCCAGACTTGTTACTGCAATACCCAGATGCTCAATATGAGTCGGTTTCATAGTACGTAAAGTTTTATTATTGTTGTTATTTTGTTAGTTCGTTAATTTTTTTAGTCGTGGAATAGCAAATCGTGGCGCACATCTTCTATTGAAACTATCTGCTCGCCATCTTCAGTCGTGCAAACGCGATATGCAAAATGAAAATTATCAAATTTGAAATCCCTGTAACCCTTTTCTCTCCATTCGCTGACAAACAGTGCTTTAGGATACATAGTCGGACATACTCCGACCGATTTGAGGGCTCTATACATACGTAGTACCTTATTGGTTACAGTTTCTTTGCTCAAAGACGGATGTGCCTTCATTGCCCATCCGTAAAATTCGCGCAGTTCCAATGCAACCGTATCTTGAACAATCACTCTCACGCTTTGTAGTGGTCTGCAATGTCCGCTAATAGCATATCCCGTACAGCCTCAAGGGTGGCATAATGCGTCATATCTTCTTTGGTGAGAATGGGCATGCGTGTGTCTATATCAATAGTTGTGTTCATAATAGAAAGTATGTTATCTCAAAATTCGCTGCAAAGTTACGAAGTTTTTTTGAGATACGCAAGCATTTTGCCAATTTTATTTCTTGCGGCGCATCCCCTATGGGAAAAGGGCTATTCCAAACAAATACAGACAGCCCGAGAGGCTGTCTGTAGATTGATTTAGAATAGTAGTGCGGTCAATATTCCGCCGCCGAAAGTTATTTCCCGAGTTTCACCACGAGGGCAGATAGTGGAGCAACGGTGATGTCCTTGCGTGAGAGGTCTATCTCCTCGCCGCTGAGGATTTCCTTGCCAACAGGGTTATACTTACCAAGGATTTCCGCATAGTGTGCGGTAGGAACAGTGCGCTCTTCTTCGCTGGCATTGACAAAGACGAACACCGCCTCACTCTCGTTGTAGCGGAAGAAAGCGTATGTGTTGTCGCGTCCGAGGAAGTGCATGGTGCGACCCGTGTGGATGACAGGCTCGCCCTTGCGCCATTGGAAGAGACGGCTCTGGAAATCAAACATCTCTTGTTGCTCCGGCGTTACGTCCTTGCCTAACGGCAGGGGCATACGCAGTGCGGAATGTCCGATAGAGCGGTCGG
Organism: Paludibacteraceae bacterium; assembly: GCA_051870915.1. GTDB lineage: Bacteria > Bacteroidota > Bacteroidia > Bacteroidales > Paludibacteraceae > Colicola. The sequence goes on from JBJECI010000113.1 coordinate 16,916, forward strand.
CAGAGCGCATCGCATACTCATCGCCGGCGAACACCTGCGGGATACCGCGCATGGTGGCAAGCAACACATAGCCCAACTTCACGCGGCGCAAATCGTTGTCCTTCACGATGTCGGCAAAGCGGTCCATATCGTGGTTGCCGAGGAACATAAACAGTTTATTCACATCGGCATAGAGGTAGTCTTGTGCCATCGCATCATATACACGTGCCATGCCTGTGCCCCATTCCTTGCCATCCGTCTCCAAGGCTTGACGAATGCTCTCCTCCACGGGGAAGTCCATCACGGTGGGCAGGTTGCTGTCGAAGCCGTTGTAGTTCTTCACGCCTGATTGCCAGTAGGCTACGGCGCTCGCCGGACGAGTCCAGCACTCACCTACGATATTGATGTTCGGGTACTCCTCGCGGATGGCTTTCAGCCACTTGCTGCCCGGTACGGGCTCAATATAGGGGTAGGTATCCACGCGCAGACCGTCCAAGTTGGCGTATTCTATCCACCAGATAGCCCATTGCTGGAAGTACTTGAGCAGGTCGGGATTCTCCAGATTCATGTCGGGCATGGGCTTGTCGAACCAGCCGTGGTTGTTCAACCGGCGGTCGTATTCCGAGGCGTTGATGTCGTAGTTGGCGGAGAAGACGTTGTTGGTGTTGGTGAACTCGTCAAATTGGTTAATCCAATCGTGGTAGGGCAGGTCTTTCATCCACCAGTGGGTGCTGCCGCAGTGGTTGGGCACCATATCCATCAGCACTTTGATTCCCTTTTGGTGTGCCTGCTCCACCATATCGCGGTACAACTCATTGGAGCCGTAGCGCGGGTCTATATGGTAGTAGTCGGAGCATGCGTAGCCATGGTAACTCCATGCCGCCTCGTTGTCCTCCAAGAGTGGGGTAGGCCAGATGGCGGTAGCGCCTAATTTGCTGATATGGTCAAACCGGCTGATGATACCCGCTATGTCGCCGCCGAAGCGTCCGTGGATATTGCTCTTGTCGGTTTTCTCCGCCATCTGCGGGAGGTTGTTGTTGCTCTCGTCGCCGTCCACAAAACGGTCGGACATGATGAGATAAACGACATCTGCCGAGGTGAACGATTGGCGCATGCGGCTGCCTTCACGACGGGTGTTGATGGTGTACGTCCATGTGGCTTTCTTCTTGTTCTTGGTGAGGGTGATACGGTAGGTGCCTGCCTGCTTCACATCCATGTCCACAAAGAGATAGTTGGGACTCTCGGCGTTGTGTTGCGCCGTGGGAACGAGTCCCAAGCATTGTCCGCGCATCACTTTGTTGCCGACCACTTCCTGCACCGTTACTTGTGCGTCTGCCAAGTCCTCACCTTGGAAGAGCAGGGTGAGCGGCGTATTCATCTCTGTCCACCAGCACAGCGGCTCTATACGCTGGATAACTAGTTTAGCATTCATTACCATACTCATGGCTAAAAGACTGATAATCAGTAAGAATTTGTTTTTCATACAATAGATTTGTTAGAATGATAGTTTTTTGATAGTATTTGTATCTTTTTGATAATGCTTGTTTGCACGTTAGGTCGGCTTTAGGTCTGCTCTTTCTCCGCTCTTTGTCTGCTCTATGGCGAAATAGCAAAATGGCAGTTTTTGGGCAAATCTGCTTGTTTTAAATCTCTCTTATTTTTACTGCATTGAGCGTATTATGCTCGGCTTTCAGTTGGCGGAACTTCTGCCAGAAGAGTTGCATCTCGGGGTTGGTTCCTTCGATAAACTCCTCGTTTCCCTGCATGTCTATGCGGTCGAAGACCATGCCGATGGTTATCTTGTGGGTATCCAAGGCGGGCTGGTAGGTGCGTTCTTCTTTACCTTCCACATAGACCGCCCGCAGCAAGCCTGTCTCCTCTAGTCGGCTGAGCAGTTGAAGCACCAATCGGACGGGCAAGTGCTGGTCGGAGGCTATCTCGCGCGCCGTCAGCGGGGTTTCGTCTGCCTCAAAGCGGCGGATGATAAGGGAGAGCAGATAGAGCGTGATGCAGTCTTTGTAGCGGCGCGACATATGCTCAAGGTCGTGCTCGTACTCGAATTGCTCGTTGTTCTGTATCGCAAACGACATCTGCGCACCGATGAGGATGAGCAGACTTGTCCATTGCAGCCAAGTGAGCAGGATAGGGATAGTGGCGAATGCACCATAGACAATGCTCGTGCGCGACAGCAAGACGATAATGTGCATGGAAAGCATCTGCAAGAGCATGAAGAGCGTGCCCATCAGCACCCCGGGAATCACTCCGCTCCAGAAACGCACTTTCGTATTCGGAATGGAGATATACATCCACGTGAAGATAGCCCATACCACCGCGAACTGGATGAAGCGCACCAGCCCCGTGCGGAGCGTGGCAAAGAAGGGAATCGACTGCAAGGACGATACCATGGAGTCGATAAAGATACTGATACCCGAGGTGGCGACTATCATGATGGGCACTATCACCAAGATAGCAATGTAGGTAACCAACTGGTGAACGACAGAGCGCGATTGTTTCACGTCCCACACCTCGTTGAACGCCGACTCTACGTTGCGGAAGAACGAATAGACTGCCCAAATCAGTATCAACAAGCCTACGCCGAGGAACACCCCTCCCTGCGCGGTCTCCAAGTATCGGTCCACCATCTCCATGATGGTCGGCACAAGGTTGGTCTCGCCGAGGAAAGACTCATTGAGCAGATTCTCAATCACTTCCGACACACCGAAACCCTTGGCTATAGCAACCACCATCGCCAAAATCGGGATAAAAGCAAAAACGAGCGAATAGGTCAAACTATTTGCTCTAACGTTCAGTTTATTGTCGGTGAAACCTCTTACGACCAGCACAATCGTCCGCAACGCCTGATAGCCTAATCGTTTGCTACGGCTACCAAACTCCGTGCTTGTTCTGCGCCACATTCCGTAGCGGAGGAAGTCGATAATATCTCGGAATTTGCGTCTGATGGCGGTCGGCGATTATATTCATTTGAAAAAACAATAGCAAGTCTATAAGCCGGGTTCTGTACCTTTCCAGGCGTTCATCATTAATCTCGAGGTCAACATTGCTGCTGCCTTCTCTCGCTTCCTACCCTCCGACTTGCGCGAGCAACGCTCAGACGTCGGTTTACATGGAATTGCTGCCCATAGTATGCTCGTTTCACATCTCTCGTCTCTGTAGCAGTGACCAAACATTGCTGCCTGACGGCGGTTAACCGCTATGGTGCTCTGTGCAGCCCGGACTTTCCTCGGCGCTTGGGATTAAAACACGTATGCTTTTCTTCCGAAAGCGCCGCGATGAACCGACTTGCTATTGTTGCTATACAAGAATAGCCCTTGCGGGCTATCAAATTGTTGGAGCGGCATAAGGGAGTCGAACCCTCCTCCTAAGCTTGGGAAGCTCATGCACTACCGATGTGCTAATGCCGCAGTACCGAATTGCGCTGCAAAGGTACAACTTTTTTTTTATATATGCAAATAAATGCACGATTTTTTAGTAAATTTCTACCATCTCGCGTTTCACTCGGCGCGTGATTTGGTTTTTCTGCAAAGGTTCCACGCCTTCTGTCTGAACGGCGGTTACACGCTGGGTAGCGAGGGCTTTGATGGGTATCTCCATCTGGCGGCTGCCCACGATGGTGGCATCGCAGTCCATGTTTTTCTCCAATATGTAGATATGTCCGTCGCGCCATTGATAGATAGTGTTGAAATCGATGTGCGCATTCATCTTGCGCAGGCGGAAACGCTCTATCTGTTGGTCGCTCATATTAAAGATATTCAGTATCTTAAGCATGTCGGCATCCAGTTTCTTGCCGAAAGGTACATTCACATAAAAATCGCTGTGTTCGGAGAAGCGGCGCACGGAGAGCGTCTCGGAGTTGAGGATATAATGGCGCGTGATGGCATATTTCACGATGCCGAAGTAGTTCTTTTTCTCCACATGGGTGAGCACGGTCTCGCCTTCGTTCTCATTGCTGACCGTCCAGTTGCGGATGTCGTCCACAAAATGCTCAAAGTCGTACTTGATATTACCCATGTCGAACAACATACGGTGTACCACCACGCCCGAATCCACGCTGTTGGCAGCCTCACGCATGCGCGGGTCGTATTTCTCTAATGTTCGTGTAGCGAAAACGGTGTCCACGCGCCGCCGAATGGTTGGGTCAAAGAAGCGTTTACAGTATTCTCCTGCGAACTGCACGGAGTCTTTGTTGTTGCTGCGTGCTTCGGGAAGTACTACCACCGAGGCTATCATCTGCTCCATGCCCCATGCCTCGCCTTCGGAGTCCAAACGGGCATCGCTCACCACGTGGTACTTGCTCGGCTCGTCGCTGAAGTCCTCTTGCATGCGAACATACACCTGATGGAGCAGCGCCGCCATCTGCTTGCGTTTGTTCTTCTGTTTGTTGGCTTTGGCTGCCACCACAGTCTCTTCCAGTGCGATAGGCTGCTCGCGAAGGACTACCACCGCCGAATCGCTCGGCGTGAACACACCGAGAGGCAACACCTGCTTCTCGTAGCCGATGAACGAGACAACCACGGTGCTTGTCTCAGGCAGGTCGGTGGTGAAATGAAAGAAACCTTGGTCGTTGGTCGCGGCACCCGCTATGGGGTCTTCCTCTGGATAGACGGTGGCATAACTTATGCCTTTGCCGTCGATATCCACGATACGACCTTGATAATCCGCTGCGTATGCCATTCCGGCAAATAGCAGCAAAACAAATAATCCGACTTTCTTTTTCATTGTTAAAGTTTATTTTATTCTAGAATCTCTAGATTTTCTAGATTTTCTAGATTTTCTAGAATTTCTAATTCACATCTCGTCTCACAGATACGGGTTATAGTCTTTTTCGTGTCCTATGGTGGTTGAGTATCCGTGCCCGGGATAAACCACCGTATCATCCGGCAGGCAGGTCAGTTTCTTCAGCGACTGAATCAGCGTCCCCATGTCGCCGCCGGGCAGGTCGGTGCGTCCGATGGACTCTTGGAAGAGGGTGTCGCCCGTGAAAAGCCACTTCTCCGCAGGCAGGTGGTAACACACCGAATCCTCTTTATGCCCGGGGGTGCGGAGCACGTGGAAGTGCATGCCCGCAACGTCTAATGCCCCCTCAGCAGGATACACAATCGGACTTATCCCGTACGCTTGCTTTACAAAATCTATGCCACACACGTGGTCGGGGTGCGTGTGGGTGATGAGCAATGCAACGGGGATAAGTTTTTCGGAAGTCAGGAACGTCCGTAGCCGTTCCTCTTCGCGCTCGCCGTACATGCCGGCATCTATCAAGACACATTCCCGTTGACCCTCCTTCCACAGCACATAGGTGCATTCCCGATAGGGATTGAAATAAAAAGTCTTAAGTTGCATCATAATGGCAGGTAAATCACACGTTTTGTCTGAAACCACTCGCCTTGGAAAAGCGTGCTTATCTCGGTTACTTCTGCGCGTTTTTGGTACGGACGCAGTTCTTCTTTTAGGTCGCCGCCCTTCAGCACGACCAACCCGTTGGGCACCGCATTGCGCTGTTGGCTGCTTATGTTTTTCTGCACCAACCGCACAAGGTCGGGTAGGGGCATCACCGCGCGGCTGACTACGAAGTCGAATTTCCGTTTCTCTTCCTCCGCGCGCTCTTGGATACACTCCACGTTCGTCAGCCCTACCGCCTTGGCTACCTCCTGCGCCACTTTTATCTTCTTGCCGATGGAGTCAATCAGCGTGAAGCGGCACTCAGGAAACAGTATCGCCAGCGGAATCCCGGGGAACCCGCCGCCCGTGCCTACATCCAGTATCTCAGTATAGGGCTGGAAAGGCAGCACCTTGGCGATGGCGAGTGAGTGGAGTACGTGGTGCTCGTAGAGGTTGTCTATATCCTTGCGGGAAATGACATTTATCTTGCTGTTCCAATCGCGATATAGTACATCAAGAGCAGCAAACTGCTGCTCTTGAATGTCGGTTAGTTGAAAATAATCGGAGATAATCATTGTCAATAGGAGATTATCGTTTAGTCCGCCATATTGGTGAACACGTTCTGCACATCCTCATCCTCCTCAATACGGTCAATGAGTTTCTGTACCGACTCGCGTTGTTCATCGGTCAGTTTCTTCGTGTCGTTCGGAATACGGACAAACTCGCAACTCTGCACCTCAAAACCGTTGTCTTCCAGATACTTCTGCATGTTGATGGCTTCGTTGAAGTCCGAGTAGATAACGATGGTGTTCTCCTCTTCGTCCACACCCAACTCCTCTACGCCGAAGTCGATGAGTTCCAGTTCCAGTTCATCCAAATCCACGCCCTCTTTCATGCCGATGGTGAAGCAAGCCTTGCGGTCGAAGAGGAACTGCAGCGAACCTTGTGTGCCGAGCGTGCCGCCGTGCTTGGTGAAGTAAGAACGGATGTTGGCAACGGTACGCATGTTGTTGTCGGTGGCTGTCTCCACGAAGATAGCGATACCATGCGGACCATATCCTTCGTAGTTAATCTCTTTGTAGCCTTCCGAAGACTTGTCGGTCGCTTTCTTGATGGCGCGGTCGATGTTCTCCTTCGGCATGTTTTCCTTCTTACATTGCTGAATCAATGTGCGGAGACGGGGGTTGGAATCAGGGTCGGGTCCGCCGTCGCGGGCTGCTATAGTGATTTCTTTACCGAGTTTGGTGAATGTACGGGCCATATGACCCCAGCGTTTCAGTTTGGTCGCTTTGCGATATTCAAATGCGCGTCCCATAATATGTACCTTGTATTTTTAGTTAATAATTTATTGTAGTTGCATGGTGTCTTTTGCTACTGAGTCGATAGGTAATTGGCTTGCCTTAATGCTATCCTCCATTTGACGCAGGAGGGTAGTATCAGCATGTTCCAACACAGTCTCTATCGTTACCTCTTCAAAGGTGATATTAAACTCTACGCGGCGGTTCTGCTCGCGTCCGGCTTTGGTCTTGTTATCTGCTATCGGCATCTCATCTCCGTAGCCCTTGGCGGTCATGCGTTCCGCGGGGACGCCCTTGCCGATGAGATAATCCATCACGGCGTTAGCACGCTTCTCGCTCAACTCCTTATTGATTTTTGCTTTACCTACGTTGTCGGTATGACCTTGTACCTCAATGATAAAGTCAGAATTATCAATAAACGTTTGCGCTATCTGGTCAAGCAGAGGATACGAACTTTTCTTAATAGAGGCTTTCCCATTATCAAAGGCAATACCCTTCATAGCCTTTTGTAGCAGTGTGCGCACTTCACGCTTCACTTCCGGGCAACCCTTGTTGATAGCAGGACCTGCTACGGTCGGACACTTATCTTTCCAATCGGGCACACCATCACCGTCAGTATCCAGTTCGCAACCATTGGCATCTACCAAGCCCGCTGCCTCTGCCGGCGTGTTGGGGCATAGGTCTTTCCAATCGGGCACACCATCGCCATCGCTATCCAACTCACACCCCTTCTCATCCACCAATCCGATGGCTTCCGCTGGTGTATTCGGGCATTCATCTAAGTAGTCAGGCACCCCATCATTATCTGTGTCCAGCAAGCATCCATGTCCATCAATAAAACCTTTGGCTTCTAACGGTGTACCGGGGCACTCATCGCGCCAATCGGGCACACCATCACCATCGCTATCTAATTCACAGCCTCTCTCATCCACGAGCCCTAACGCCTCTTTTGGCGTATTTGGACACTCGTCTTCGTAATCCGACACACCATCACCATCGCTATCAATAGGGCAACCATTGCTGTCTATCAAGCCGTAAGCCTTCTCCGAGGTGAACGGACACTTATCCAAATAGTCGGGAATACCGTCACCATCACTGTCAACCGGGCAGCCCAACGCATCCACTTTCACATTTTTTGGCGTGTTCGGACACATATCAAACTGGTCTAATACACCATCTTTGTCTTTATCTTTTTTATGATTCGTTCCCCAAACAATACTAAATCCTGCTGCTACATTGACACCTTTCATGTGATAGGGGATAGGCATAGATTTTGTATAAACAGTAGGAATGTAATCCAGTGCAAGCGTCAGGTTGACACCATCGTATGGCATTAAACTCAACCCCGCACCTATACTGCTATAGTGCCCGTTATCCAACAGAGAGTAGGAGAGGGCTAAGTTGAACCAGTTGCACGGACGTAATGCAGCTCCTATAGTAACTTCCTCATATAGTTTGCGGTTGTACAAACGAGTGCGGGATAATATACCTACGCCTATGCGGTTATCCCAGAAATTGGCATCTACACCTACGTTCAGTTTCATGCTCACCATATTGGTAAAACCGCCTTCTTTCGTACCGATATGAGCCGCATCAAGCAAGCCTTTTGCGTTGTTCATCACATCATTCAGCAAACTATCAGTGCTAAACACACCATCTATCACATAATCCCCATAATCAAAATCTCCCACACCCACGAACGTGGTATCCATGCCGGCAGACATCTTTGCACTGGTATTCTTCCCCCAACGGATGAAACCTAAATCATTAACGGCAGCGGTGATCTGCACTTGTTCAATGGGCTTATAAGTAAAGCCTAAGTCTATGGCTCCACCATATCCCGCAGGTTTCAGGAAAGTACCGATCGTGGACAGCAAATCTTCCTCGCCTATAGGCAAAAGGGTTCCCATATCGGTTGAGATAATATCTTGTATAGTAGCACCATCGGGTATCGCAGACATGTTAATAGGACCGGCTACTTCCAAATCCATATTTCCATTAAAATGCCACTCATCAATAGAGGCATTCAAATCCAATGTATTTGCATTGAGTCGAACATGAGCCGTTCCCATCAAAAACTTCAGTTTACCGCCCACTGTCCACTCATCGTTTATCTTATGAGAATAGCCGAGTGCCAACTCCGTGTAAACATTCACATTCGTCCCAAAACCGCCTAAATTAAAGTAATTATTGCCGCCGGATATATCTTCCATACCTCCGCCAAACGCAAAGTTGAAAAAATCGCGTGGAATGCTTCCCCCCATATCAAGGTGCTCCATGATACCAAAGGTGAAATAACCTTTCTCCTTCACGCGAAAACCAAAGCCCAAAATGTCCATTGTGGACTCGCCGTTTATGAGCGTGCTCTTACGAATCCGTTTGAGGAAGGCATCCCTATCTGCATCGGGATGTAGCACCGTGATGGTTGAGTTTGGATCATTCGGATTTACAAAGATAAAATCACTCACCGAAAAGGAGTTGTTACCAAACCAAAAACTGGTATATCCCAATGGCGTGAAGTTGATGTACCCATTGCTTACCGGCTGAAAGGCAGGGTTCACCAAATGCCGCATGGGTGCGTTCTCCAAGAAATACAGCGTATTAACCTGTTGGGCATAGGTAGTCGATGATATCAATAAGAGGACTACTGCCAAACTATTTCGAATTTGCTTTTTCATATGATTATCCTCCTATTTATTGATTGCCTGTCAAATTTAGTACAGCACCCACTTTCGCTCCAATACCGATTTGCAATTTCAGACGAGAATCTTCGGTAATGCGAATCTTGAAATTCTCATTGCTTTCAAAAGCACTATGAAGAGACTTGTCATCCACAATCACAATGTATTCCAACGACTTTAACTCATTGAATTTCTCTAACTTATCCTTGCTTATGCTTACAGCATCTTCCGCACTGCCGGGCTGGCTGATAACCATACTACCATCTGCACTTACGGTGTATTCGGGGGCTTTGATAAATATCGTGTCGTTTTGAGTCAAGCGTAGCGGCTCTCCGGTACGATCATCTGTGATAACATGCCCGTTTGAGTCAAGACAGCAGAGAACCATACGTACATCCAGTGGCAACCTGTTCTCTATTTTCAGTTGGACATACAAATCACTCTGTTTTATGCTATCCACTATACTTGCAGAATCTGTCAGGCTTGACAGATTTAGGTTGATATTCTCTAACGTGTCGCTATAAGCCACATATAGACCCTCATTGAAGATAAATGGCACTTCCATGTCAATATCCATATTTATGTTTGTCGTCGGGGTCAGACGGGTTTGGTTAGTTAGTGTCTTATCAAAATCTACTGCGAAACCCCACGCCATAATGTCAGGAGTTCCCACAAACAACTGATCGATTCTTCCGTGCTCCGCTTCTTTGTTAAATACCATGTTCAACACAATCGAATCGCCGATAGTATTCGGATTGGGATCCATCCATGCGTTATCGCGGACGGCTTCTTTGGCATCACGAGGATACTGATAAGTATGCTCGCGTCCCTCGCCAAATTCGGCATAGTGTGTTTGACCATCGCGAGAGGTTACATACAGATACTCTCCTTGGAATACCAACGGACCGGCCAACTCATGACATACACGAACATTGATTAGAGGCTCTGCTATGGGGAGGCAAATGTCTTTCATCGTTGACCAATTACCGAAGATACTATCCATCGAAATGTTTCCCTCATCTCGCATCTTATTAGAACTCTCAAACATACCCCAAAGGGCGGTATATTCGATAAATTGGACATCCATACCAAAGATAATGGCCATATCTGTGGCTATCGGCATAGGATCGGAGTTCTTAGGAACAGTCAGGTATATCTCCACATCCATAGAGGAACTGTTTACCACATTCATGTTGGAGCAAGGCTGTGTATGATCTTTCACAAGGTCGATACTAAAGTCTTCAAGCAGGATGGGCATATGCATACCATAAGTAATCTCCTCTTCGCTGGTGGACTTATCATACAATTTCTGTCTGTTTCCGCTCTTTGCTACGTACTCTTTTCCTAACACCAATATCACCGAATCTACCCACTCAAACGGCGTAGAGAGGTTCTTCTTCATTAAGTAACCCTCAAATTTTGCCTCCACAATGTAAGCGCTGTCAATTCGCTCGTTCGATAACTTATCGTTGATACCATCGTAGGTTACGCTCATCCTCGTCGGTATCTTCAAGGTAACATCACGATCGGGCAGACCGCAAACATAACCTTCCGGAAACTCTAAACCGGGATACTCCGCACGAACACGTTCCATAAAAGCATGAATGGAATCATACAAGTAAATTGTTTGCTCTGCATTGGAGATGTATTCCGTAAAATCTATGCTGTGGAAATCTTCATGACGACTATAATTGGTACGAAGGCACAACACACCATCGCTTCTGAAATACAGATTTTCAGGGCTATTGGTCCCCAATATATCCGACAAACTAACGCTCATAGAACCTACAGGAAGAGCCATGCCTAACTCTACTTCTGCCGTAGTATCTATGTTGGTTAAATCAACATCTGCACGACAGCCGATTAGGCTCAATGGTACTACAAACATACCAAATAGTACCTTGCTAAAAGCATTCCTACCTAACAATCGTTTCGCATTCATAATCTATATATATATATAGTGTTATCTTAATAAACTTTCTGAGAAAGAATGGTATAGAAAAAGCCATATAAAAATACATACCTACTTACAGCCCGCAAAATTACAACTTTTTTTTGAATTATACAAATAAATCTTCAAAAACTTATTAATAAACTGCATTTGACTTGCTGACATGCTTATGTTTACTCGCCCCACCTTTTTAAACATAGATTTGCATATGTGAAATAAAAGCAGTACCTTTGCGGGCGAATCGGGGGATTGTTTACACATGGCAATAATGTTCCATTTTTCGCAAGAGTCTGTCAAACCCTTACCTAATTTTTATCGAAGGTTTTTATCGTAACATAGACGAGTCTGTGTCGAGTCTGTAACGTGGTCTAAACGGGCATATACAAGACGGCTATAAATTGTCCAAAACACGTATAAGTGGCAAAAGTAATGATATACGAGTTGACACATAATTGTCATACGATAGCCCCGAAGGGGCGACATAACTCAATTTTGAATTACAAAATCAACATGTATAGCATTGGCAAACGATTATGTTGCCAAAATGAAATCATAAAATAAAATTTGTAATGCATCGCAAATAGTATGCTCATTATCTTCATTGTTATCACCGTTATCTTGCTGCTTCTCACGCGGGGACTGTCGCTCAAGGAGAAGTTGGCTGTTTTCGCCCAAGGCGCGGGCGAGAAAGACTTGCTCCTGATGGTTTGGATATTCATGTTGGCGGGTGCTTTTGCCGCATCGGCAAAGGGAATGGGGGCTGTGGAGGCTACTGTGAACCTGACGCTCACTTTCCTGCCTGCTAACTACGCGTTGGCGGGGCTTTTCTTCTCTGCCTGCGTAGTCTCGCTCTGCATGGGAACGGGTATAGGCACTATTATCGCACTAATGCCTATCGCTTCGCTGCTCGCAGAGCGCACAGAAATCTCGCTCCCCATCATGGCGGCAGCTGTGATAGGTGGTGCGTTCTTTGGAGATAACCTCAGTTTCATCTCCGATACGACCATTGTTGCCACCCAGTCGCAAGGCTGCAAGTTGAGCGATAAGTTCCGCTTCAATATCCGCATGGTGTTGCCAATGGCAATCATCGTGGGTATCATCTATGTGTTCTTGGGAAGAGGTGCCACACCCGCGGCGGAAGAGATTGACCAAGTGCTGTGGTGGAAGACCATACCATACTTGGTTGTGCTGGTGTGCGCAGCAGCGGGAATGAATGTGCTGATTGTGTTGCTGGTAGCGAATGTGTTGATTGGATTGGTGGGCTTGCTCGATGGCTCTTTTGCCTTCATGGAATGGATTAACTGCATGATAGACGGTATCAACGGTATGGGCGAACTCATACTCATCTCCATGCTTGCGGGCGGTATCTTCGCCCTTATCAAACACAATGGCTGGATGGATGCGCTGATTCGTTTTATCCAACGCCATACCCATTCGCAGCGCGGGGCGGAGTTGAGTATCTGTGGCATCGTGGCAATAGCGAATATCATCACTGCGAACAACACCGTGGCGATATTGAGCGTGGGGGCTATCGCCAAGCGTATTGCCGACCACTATGGCATTGACTCGCGCCGCAGTGCATCGTTATTAGATACCACCTCTTGCACCGTGCAAGGCTTGTTGCCATACGGCGGACATGTGCTGCTCACGGTAGGCATCACAGGACTGACCGCTTTCGAGATCATTCCATACCTTTTCTACCCCATGCTCATAGGCGTGGCAGTGTTGGTTACCATTCTCATTCCTGATAAATGGACAAGACGGAAGAAGGGTAGTAGTGCGCCAGTATCTGTTGGTAAGTAAAGCCCTCCATCGCCATCTCGGCGGCTCCAATCTGACACAACCCCACACCATGTCCCCATCCATGCCCGCGAAAGATAAAACCGTGGGGTGCGCAGGCGAACTCGCCTGCTACAAAGGAGGTGCGGTCTCCTGGCCGCACCATAGAAGGCTTAGTCACTGGAGACGCAGGCATCTCGCCTGCGGTCGTGGAGGAAGTGCGGCCTCCAGACCGCACCATAGAGAAGGACAGTCCGGGTGCGCAGGCGAACTCCCCCGCCCCGCTTGCGGGGAGGGGGGAAGGGGGCGGGGAAAAACAGAGTACGCCCCGACTATTCGGGGCTAACATTCTCACCTCTTCCACGTCAAACCACGAACTATACAGGCAGGTGCGCGAGAGTACCTGCCTTATTTTCAGTTCCTTGCTGATAACGGCGCGGTGCTTGGTGCCGATGATTTCCAACTCGTATATCCTACCGCTGATGCCGCGCTTGAGAGGGCGCAGTGAAACTATTTCGCCGAAGTCTATGCCCGTCTTCTCGCGGATGATGTCTGCCAACTCCTCGGCAGTGTAGCGCACTTCCCAATCGTGGAAGTCGTGCGTCTCTTGGTCGTAGTTGTTCAGCACTAACCGCTGTAACCGCGTATTGCCTACCGCCTTGCCGCAGTAGGGGCAGTCCACGGGCTGCAGATAAGGCATGTCTATATCCTCCCAGCAGGTGCTGAAACGCTCTGTCTTTCCCCCGCAGCACTTATAGTAGCGGCAGTCGCACACCTCATCGCCGTAGAGCAGCACTTGCCCCTCGGTCTCGCGCACGGCTTGCACTGCCCGCTCATTGCGGCGCAGCAGCCCTTCGTAGCGCTGGCAGTGGTCATCGGCGCATACATCAAAGCCCACATGCTCCGTATGCCCTATCGCGCGTATCGCCCATGAGCGGGAGATCACCGCATGGGCTTTGAGCAACTCCAACGGACTATCTGCCGACATCTCAGACGAGATGACGGAGGTGAGATAATCTTCAAGGGGGAGGGTATTGATGGCGGTCTCCGTGCCATCGGCATTCTTGCGGATAGTGAGGCTGCCTTCAAAGATTTGGTCTTCGTGCCTATCCCAGTGAAAACCAATGCCAATCCGCACGTTTTTTAAGAGAAAACCACCGGGGGCGCAGGTGAACTCCCCCGCCCCGCTCGCGGGGAGGGGGGTAGAAGGCGGGGTGAAACCGGGTGCGCCCCGATCCGTCGGGGCTACAAAGGAGGTGCGGTCTCCAGGTCGCACCATAGAGGGTTCAGTCACTGGGGACGCAGGTGTCTCGCCTGCGGTCGTAGAGGAGGTGCGGTCTCCAGGCCGCACCATAGAGGAATACGACTCCTTTTCCTTTTACATAGACGAGTACACTTGCAGTACCTAAATCAA
>JBJECI010000114.1:0-6653 GCA_051870915.1 Paludibacteraceae bacterium
GCGGTGGAGAGGGTCGCTACCTGTTGGTCGAGGTTGAGGAACTCCGCCACGCGGAACTCTTTGTACGGGCAGTGGCGAAGCATGTACTCCACGGCGTAGCGTGTCCGCTCTGCGCTCCACCCGAGAGAGACCACCTGCTCTGCCAGCACCGTCCAGAAAGTGATAGTGCCGCCATTGGGGGACTGATACGCCGTGTTCATAGCGGGGAAGTTCACCGCAAGGCGCAGGATGTAAGGCATCACCTCTGCATTGCTCGCAGGCGGTAAGGTGCGGAACACGGACAGCGCGCTATTGCCGGCTTGCGCGTCCTGCTTCGCATCCGGCAAGGATAGACTGCGCGATGTCGCCGAGGTCGGCAACCCGCTTATTACTGCCGTGAGAGTTTGTGTTTCCATTGTTCGTTGGTGTTTGAGTGTTTTGTTTGAGTTTGCCGATGTATTTCGGAAGCCAGTTCTGAAAATGTTTGAGTACCGCCGTCCGTTCTCCGCGCTCACATTCTTCGCGCACTTGAAAATCGTTGTCGAAGAAGTCGTTTAGCAGGGTGTCCGTTTCGAGTGTTATTTGGTGCGTTTTTTCGAGCCGCAAAATCCACTCTTTGAGGTCGCTTTCTGCAAACCATTTTTTCAACCGCTCTCTCGCGCGTGTACCCACCGAAGATGAAGAAGAATAATTCTTATCTAAATTCTTATCTAAAGATATATAAGGAGTGGGGGACGCAAATTTTGCGTGGGTGTCACGCAAATTTTGCAGGGGTGCAAATTTTGCAGGGGTGCAAATTTTGCGTGGGTTAGGGACGCAAATTTTGCGTGGGTCTTCCTTATCGTTTTCTTCATCTAAGAGGGACGCAAATTTTGCGTGGGTAATGCAAGTGTAAACGCTACTTTTTCCATCCATATATTTGACCTCAATATAACCATTATCTTTGAGTTCATAAATAGCGTTTTGTACATTCCGTTGTTTATATCCCAGCCGCTCGCATATGTAGGAAATGGTTACCTTTACATCCCCTTTCTTCCCGAGTTGGTAGAGCAGCGCATACACATCACGCAGCACACCGCCGCGCAGCACGTTCATCCACTGATACACTTTTATATACTCTTCTTTTTTCATAGAGTGAGCAAGCACGGACTCGAACCGTCTTCTATTCGACCATTGTCTTTTGCGCCCTCCGCGCCGCTTGCCCGTGCGCCACCGACCGCCTCACGGCTTCTTGTGGCTTAAAGAAAGTATGTTTATCAGAAAAAAAGTGTATATGACACAGTGCCGTCTCCGACACATTCGCCCTCACGGGTTACTTATCTTTCCTAAAAAAAAACGCCTGCGGTGCCTATATCCATAACAACAATCCAAATCTTTGCTCGTATTTGCATTCCATATCTCACGCGATATGTGGTCGGAGTGTGGTAGGCTCCACTCAGCGCCCACACCGCAGGCTATCCGCCGCTATGGCTTCCTCAACTGCTCATCCACCTCTTTCAACTCCTTGCGGAGAACAGCCATCTCATCACTCTTGCTATTCATCTCATCCACGATGGCTTTCTTCTTCGCCAGCAGGTAGGCTTCCAGCGTGCCGTCTCCGCGGTACGTCAGGCACACATCCCCGAACTTGTGAAAGTCCACCTGTAAGCCATCATGCATAATCACACGCACAAACGCCTTGTTGCGATAATCAACGGTAAAGTGTCCCGCACGCACATCGCTCGTTACGCTGCGGACAATGTCTTCTAATAACTCTTTCATAATGTCATTTGTTGTATGGGTTTATCGTAATAGTTTGCGCACTCTCTCAGGGATTACCTGCTCTTGGTCGTTCTTGCGCAGGAACGCCTCTATATCTTTCTTGAAATAGTACAACTTCCTCTCCCGACGAACAGGGTGCAAACCGCACGCGAGGTAGTTCTTACGCAGTGTCTCCATATCCACCACCAAGTACGCTGCCAACTCGCTGTTACCAACGCAGAAGGGTCTGTCCGACAGGGGAACACTCAACTCATCTTTCTTTGCCATAACCATTGTGTTTTTTTTATTGTTTTGTAATTCTTTCGAGAGCATAAGCCCTCTTAATTCTTAATTCATAATTCTTAATTACTAATTAGTACTTCACCTCGTCAAGCCATACTACCACGGTCAGCAGTAGCAGCGCGGGCAGGCAAATGGTAATCAGCATAAATTGCAAACCCGTTAAAAAAGCGTTACGGGCATCGTTCAGCAGGCAAAACATCCTTTCAAGGTTTATTGCTTTCATATCTCAAAATAATTTTGGTGTGTATGCAACCAACACTTTTTCGGTTGCTTCTTTGTAAAAGTCTTTTTTTATTTCAAACCCGTATGCTCGCCGTCCGGTTTTCAATGCAGCCAACAAGGTGCTTCCGCTTCCGGCACACGGGTCGATTACTACATCATTCGGGTCTGTGAATATCTCAATCAGACGTTCCAACAACGGCACTGGTTTTTGTGTCGGGTGTACTTTCGGCGTTTCCGTGTCGCGTACCCAATCGAAACAGTTGAATATCATGCGACCATCATTATTGAATTTCGGGAGTTTGTCCTTGTACAAAACCAATCCGTATTCACAATTACCAACAATCTTCATGTTTGCTTTCAATACTTGCGCCGAAAAGTTTTTGCGGAATACCAACGGAATATAGTGCATAAAACCATACCGTTTCCCCAAATCGATGTAGTAATGCAGTTGCTCAAATGCGCAAAAGATAATCATGCACGGCGCTTTGCTCTTTTGTCGCGTCTGCGGCGTTTTTTCTTCATTGTTGGATAAATCCTCAACCTTTGTCAGTTCTTCATCTGAAACGCCTTGTTTCGGCTCTTTAACAAGCATCTGCGAGCAGAAGTGCATAAACTCCGCCGGTCTAAAGTCCTTATCCGTGTCGAAAAATTCTTTTCCGGCTAATTCGGATTCGCCGTTTTTATTGTCGCCGTCCTTGTACCATGCAGGATTGCTCGCATAAGCGTTTTTTCCCAAATTGTATGGAGGGTCTGCAATGATTAGTTGCGCATGCGGGATACCATAGACCTTGAAATTTTGGAAGTGGTCATTGTATAACTCAACTTTTTTCATGATACATGTTAATTCATAATTCTTAATTCTTAATTGTAATACTGTGGGGGGCTGCGGAGTCGAACCGCTTTCAGTACCAGATTCAGAATCGCAAGCAGATGTCCGAATCCGTGCCGTCCGTGTGCGCAGGCGTCCTCGCCTGCTACGTCAGCACCATCTGCCGCCTATAACTTTCCCGCTGCCGTTGCCTTCCCCCCGTGCTCGTGCAGCCGTTATCACAACGACCGCACGACTGTTGATAATGAATAAGTTACGTATTTGTCTTTTAGAACGGCAAATCTTCCGATACCTCCGACTCGGCTATCTCTTCCGCCGTCATCGTCCGTGCATCGTTGATTTGCTCTTGCGTGATATGCTCTTGTTTCGGCACCCAACGCTTGAAATTACCAACGATATAGTTCCGCCCCTCTATACGCTCCTCTTTCTTCGGCGCGCAAGAGATAAAGTGCGTGTCGCCGAACTTGCTCGCCTCACCCAACTCCATCACCGCAAGACTGAGGAACTTCTTTACCACAGGCTTACCCGTCGCAGGGTCGGTCTGCTTGGTCTCTACTACCTTGATTAACTCTTTGGGTATATCCGTCAAACAGATACTACCAGTCAGCACCAATGTCGCTTTCTTCTTTTCTTGACTTGTCTCCATAATCCGTGTGTTTTTAATTGTTAATTGTTTATTGTTTATTGTTAATTCTTAATTAGCAACGCCCTCTTAATTCTTAATTCTTAATTCTTAATTAAATCTACGCTCCATATCCGAAGTCCTTTGCGAACTGTGCAAATATCTCATCCTCGGGGTCGGGTAACTGTATGCCGTATTCAGCCGCAGCGTCCGCACGAACCTTATTCAGAAACTCCGTAAACGCATCCACTGACAACTTGCTCGTGCTCCCCGGCAGGTGCTGACCGTTCGGCAGGTTAACCGGCAAAAACATCTGACAATAGGCATCATGCACGTTCTCACGGGTGAATACGCGACCCGTCGCCTCGCTCCATGCTTGCGCGATACAGGTAAACCACATCCACATCAAGCGGTTCTGAGGGTTGCTCCGCGGCTTCTGCACCCGCTCAACAGTCAGCACATACTCGCCGTTAGAAATGGTATCAAACCACATCCCCAGCATGCTGTGTATCTCTTGACTGTCCGAGATGCTGCCGCCACGCTTGCTGAAAAGATATACACGCTTTGCCATTGCTCGCAAAAGACTTAATAGGTTAGGATTTGCGTAAGGTTACCTGCACGATGGTCTTGCTCGATTTCGAGCATAGTTTCAAACGCTTCAACATGTCTTCATGCGCTTTCAATTCCGCGTTGGCTACATCGCACATCTCTTTCAGTTCACGCCAATGCTCATTGCCGCTGAAGTCATAACGAACGCCCGACTCCTTGACCTGAAAATCACAACCGTATGCGCCGAAAGGAAGACTACCATCTTTCTCGTACTTCTGCGCCTCGGATAACGCTTGACCGGCTATCTTCTCTTTCGCCGCTTTCACCACTTGCTCAAACGCCGTCAGTTGCCCGTAGGCAAGCAGCGGGTTCATATAACCCTCATCTACTTTGCTCACCAAACGAACGGAAGCGTCTTCTATCTCACTCTTACTCGGTATCTTGGCTATTGTCTCGTCCAATACCAATACAATGTCTTCATTCATAGTAATTTTGTTTTTCCTGTTGAAACCTGAAACTTGAAACTTGAAACCTGAAACTTTATTGTTTTTGCGGCGCGGGTGTGTACCAGCCCCTTTCCGTTGCCACTCTTATGGCGTGCTGATTGGCTTTTCTCTCGTAGCGCGTACCGCGAGCCAGCGCGGCATTCGCTTTTATCTGCTCAAGGCTCGCACTCGCGTCTATGTCCGCACATATATCCATCAACGCCGTTTCCTCCTCTTGGCTCAAAGATACCTCTGCGGGTACATCACGACCTGTCGGGGCTTTTGCACCCGTTGCAGGGGCTTGTACACTCGTGGCGCGGCTGTCTCGACCGCGGGAGGGCTCGTGCTTCGGCTCTATGCCGTCGGGGTCGTCCGTACTGTCGTCTATGGCAAACAAGCCGCATAGCGCGTACTTACGGGCGTAGGAGGATGCGGCACCAACCGCCTGCTCCGCACTCATACCAGCGTGCTTGTCTAACTCTGCGTAGCCGTGCGTAGAGCGTATCTCGCTGCCGTCCGAACCAAGAAGGCTCACGGACGCACACAGGAACAGCCTGCCGCCTTTCTCCACTATCTCATCATCCAACAACACACTCATGTCATGCTCTGCCAACAACGGCTTCACCGCTTGCAATATGTCGCTCGCCTTGCGGTACATGAACTTGCCGAAGTTGTTACGCTGGTCTTTCGGGGCACGTAACGCCCGCTGAATACTACTAAGTTCTTTCATTGCTTCTAACTTTTTTACATTATACATTGTCTGTCCGTATGCGCCCCGACACATCGGGGCTTTATAGGGTCTTGCTACTCACCCATAGCCTCTAACTCGGCTTGCAGCGATTTCACCTCACCTTGCGCTTTCTCAATAGCCGCACGCAGCGCACGCCGCTTGATAGCATCATAGGCATCTTGGCTGACCGCCGTCTGAATGCAGTAGTAGGCGGTAATATCGCCCGTAGAGTAACGGCTTATATCCACCGTCTCATCACCAATCTTCACACTAAAACCATCTTTGCCGCGCATCCTCGGCGCACTGTAATTGCCTGTACAGATACAAGCATCTAACTCTTCTTTTGTCATTGTCGTATAAATTTTAACTGTTAAACATTGTTTCTACTCTACAAACCACTCATCACCCGTTATCTGCTCTATCTCATACACCAGCGCATCGCTGTACGCCGTGTAGAGTTTGTATTGCTCATCCGTGCCGCCTATGTACTCGCAGCGAAAATACATGCACTCATCATCCTCTAACACCTCGTCCGTAGTCGGACACTCAAACTTCGCAAACACTTTCACCTGCATACCGCCCATATCCAGCACCACACCATCGCATTCCCATTCGTTGGTATATTCTTCTGTATCTTCGCGAGGGTCGTAGGCGGTGTGGCATATCACCACCTGCTCGGCGTTCTCACGCGCAAACTCATATATCGCACGCGCCGCATCGCGTACCGTCATTTCTTCTAATGCTCTCATATCACTCTTAATTCTTAATTCTTAATTCTTAATTACCCTAACATATCTGCAATAAGTTTGCACGCTTGTAGCAACGCCACTCGTTCTTCTCGGTATCAAAATACAACTGCACCGTGTCATTCTTCTTGCGGCTGTCCCCAGCCGATATGTCCGGCACAATACCCGACTTCAAAGTACCAAAAGCCTCTCGTATGCTGCCGTCCACCTTCTGAAAGTAAAACTTGCACACACGACCCGCCATCGCTGTCGTCAGTTTGAAATTCAACCATGCCACATGCAAAGCCTCACTCATACTGTAACCGTTACGCTTTACCATTTGCCACGCAAGACGCATTATCTTGCTCAAATTCTCTTTCTTCATAATACATTGTGTTTTTATCTGTTATACATTATCACTAGTGTCCACTAAAAAATCAAGAAATGTTTCCTGAGTTATTGAAAATTA
>JBJECI010000115.1:0-6653 GCA_051870915.1 Paludibacteraceae bacterium
CTTAGATTTCTTCGCGGATGGTTCGATTTGTAGATTTTTTTTGTAAATAAACTTGTGTATCCAAAAAACTTTTTGTACCTTTGCCCGCAGAATGAAGCGCTGAAAGGGTATCCTATTGAAGGCGCGTTTCCTCACACGGGAATAGTAACCCTTTCAACTCGTCTTTCGGCCGACAATCTTGGGTGATTCTTGTGTGATTCTTGGGTGATTGCCGAGGGTCTCTCGCAAGCCTGCCGAAATCCTCTCGAAACGCCACTGAGACAATCTTAGGTGATTCTTAGGTGATTCATGGGTGATTCAAGGGAAAAACTCGTAGGGAAAAAGTAACTTTATAAATCCTTTTTCGATGACTGTACTGTACGAAGATAATCACATCATTGCCGTCAACAAGACCTGCCGCGAGATAGTGCAGGGCGACAAGACGGGCGACACCCCGCTGAGCGAGGTGGTGAAGGCGTATATCAAAGAGAAATACCACAAACCCGGCGAGGTCTTCCTCGGTGTTACCCACCGGCTCGACCGTCCGACCAGCGGCGTGGTGCTGTTTGCCCGCACGAGCAAAGCGCTCACACGGCTGAATGAGATGTTCAAGAGCCACGAGCAGATACAGAAGACCTACTGGGCAATCGTGGAGCACGCGCCCGTGCCCGCCGAGGGAAGGCTGGTGCACAGGTTGGTGCGCAACGAGAAGTTGAATAAGTCGTTCGTGGCAAAGGACGGAGCACGCGATGCCAAGGAGGCGCGGCTGAGTTACCGCACGCTGGCGCGAGGGGAGCGCTACACGCTGGTGGAGGTGCAGTTGGAGACAGGACGACACCACCAGATACGCTGCCAACTGGCGGCTATCGGCTGCCCGATAAAAGGCGACTTGAAGTACGGCGCCAAGCGCAGTAACCCCGACGGCGGTATCTCCCTCCACGCGCGGCAAGTAGCGTTCATCCACCCCGTGAGCAAACAGCCCATCACCATCACCGCCCCCGTCCCCGACGAGCGGATATGGCAGGAGTTGGCACCAAGCCCCGAAGGGGCGACATAACGAAACAAATACAGCCATTACTACGCCAGCCCCGAAGGGGCAACATAACGAAATAAATACAGTCATTACCACGCCAGCCCCGAAGGGGCGACATAACGAAACAAATACAGTCATTACCACGCCAGCCCCGAAGGGGCGACATAACGAAACAAATACAGTCATTACCACGCCAGCCCCGAAGGGGCGACATAGAACAGCGTAGGGGCTTGCCCCTACGGAAAAAGACGCCCCCACCCAGCAAGCCCCGAAGGGGCGACATAACTAAAATAAAATCACTACCATGTCGCAATCTCTATCCAAACTATATGTGCATTTGGTGTTTTCCACCAAAGACAGAATCAATATGATTCCCCCAAACGAACTCTCCAACGTGCACGCATATGTGGCGGAGGTGTTTAATGCGCAACATAACCCTGCTATTTGCGTGGGTGGAACAACCAACCATATTCATATTCTGTTTGTATTGAACAAGACGACAACCGTTGCAGAAATAGTAAGAGTAGTAAAATCCGCCACTTCAAGATGGATAAATACCCAAAGAGGCATGATGTCCCGTCCGTTTTGTTGGCAAGAAGGTTATGGTGCGTTTAGCGTGAGCAATAGTCATGTGGATGCGGTGGCAGATTATATCAGAGGACAAGAGGAACACCACAAACAGATGTCTTTTCAAGATGAAATCCGTCGTATGTGTCAATTGTATCATATTGATTTAGATGAACGATATGCATGGATTTGATGAAGTAATATACATGTTGACCGAAAGTATCCATATTGAGTTATGTCGCCCCTTCGGGGCTTGCATGGTAAAATGATTTTTCTTTTTACCAATAATTAATACTAATTCGTCTTTAATCCTTAATCTTTTATCCTTAATCCATAAAATCATGAAACACTTACTATTAGGCGATGAGGCGATTGCTCAGGGCGCTATAGATGCGGGACTGAGCGGCGTGTATGCCTATCCCGGCACTCCCTCGACGGAGGTAACCGAGTACATCCAACTCCACGAAGCCAAACGCACGACTACGGAGCCCATCTTCTGCCGCTGGGCGACCAACGAGAAGACCGCCATGGAAGGCGCGCTCGGCATGTCGTACATGGGCAAACGCGCACTGGTCTGCATGAAGCATGTGGGCATGAACGTCTGCGCCGACGCGTTTATGAACGCGGCTATCACGGGCGTGAACGGCGGACTGGTGGTGCTGGCAGCCGACGACCCGAGCATGCACTCCTCGCAAAACGAGCAGGACTCGCGCTTCTATGCGAAGTTCGCCATGATTCCATGCTTCGAGCCCTCTAACCAACAGGAGGCTTACGAGATGACGCGCCATGCCTTCATGCTGAGCGAGGAACTGCGCACCCCTATCCTCCTGCGCGTTACCACCCGTATGGCACACTCCCGCGCCGTGGTGGAGACCACCGATGAACTCCCCTTGCAGAACAAACTGTCGCTGCCGGAGAACGTGCAGCACTTCATCCTCCTGCCCGCTTTCGCGAAGAAGAACTATGCCGAACTGGTGGCAGCACAGCCCGTCTTCACAGCAAGGAGCGAAGAGTCGCCCTACAACACCTACACGCGCGGGGCAAACCCGAAGCGCGCCATCGTGGCGACGGGTATAGCCTACAACTACCTGATGGAGCAAGGCGAAGAATTGTCCGGGTGCGCCCCGATCGGTCGGGGCTCTCAAGGAGGTGCGGTCTCCAGGCCGCACTATACTGACTGTACGGTACTCAAGATTGCTCAATACCCATTGCCCGCGTGCCTCATCGAGCGGATGGTGGCAGACGGCGCGGAGGAAGTGCTGGTGATGGAAGAAGGGCAGCCCGTAGTGGAAGAACTGCTGCGCGGCATGGTGCCTTCGACGGTGGCGGTGAAAGGACGTCTGACGGTCGACCTGCCGCGTATGGGCGAACTGACCCCCGATGCCGTGCGCAAAGCGCTGGGCATGGAGCCGCTACCCGTGCGGGAAGCCGACACGCTGGTAGTGAGCCGCCCGCCCGCACTCTGCCAAGGCTGCGGACACCGAGACATGTACGCCGCGCTCAACGAAGTAGCACGAGAGTACCCCTCGCCGCGTATCTTCGGCGACATCGGCTGCTACACGCTCGGCGCACTCTCGCCGTTCCATGCTATCCACGCCTGCGTGGAGATGGGTGCATCGGTAACGATGGCGAAAGGCGCTGCCGACGCAGGACAACACCCCTCCATCGCCGTCATAGGCGACTCTACCTTCACCCATAGCGGCATGACCGGACTGCTCGACTGCGTCAACTCGAACGCGAACGTGGTGGTGCTCATCTCCGACAACCTGACCACGGGCATGACGGGCGGACAAGACTCCGCGGGTACAGGACGCTTGGAGCAGATTTGTACGGGGCTGGGCGTAGCGCCCGAGCACGTGCGCGTGGTGGTACCCCTGCCGAAGAACATGGAGGAGATAAAGCAAGTGCTGCGTGAGGAAATCAACTACGCAGGCACATCCGTAGTAATCGCCCGCCGCGAGTGTATCCAAACCCTGAAACGACACTTGAAGCAGAAAGCGAAGAACAATTAATAGTGAATAGTTAATAGTTAATATCGCATTGTATTGCAATAACAAACTACTTTCATAGGATATGAAGGGATATTAACTATTAACTGATAAACTATCAATTATTAACTATTAACTATTAATTATTAACTATCAATGAAACGTGATATTATATTAGCAGGCGTGGGAGGACAAGGAATCCTCTCTATCGCTACCGTGATAGGCGAGGCGGCGCTCGCCGAAGGACTCTACCTGAAGCAAGCCGAGGTGCATGGTATGTCGCAGCGTGGCGGCGATGTGCAGTCGAACCTGCGTATCTCCACCGAGCCTATCCATTCCGACCTGATACCCAAAGGCGGAGCCGACTTGGTCATCTCGCTGGAGCCGATGGAGGCGTTGCGGTATGTGGAGTATCTGAAACCCGACGGGTGGATAGTAACCTCCTCGGTGCCCTTTGTGAATATCCCTAACTACCCCGACTTGGAGGAGGTGCTGGCGCATATCAAGGCGTTCCCCAATCATGTGCTGCTGGATGTGGAGGCGCTGGCGAAGAGCGTGGGCGCACCTGCGCAGGCAGCAAACATGGTACTGCTCGGAGCGGCTATCCCCATGCTCGGCATTGAGCACGACAAGATGATTGCAGGCGTGGAGCGCGTCTTTGCCCGCAAAGGCGAAGCCGTTGTCGCCACCAACGTAAAAGCCGTAGAGGCAGGGTTTAATAATTAAGAATTATGAATTATGAATTATGAATTATGAGTGCTCATGCTCTGAAAAGTTGGCATACTGTGCCCTCATAATTCAAAATTCATAATTAACAACGCCCTCATAATTCATAATTCATAATTCATAATTCAAAATTTGCGAAGCAATGTTTCCCTTAGATAAACGATTAGTGGACCAGACGTGTATCGACTTTGGTTTGCGTAATGCCCATGAGTTGGGCAATGCGAGCATTCGCCAGTTGGTGGGTGTAGTGAAGGACATCGAGCGTGCTACGGGCGAGGAGTTTATCCACATGGAGTTGGGTGAGCCGGGCTTGCCCGCCGAAGCGATAGGTATCGCTGCGGAGCACAAAGCACTGAAAGAAGGTTGCGGCTCCCACTATCCGCTCATCACGGGTATTCCCGAGGTGAAGCACTGGGGCAGCGAGTTCGTGCGGGCGTTCATCGGGCTGGATATCCCGCCCGATTGTATTGTGCCGACGGTGGGCTCTATGCAGGCGGCTTTTGCGCTCAACCTGACCATCTCGCAGTTCGACAAAGAGCGCGACACGGTGCTGTTCATCGACCCCTGTTTCCCTGTGCAGAAACAGCAGTGTGCGGTGATTGGTGTGCGCGTGGAGGCGTTCGACGTGGCGGACTTCCGAGGCGAAGCGTTCGGCGAGGAGTTGGAGCGCCATTTCCAGACGGGGCGTATTGCCGCCGTCTTGTTCAGCAACCCGAACAACCCTTCGTGGATGTGCCTGACGGAGCGCGAGTTGGAGATACTCGGGCGGCTGGCTACCCGCTACAACGTGATGGTGATAGAGGACCTTGCGTACCTCAACATGGACTTCCGCGAGCAGCGCGGCACCCCCTACGAGCCGCCTTACCAACCCACCGTGGGACGCTACACCAACAACTGCGTGCACATGATTTCCTGCTCCAAGATGTTCTCCTATGCAGGGCAGCGTGCCGCCATTGTGGCGATGAATCCCTATCTCGCACACCGCCCCTATCCCGCGTTGGCGGAGCGGTATCACAACGACGGAGAGTTCCTGCGCAACT
Source organism: Paludibacteraceae bacterium (assembly GCA_051870915.1). Taxonomy (GTDB): domain Bacteria; phylum Bacteroidota; class Bacteroidia; order Bacteroidales; family Paludibacteraceae; genus Colicola. The sequence goes on from JBJECI010000115.1 coordinate 5,334, forward strand.
TCGTCTATATCGTGCTCTACAGCCTCTCTTCGGGCGTTACTCACTCCGTCCAACATGCTATGGCGGCGATGTTCAAAGCGGCGTGCCAGGGTAAGTTACGCTTCGTGGAGAACACCCGCGAGTATGCCCGCCGCGCTCGTCGTATCAAGGAAATAATGGAGAAGAACGGTTTCCGTATCGTCTATGACAAGGACGCCGACGGACTGCCCGTGGGCGACGGTTTCTTCTTCACCTTCGGCTACCGCGACTGGACGGGAGAGCAGTTGCTCAACAAATTGATTTACTATGGCGTGTCGGCGATATCGCTTAGCAACACGGGTGCACAGCGCGAGGGTATGCGCGGCTGTGCAAGCGCTATCCGTGAAGACCAATACGATGAACTCGACCGCCGCTTAGCCCTATTTAATAAGGAGTATGAACATATGTGATGGCGTGAAATGGGCTATTGAACCGATAACGGACTGCTCTTGGGAGGCAGTCCAAGAGATGTTGCCGCAGGTCTCGGAGCAGCGGCGGGCGCAGGCGTTGCAGTACAAGCACGCCTTCGGGCAGTATACCTGCTTGAAGTCGTACCTGATGTTGCAGGATTTGCTCCGTGAATACTACGGCATAGAGGGTGATTTGCTCTTTGCCTACAACGAATACGGGAAACCGGAATTGGATACAAATGCTGCGAATATAGAAAATAACGAGTCAATACCACACTTCTCAATCTCTCATTGCAAACAAGCCATTGCTGTGGCGGTAGCAGATGCCCCCGTAGGCATAGACATTGAGACCCTGCGCCACCCTTCCGAAGCTCTCATAGAGAAGACCATGAACGAGCAAGAACGGCATCAGATTGCCGCTGCAGAATCGCCGGACGAGATGTTCACGGCACTTTGGACGCGCAAAGAGGCAGTACTGAAATGCAAAGGTACCGGCATCATAGACGATTTACATTCCGTACTCACCCAAACGCATATGGGTGAAGATTATCATATAGAAACGGTAAATGACCATCAAATCTACTCTATTTGCGTGAAAAAATCAAATTAAACAAAGAATAATATAGAAAAATACAAGAATTTTCCAATTTTATTTGGTTGTTTCAAAAATTATGCGTACTTTTGCACTCAATTTGAGAAATCAATCGGGTGTTTGTCGTATTTTTAGAATTTGAAAATTTGTAAATTTGAAAATATGAAAATGATAAAGTCCCGTTATCGGAATGCTCACGAAAAACATTATCCACTGACCACTATCCACTGACCACTAATAACTAACTGCCATGTATCAAGACATCGTTGACACTTTTGTATCAGGACATCGTTGACACTA
>JBJECI010000116.1:0-20228 GCA_051870915.1 Paludibacteraceae bacterium
ATCCCTTCACATGCGACGGCGCCGCTACAAACTCTTTCAGATAATACGGCTCATAGTAGGCTATCTCCTTGCCCGACAAGGCTTTCCCCCGCTCCGCCAGCACACCCATGTACTTCGCCTCTGGCACTATACCCTCGATGAAACGGGCAGAATCTACCCCTTTCAGCACCTCCTGACATTTCGCTGCACCATCGCCGAAATACAGCACCTCCCCCTCGGGCAGCCACGTCCCGTCTTCCACTACCTTTGCCTGCACAGGGCTCACTTCCTGCAAATCGCCGTCGTACACCGCCGTATAGACCTCCATCCGCCGCGCGTCTATCATCGGGCAGAGATAGCCGTTTGTCCCCTCAACGGGCTGTACGCTTGCCGCCGCCACACACAGCACTTGCAGTGTCTGCACGGGTATCAGCGGCACATCCAAGCCGTAGCAAATCCCCTTGGCGGTGCTGGTGCCGATACGCAAACCCGTGTAACTGCCGGGACCTTCCGACAGCGCCACCGCCTCTATCCGCAGCCCTTTTGCCTTCACCTCAGCCAGCAACTCCTCCACAAACACAGGCAACATCTGCGCATGGTTCGCACCCTCGCGACACACACGCTCTGCAATAGGCACACCGCCTATCGTTAGCGCCGCACTACACACCTGCGTACTCGTCTCTATACAAAGAATAGTCATGCTCTACATTGACAAACTATCGTACCCAAAACTTGCGCTAATTAAAAGTTCAACTTTCAATTTGCGACATTTCTGCCCGCAAAATTACTGCTTTTTTCCCATATATGCAAATAAATCACTCTTTTTTTGACAGCAACGGCACCAAGGCATGTTTGATATAGTGCTCGTTCATAAAATGGTTCTGCAAATCGGGGCACATCTCCGCATGCGCAAAGAACTTCGGGTACTCGCGTTTCACCTCCTCGCCCAGCACTTGGTCGTGCGCCGTGTAGTGGCAAAGCGTCAGAGGCGTATCCTGTGGCTTCCACTTCTTGAACGCAAACAAATCCTGCATCGTAAACTTAAACTCCTTCGCCCCGTCCTCGCGCCGGCCGCGGTAGGCATGTGTCCCCACCGACTTCTTCAGCGTGGACATCGGATTCAACACGGGGTTCACCACAATCTTTTCCCCGTTGAAATCGGCGCAAAGTACATAAAAACCGCCCAACGAACTGCCTATCAGATACGCCACATCCGCATGCTCACGCACAAACGCATTTATCTTCCCCACCGACGCATCCACATGGTGGTCCACCTCTATCGGACACCACTCCAACCAAGGACAATACTTGCGCAGGTTACCCACCACATCCGAGTGTATCGAACCCGCAAAACCATGAATATAAACTGCTTTCATACTACTTTTGAAAAAGTCTCCCCTCATTACGCACGAGGGGAGACCTTCTTAGTTATGGAATAGTATTTTGCTATTTACTTCGCCAACGCTTTCTTTGCTTTGCGGTTCTCCATCGCCTTGGTGATATCATAGGAGATGGGGGCTGCAATGAAGATAGAGGAGTATGTACCTACCAGCACACCGAGCAGCAATGCGAAGACGAATCCGCGGATGGTCTCACCGCCCGCAAGGAAGATAGCCAGCAATACGACCAACGTACTCATAGAGGTCGAGAACGTACGGCTGAGCGTAGCGTTAATCGCATTGTTGATGTTCAACGCACGGTCGCGCTTGGGATAGAGCGTATTGTTCTCACGGATACGGTCGAAGATGACCACGGTATCGTTGATAGAGTAACCGATGACGGTCAGGATAGCCGCGATGAAAGATTGGTCAATCTCCATGGAGAAAGGCATTACCTTCCACAAGATAGCGTACAGACCGAGGATAATCACCGTATCGTGTGCCAATGCCGTGATAGCACCTACAGAGTAAGCGAAGTTGCGGAAACGCAGCAAGATATAGAGGAAGATACCGATGAGAGCGGCGATAATTGCCCAGACAGCGCTCGTGGTGATATCGTCTGCGATAGCAGGACCTACCTTCTGCGACTGCATGATACCAATCTCGGGGTTAATCTCCGTGGAGACGAACTCTGCCTTGGTGATGTTGTCGCTTAGGTAAGGCTTGCAGCCCTCGTAGAGCAGTGCTTCAATCTGGTCATCCACGTTCTCTCCGTCCTCTTGAATGAGGTAGTTGGTGGAAACGCGCACTTGGTTGGCATCACCAATCGTGATGACATTGAGCGAGTAGGTTTCATCACCGGTGAGTTGTGCCTTGAAGACATTGTCCAGCGACTCACGTACCTCCTGCGTATTCACGGGTTGCTCGAAGCGGACGATATAATTGCGACCACCGGAGAAGTCGATACCCAAGTTCAGTTTACCGAAGATATGAGGCTCCAGACCGAGGCAACCGAACACTACCAATACCGCGGAGATGATATAGGTAACCTTGCGGGCTTTCACGATATCCGCATTCATATTCTGCCACCAATTAGCCGTCATCTTGGTGGTAAAACTCAGTTCCTTAGCAGAATCTTTCTTTGCGTAGTCTTCGAGTAACAGACGAGTGATGAACACTGCCGTTACGAACGAAGAGATGATACCAATCATATAGGTAACGGCGAAACCCTTGATAGGACCTGTACCGAAGATAGCCAAGATAGCACCCGTAAGGAAGGAGGTAACGTTGGCATCGACAATCGCAGAGATAGCACCCTTGTAACCGTCTTCGATGGCTCTGCGCATGCCCTTCCCGCTCTTCATCTCCTCGCGGATACGCTCGTAGATAAGCACGTTCGCATCCACCGCCATACCCATGGTCAGCACGATACCAGCGATACCCGGCAGGGTGAGGACAGCAGAGAAGGAAGCCAAGATACCTACCAGCAGGAAGATGTTGCAGCACAATGCCGCATCGGCAATCAGACCGGGAATCCAGCCGTAGTAGAAAATCATATAGATAAGGATAAGCAGGAAGCCGATTGCGAACGAAATAAGTCCATCTTTTATCGCAGCCTTACCCAGCGTCGGACCTACTACATCCTCTTGAATTATGCGCGCGGGCGCGGGCATCTTACCGGACTTGAGGGTGTTGGCTAGGTCTTTTGCCTCCTCTACGGTGAAGTTACCGGTGATTTGGCTGTTGCCGCCGGCAATCTCGTTCTGCACGGTCGGGAAACTATACACAAACCCGTCCAGCACGATAGCCACCGACTTGCCGATGTTCTCTTTGGTGATGCGTTGCCACTGCTTAGCGCCCTCTGCGTTCATCGACATGCTTACATTAGCATATGCCGAGGTCTGTCCGAAGTCAGCGCGCGCGTCGGTAATCACATCGCCTTCCAGCGAGGCACGACCATCGCGTTGTGCTTTGAGAGCCACGAGTTGGTAGATGGCATCTGCGTCGTCAATCGCCTTCACCGTCCAGTAGAAACGCACGTCGCGGGGGAGCACCTGCTTGGCGATGGGCGAGTTGAGCATAGCGGTAACCTTAGCGGTATCGGTATAGTGTACCATACCTACCACAGGTCCGCGGTATGCCTGCCCCTGCTGATTGACAGACGGATTGAGCACAGCGAACAAGGGATTTTGCTTCCTGTATGCCTCGTATTGTGCTTCTTGGTCAGCCTCAGCAGCAGTCGAGTCGCCGAGGTTCTCTACCAGTGCCTCAATATCGCTGTCTGCTGCGGGGGCAGCCTCTGCCTTCACCTCCTCAGCGGGAGCGGCTTCAGCAGTAGCCTCCTCGGTAGCGGCAGCCACCCTGGCATACTCAGCGTTGATTTGTGCCAGATAAGGCAATACCTCCGATGCCTCGTAGGTCTCCCAGAACTCCAAGTTAGCCGACCCCTGCAGCAACTTACGCACGCGGGCAGGCTCCTTAATACCCGGCAACTCAATCAAGATACGACCGGGCTGAGACAAACGTTGGATATTCGGTTGTACCACGCCAAAGCGGTCAATACGAGTACGCAACACATTGAAACTGTTTGCGATAGCACCGTCCACCTCTTCGCGAATCACTTTCTCCACCTCTGCATTGGTCGAGTTGAGCGTAACCTTGTCGCGCAACTCAAACGTAGAGAACACCGATGCCAACTGAGCATTGGGGTCCACCTCGTTGTAGGATTCGATGAAAAGGGTTACGAAGTCGGTGCCGCTGCTTTTCTGCTTCTGCTGCGCCATCTCCATAGCCTTCGTGAAGGTCTCGGAGGTGTTGTAGCCTGACAACGCGCGGAGAATATCGGGAACGCTCACCTCCATGGTAACGTTCATACCGCCTTTCAAGTCTAGACCGAGGTTAATCTCTTTCTCACGGCACTCCTTCAAGGTGTAGCCAAACCATACTTTCTTAGTGGCGATGGAGTCCAGATACACATACTCCTTCAACGCATCTCCTGCTGCATACTCCTTGGCTTTCTTGTCATAGTGAGAAGTAACCACCGAGAACGAGAGGTAGAATGCGGCTACCAGCGCAAGGCACACCGCCAAAATACGAACAAGTCCTTTGTTTTGCATAATTTTATTGTAGTTTAATTTATTATCTACCAAAAAAGCGCACAAAGTTACAACTTTTTTTTTATATACGCAAAATTATTCCTCTTTTTTTGCTCGAAAAGCCGAAAAAAAGCCGAGAACGACTCCATTTTACAGAAAAAACACAAAAAGTTCCTGATTTTTTTGGTCATATCAAAAAAAAGTCGTACCTTTGCACCCGCTTTTGAGGAAAGTATGGCGGGATAGCTCAGCTGGTTAGAGCGCATGATTCATAATCATGAGGTCCCCAGTTCAATCCTGGGTCCCGCTACAAAAGAGCGAACAGCCGTTGGTTGCTGTTCGCTCTTTCGTTGTACATATACATAATTGGGTATCTTCCTATGCCTTATGCAATTCTCTTTGACGACACAAAAAATACCGATTATCGCTGTTGACATTGTGTTTACCTCACGCGTGATGTTAAAGGATGAAACCTATTTATTGTACGATTAATAAGAAACGATATTCGGAAATCTGTATACCTTTTTCCATACAAAAACAATACACTGCTTAATCACCCAACAATCACCCAAGAATCACCCAAGAATAACTAATAACTAACTAATAACTAACTCTGCCTTCGGAAATGTATATAGTTTTGCTTATATCAGAAAAAAGCAGTATCTTTGCAGCGCAAATGGTTCTACATTTTGGTTGACTATGGGAAAGATTAAGATAAAGATTGTTTCGCCTTCGGGGGCGATAGACCCCGAGTATATTGACCGTGCGGCGGAGGTGTTGCGCGGGTGGGGCTACGAGGTGAGCGAGGCGGCACACGCCCGCGGAAAGGTCGGGCGGTTCGCCGCAAGCGATGACGACCGCATGGCGGACTTGGCTGACGCACTGGCAGACCCCGCGGTGGATATGGTGCTCTGCGCCCGCGGAGGCTACGGCTTGCAGCGTATCATTGACCGCATCCCCCCTATCCACAAACCTATCATCGGCTTCTCGGACATCACAGCCCTCCACCTCCTCGCCGCCCGCACAGGACAAGTTACTATCCACGCGCCGATGTGCAAGGGGATTGCGGCGGTCTTGGAACCAAGAACCAAGAACCAAGAACAAAGACGAGATACTGCCGACTTCATGGAGGTGCGGTCTCCAGGCCGCACCCAATGTGAAGCAGACTTAGACGCGAATGGTGCGGCCTGGAGACCGCACCTCCATGAAAACGCAGAGACGAAGGTAATAAGTCCTTCATCCAAAGAAAGTCCTTCTTTAGCAGGCGAGGACGCCTGCGTACCCGGACAGCATCCTTCATCCATGCTGCAACGGGCATTGGCACATGAGGCGTTGCACTATGAACTCCCTGCACACCCGCTCAACAGAGAAGGCAAAATAAAAGGCACACTCGTAGGCGGAAACCTGAGTGTGCTATACGGCTTGCAGGGGACGGAGTATGGATTGGATGAAAGATTAAGGATAAAGGATAAAAGACTAAATAGTGTCGTAGATGAAGGATTAAGGATAAAAGATGAAAGACTAAATAGCAACGACTATATCGGGGTAGTAGGTAGTGGGTGTAAAACCGCGGGCGAGACACCCGCGTCCCCAGTAGATGCCTGCGCACCCGGGCATCCTTCAGCAGGCGAGGACGCCTGCGCAGCCGGTCACCATCCTGCCCCCTTACCCCCTCCCCTCCTTTCAGGAGAGGCGGGGGAGTTTTGCTGCGCACCCGGGCATCCTTTATCCTCACCCATTCTCTTCATCGAGGACGTAGGAGAACGCCACTACCATATTGACCGCATGATGAACAACCTGCGGCTGAGCGGGGTGTTAGCCAACATAAGCGGACTGATTGTGGGGCAGTTCAGCGACTGCGAGGACGACCCGTCCATGGGGTGCACGGTATATGAAACGATACGGCACGCCGTGGAGCCGTATCGTTATCCCGTAGTATTCAATTTCCCCGCAGGGCACACGGAGGAGAACATGCCGATCTACCTCAACGCGCCCGTGGAGATAGAGGTGCGCGAGGATTACTCCTCCTCAATACACTCGTTCTTCAAGTCTTCGTAGAAAGCGGCATGGGTGGTGTCCATGTACGGTATCACCCATAGCACGCCTATACCGAATGTTAGGCTACATGCAAAGAACCAGCCAATGAAAGAGAGGTTAAGCACAAACAAATCCCATTTGTGCCCTTTCATCATCTGCCTGCTGGTGCGCAGTGCCTCGCGTACCCCTAACTCAGGGTAGTCGCGCAACAGGTAAGGTACCATAGCATAAGCATAATCTAGGATGACACCTCCAATGCCCAGTGTAACGGCAGAGAGCAGATTAACCAATATCGTTTTCAGAAGGAAAGTCGGTACGGAGCGAGAGTAGTCGCGGCGGAAGAAATGCCACATCTCGCGCAGACAATTTGTCTCCTCTTCATTGCTGCGCAAGCAGGAAAGGAGAGCATTGGTACAACCATAGTACAACGGTAGGATGAGCAGTATGATAGCAAGAAATACCCAACCGGAAGCAGACTCGGCTAACCATGGTATGCGGATAGTGAAGTGATCTGCAACAGCACACATCGGCACGATGAGAAAGACTGCCAAGAAGAGGTAAATGAGAATCATGAGGACAGCCTTTGTCCAGCGGCCTTCTAATGCCGCGCGCGCTTGTGCGCGATACTCGGAGTTTTGTTTCATAAGAGTTTATTTTTAGTTATTTGTGTTATCGGAATTATCGGAGTAATCAGAGTTTTTCGGAAAATTCAGAATACTCTGAATACTCCTTTGAGGCATACAATACCCTCATAATTCATAATTCATAATTCATAATTAGAAGCAGCGCGGCTTCTTCTTTGCGGGTCATCTCGGCTTTGGTGTCGGGCGTTTTGTCAGCCTGTCCCGTGAGGTGGAGTATGCCGTGGATAAAGATACGCAACAGTTCGTGATCAAAAGCGGCACCGACCATCTCGGCATTGCTCCGCACAGTATCGAGCGAGATAAAGATATCGCCGTTGAGGCATTGGGCGGTGGTGTAGTCGAAGGTGATGACATCGGTGTAGTAGTCGTGCTGCAAGAACTCACGATTGACCGCCAGTATCTGCTCGTCGTTGCAGAGCAGGTAGTTGATATTGCCCACGCTATAGCCGTACTCTGCCGCCACGGCACGTATCCACCGCGCCACACGACGGGCGTTCAGACCTACTCCCGCCAACTCAAACGCTGTCGGCGCATCGTTACCGTTGTATGTAAGAAAAGTAATCATAAATCGTTTTGCCGGATGAAGGATTAAGGACACAGGATTAAGGACAAAATAGTTTCGACTCTGAAAACGCATAAACGAAGGTAATAAGTCTTTTATCCTTCATCTTTTATCCTTTATCCAAAGAATATATACGCCAATATGATGGCAGAGAGGATTCCGAAGAAGTCGGCTATCAGTCCGCAGAGCACGGCATAGCGGGTGTCCTTGATGTTCACACTGCCGAAATAGACAGCGATGATGTAGAAAGTCGTGTCGGTACTGCCCTGCACGATGCTCACCAACCGTCCTACGAAACTATCTGCGCCGTACTGCACCATAGCATCCACCATCATGCCTCGTGCGCCGCTACCCGAGAGGGGACGCATGAGGGCAGTTGGCAACGCCGGCACGAAGTCGGTGTTCAGCCCGCAGGCGGCGAATACCCATCCTAAGCCACTCACCAGCATATCCATTGCCCCGCTGGCGCGGAACATACCCACCGCCACGAGCATGGCTATCAGGTAGGGGATGATGCCGATGGCTGTCTGGAAACCGCCTTTTGCACCCTCGATGAAAGCGTCATAGACATTGATTTTGCGCACCATGCCCGCGATGATGAACCAGCAGATAACCCCCAGCAGTATCACCGCTGCCAGCACGGCAGACCACTTGCTCACCACCTCCTGCGGTAGCGACAATGCTGCCCACAGCACCAAGCCGACGAAGAGCGTCAGTCCGCCTAACGTGCCCAACACAACACGGTTGAACAGGTTGATTTTCTGCGCGATAGCCACGGAAATGAGTCCCGCCATAGCGGCGAAATACGTAGCAAGGAGGATGGGCAGGAAGACATCAGCGGGGTTGGCAGCTCCGAGTTGGGCACGGTAGGTCATGATACTCACCGGCACAAGGGTCAGCCCGCTCGTAACCAGCACGAGGAACATAATCATCGAATTGCTGGCGCGGGTCTTGTCCGTGTTGCTCTCCTGCATCTCTTTCATCGCCTGCAGCCCCAGCGGCGTGGCGGCATTGTCTATGCCGAGCATGGTTGCACTGATATTCATCAGCATACTGCCGAAAGCAGGATGCCCCTTGGGCAGTTCGGGGAAGAGACGCTGGAAGAAAGGCGACACGGCGCGCGACATAGAGCGGATGACACCCGCCTGCTCGCCTATCTTCATGATACCCATCCACAGCGACAGCACGCCCGTCAAGCCGATGGATATCTCAAAGCCCGTCTTTGCACTGGCAAACGTAGAGTTGAGTATCTCGCTGAAGATACCCACTTCGCCGTAACACACGGCTTGCACTATCCCGACCACCACCGCAATCAGGATGAGACCTATCCATATATAATTGAGAACCATAAGAATCGGACCCCCTCCAACTCCCCCTACAAGGGGGAGGGTAAGAGAGATTAGTTTCTTTATGAGACAAAAGTAACTATATTTTCTCCCTCCCTTTGTAGGGAGGGGCGGGGTGGGTCTTATCTTACCTCTTGCCCAAGTATAGTGAAGACAGTGCCGTCGGCGCGGCGAATACGGAGTTCACCCTTGTGGAGGAACTTGCGGGACCGTGCGTCGTCGGCTTCCGTTTCCTCTATCGCGTCCATAACGGGCATGCCCTCATAGACGAGGTGGATGGGACGGTCGTAGGAGTTGAGCGCGTTTACCTCCATGCGGATGCCGTTGGCGGTATGCTGAATGCTGACGTTACCGCTAAAGAAGAACCAGAAACAGAAGGGCTGAACATAGTAGCCATCGTTGTCCAGATATCCAAACACGGAAGGATAAGCTTGGTAGTACATCACACCCGAGGATGCCTCCACGGTGCCAGGCATATAGGTGTAGTCTATGAGATAGTTTCCCTCCGGCAAGAAATGGGTGGCATCTATCTGCTCGATGAAGAAGCCTATCTGCGCCAAAGGAGAGGGGGTCTCTTTACCTAATATACTGAGGAATACCTCTCCGTAGTCTTCAAAATACTTGGTGATAAACATTGCTTCTGCGTCTGCCGAGAAAGTGTAGTCTATCTCGCCCTCTTCGGCATCGTATTGGAGACGCGTATGCGTGTCGGCAATGAAATGGAGGTTATACATCCTGTCGTCCGAGCAGATGAAACGTGCGTCCATGAACACAGTGTCGTTGCGCACGAAGGATGTGGCTTCGCCTTCCAGCAGGTAGATGACCTCTGCCGCCACTTGGTTGGCGTCTAACTTATACATGAAGGTATAGACATCGTAGAAATCGGAGTGCTTGAACATACCGTCCATTGTCCACGTGCCTGCGAGCGTGTCGGCATTGGGGCAGAGCGAAACGATGTAGGCACTGTCGTTGGACATACCGTAGAGTTGGAATGAACCGTATTCCAGAGCGTTGTAGAACGCTGCCTTTCCGATGGTTACGTCAATCGTATCTTTGGGCACGGGGACAGCATACCAGAATGCCACCTGATACAGCGTGCCATCGTAGTCTTTGATAGCGGCATCCACCAAGATACTGTCTGCCGTCTGGCGTACCACGCACTCTGTGTCCGCAATCTTCGCAATCACCGTATCCATCTTGCCGGAGGGACGACGAACAGCGTGGTGGAGGTAGGTGTATTGGGAGATGATATCGCCATTGCGAGAGGAGAACTCCCCTTCCAAACTATCGGCGATGAACGCTACCGAAATCAGGTACTCATCATTCATGTTATAGACTTGGTAACTGCCGCCGTTGCTGTTAGGCACAACGTAGGCGCGGGTGTCGAACGCAAGTGCGATGGTATCTTTGGTAGGAGCAACCAACTGCCGCATGGTGATTCGGTAGTAGGATGAGTCGGTGGCGATGATTTCTGCGTGCACGATAGTAGAGTCGTTCTGCGTACCGACGGAGACTTCGGCATAGAGGCTGAATGTGTACAAATCGCCTGTCGGAGCGTGTTTTGTGATACCCACCACCGCGTCGGGAGCGACAACAGTGCCCTTGACGGAGAAGGTAACCAACTCCATCAGTACCTCGTACTGCTCGTTGTAGCCGTCTAAATATAAGGTACGCGAGTAGGTGAGATTGGAGTCGTCAATGGTGAGGTTGTTGATGGTGATATCCACGGTGTCTTTGTATGCCTTTACATCGTGGGTCATTTGCAGTTCGTAGAGCACCGTGTCGGTAGCGAGGAAACTGAATTGGAAGCGGTATTGCTTTCCCTTCATCGTTACCGTGTCTTTCGAGAGCAGCGAGGCCAGGTCGTGGTCGTCGTAGAGGAGCGTAACCTCTTTGCCATCAGGGAGGCGCACGTAGGTGCCTGCCTGAACGAGGTCCGCCAACGAGTAGGCTCCCACGATGGCGGGGTTGTTGATTCTGACGGCGGCTTCCGTGCCATCTTGCAATCTGCCTACCACTTGGAATGCCGTGTCGCCGATGATGTGCAGGTCAGTCTCGGCGAAAGTGTATTGGATGGTGTCGCGCGGTACGATTTGGTCTGCCTCACCGTGTACGATATAGACTTTTCCGTCATCGCCCACGAAATCTGCGTCCAGCGTCAGGTAGAAGAGCCCTTCGTAGGGCGTGGGCTTGTTTGCTACGGTCAAAGTCAGGCTGGTGGGGTGAATCCACTTCACCGTTCCCTCTTCGCTGATAGACTGAATGAAGTTGTAGTAGATACCGGATACCAATCCGTTGTCTTTGGTGAACGTGCCCGTTACCTCGTCCGATGCGTATTGGAACTGCACTTTGTAGTTGAGCCCGTCAATGGCTGTCGCGCTGTTGAACTCGAAGCACCACTCGCCAAACTGCTCATAGTGGACGGGTTCGAGGGTCTCGGCTTCGATGCGGATGGTGTCGCCTGCGGCGTAAGTCAGCAGGGGCAAGGCGATGATTGCCAATAAGATAGATAGTTTCTTCATCGGTTTAGAAAAAATTATGTCAGGGCAATAATTGCCCTGACAGATACATAATTAGGTTTATTTCTGCCAGTTGTCTTTGAGAGAGGCGGTGCGGTTGAGCACGAGGTGGTCGGCGGTAGTGTCGGGGTCCACTACGAAGTAGCCCTGCTTGAGCAACTGGTAGTGGTTCACCTGTGCAATGCCGTCCACGTACTCGGTGGCGTGCATTTCTTTGCGGAGCGCATTCTCGACTTTGATTTGCTTGATTTCCAGGCTGTTCGGATTGAGCAGGTCGCGGAAGTCGCCTTCCTCTGCCGACGGGTTCTCCACGGCGAACAGACGGTCGTACAAGCGTGCCTCGGCTTCCACGCACGATTGGCAATCCACCCAGTTGATGGTCGATTTGGTCTTGCGGTTGCCGCCCTCGGTGCCCGACTTGGAGTTGGGGTCGTAGGTCGCAAAGACGGTGGTGATATTGCCCTCCGCATCTTTCTCGCAGCCCGTGGCTTGGATGATGTAGGCGTTCTTGAGTCGTACCTCGCGCCCGCCAGGGCTGAGGCGGAAGAAGTTCTTGTCGCCCACCTCTTGGAAGTCGCCGCGCTCAATGTAGAGTTCACGGTCGAAAATCATCTCGCGGGTGCCCAACTCGGGGTGTCCGTCGATGTTCTCCGCCACGATGGTCTCGGGCTGTGCCTCGCGGTTGGTGAGGATGAGTTTGACGGGGTCGAAGATGGCGCAGACGCGCGGCGCCGTCTCTTTCTGGTTCTCGCGCAGGGTGTGCTCCAGCAAGCCCAAGTCAATCATGCCTTCCACCTTTGTATAGCCTATCTTGTTGATGAACTCACGGATGGCATCGGGCGTGTAGCCGCGTCGGCGCAGACCGCAGACGGTCGGCATGCGGGGGTCGTCCCAGCCGCGGACAAGTCCTTCCTTCACGAGTTGGAGCATCTTGCGCTTCGACATCACGGTGTAGGTAATGTTCAGGCGGTTGAACTCATACTGGTGGGGACGGTAGTCGGTGTCGGCAAACTGGTCGATGAAGTAGTCGTAGAGCGGGCGGTGCACCACAAACTCCAGCGTGCAAATGGAGTGGGTTACGCCCTCGAAGTAGTCGCTCTGTCCGTGTGCGAAGTCGTACATCGGATAGACGTTCCATTGGCGACCCGTGCGGTGGTGCGGATGGGTGGTGATGATTCGGTACATGATGGGGTCGCGGAAGTGCATGTTGGGGTTCGCCATGTCTATCTTCGCGCGCAGCACCATCTTGCCGTCGGGGATTTCACCGTTCTGCATGGCTTGGAAGAGGCGCAGATTCTCCTCAATGGGGCGGTCGCGGAAGGGCGACGCTACGCCCGGTTCGGTGGGGGTGCCTTTCTGCTCGGCTATCTGCTCGGCGGTCTGCTCGTCCACGTAGGCTTTGCCCTCTTTGATGAAGCGGATGGCGAGGTCGTAGAGTTGTTGGAAATAGTCGCTGGCGTAATAGACGTTGCCCCATTTGAATCCTAACCACTTGATATCCTGCATGATAGAGTCCACATACTCCACGTCCTCTTTCACGGGGTTGGTGTCATCGAAGCGGAGGTTGCACACGCCGTTGTACTTCTCAGCGATACCAAAGTCCATGCAGATGGCTTTGGCGTGTCCGATATGCAGGTAGCCGTTGGGCTCGGGCGGGAAGCGCGTTTGTATTCTGCCGTTGTTCTTACCCTCTTGCAGGTCTTTCTCTACAATCTGCTCAATGAAATTCAAACTTTTCTCTTCCATAGTTTATTTGACAATTTGACAATTTACTATTTTACTATTTGCTATGCAGTCCTGAACAGGTACTTACACACTATTTTAGCAGGCGAGGACGCCTGCGTACCCGGACATGCTTAGTTGATTCCGCGCACGACGCCGCGGGGGGAGGCTTTGATGAAGTCCACTATCAGGTCGCGTTCGGGTGTCTGCGGCAGGGTTGCCACGATTTGGTCCAGCGCCTGCGACACGTTCAGTCCGGACATGTAGAGCAGGCGGTAGGTGTCTTGTATGGCAGCCACTTGCTCTTTGGTGAAGCCGCGGCGTCCCAGTCCGACGGAGTTGATACCGCAGTAGGAAACGGGGTCGCGAGCCGCGATGATGAAGGGCGGGATGTCTTTATTGACGCGGGTTCCGCCCTGAATCATCACGTGTGCGCCGATGTGCGAGAACTGGTGTACGAGGGTGCCGCCTCCGAGTATTGCCCAGTCGTCCACCTCCACTTCGCCCGCCAACTGTGTGGCGTTGGACATGATGATATGGTCGTGGAGTATACAGTCGTGTGCCACGTGGCTGTACGCCATGATGAGGCAGTTGTTGCCCACTACGGTCTTTCCCTTGCTGGCTGTGCCGCGGTGGACGGTGGCGCACTCGCGGATGGTGGTGTTGTCACCGATGAAGACATAGGTCTTCTCGCCCTTGAACTTGAGGTCTTGGGGGATGGCACCCACCACGGCGGAGGGGAAGATGTGGCAGTTCTTGCCGATACGCGTGCCTTCGAGGATGGTGGCGTTGGCATCGATGACGGTGCCGGCACCTATCTCCACGTCTTTGTCAATGTACACGAAAGGACCGACCTGTACGGTGGGGTCCAGTTTGGCTTCGGGATGGATGAAGTTCATAATAGTGGTTAGTGGTTAGTGGTCAGTGTTTTATATAATTTTGTTGCGCAGTTGTCTGCAACACTGCGTGTTGAAGGTGTGTCCGGGACGGAGCGCGATGATACGGCCTTGTATGTGGCAGCCGAGCAGCGACATGTCGCCGATGAGGTCGAGCAGTTTGTGGCGCGAGGGCTCGTTCTGGTAGTTGAGGGGGGAGAGGTAGCCGAGTTTTGTGGCGTCGAGGCGGGGCTGCCCGAGTTTGTCGGTCATGTAGTCGAGTCCCTCTTGCGACATGGGCGTCTCGTAGATGACGAGCGCGTTTTGCAGGTCGCCGCCTTTGATGAGCCCCATGCGCATGAGCGGCTCTATCTCGCGGACGAAGCAGAAAGTGCGTGCGGCGGCTATCTCGCGGGGGTAGTCGTTGAGGTCGCGCAACTCGGCGTGTTGCTCGCGCAGCAGCCCCGTGGGGTAGGTGATGGTAACCTCTGCCTCGAACCGGTCGCAGGGGAGAAGCACCATTTTATTGCCGTGTTCCGACTGATATTCAATAGGTTCCGTTACGACAAACACCTGCTGCTCGGCGTCCTGCTCCTGCAATCCCGCTTGCTGAACGGCTTTCACGAAGAGTTTGGCGCTGCCGTCCAAAATCGGCAGTTCGGGTCCGTCCACCTCGATGAGGCAGTTGTCCACGCCCATGGCGTAGAGGGCGGAGAGCGCGTGCTCCACGGTGCTGATTTTCCACGCGCCGCGCTCCAAGACGGTGCCGCGCTCGGTGGCGGACACGTAGTCGGCGAGTGCTTGGTAGGTGGGCTTGCCGGGGAGGTCGGTGCGGCAGAGTCGCACGCCCGTGTTTGCCTCCGCGGGGAGGAACGTGGCGGAGATGTTCAGACCTGTGTGCAGACCTTTGCCCTCGAAATGGAAGGGCGATTGGAGTGTATGCTGTTTCATAAAAGTGTTTAGAGTTGAGTGTTTAGAGTTGAGAGTTTCTTCTCTAATTCGTTGATTTTCTTCATTATATCAGGCAGTTGTTTGAAGCCTACGGAGGAGCGTCGCCAGTTCATCGCGTCGATGGCGGGTGAACCTTGGTACATGCCCTGCTTGCGCACGGAGCCTGCCACGCCCGCCTGTGCGCCGAAGACGCAGCGGTCGGCTATCTCGAGGTGTCCCGCTACGCCCACTTGTCCGGCTAAGATACAGTGGCTGCCTATCTTGCTGCTGCCTGCCACGCCCACTTGTGCGCACATGAAGGTTGATTCGCCTACCTCCACGTTGTGCGCCACCTGCACGAGGTTGTCTATTTTGGCGTTCCGGTGCACGATGGTGGCGCCCATCATGGCGCGGTCGATGGTGGTGTTTGCGCCGATTTCCACGTCGTCTTCGATAATCACATTGCCTATCTGCGGCACTTTCTGATTCACGCCTTGCGCGTCGGGCTCGAAGCCGAAACCGTCGGCACCGACCACCACGCCGGCGTGCAGGATACAGTCGTTACCGACCTTGCAGTTGGCGTATATTTTAACCCCCGCATAGAGCGTGGTGTTGTCGCCAATCTGCACATTATCACCGATATACGTCTGCGGGTAGAGTTGCACACCCTTGCCTAATCGGACGTTCTTGCCGATGTAGGCGAAGGCGCCGACATACGCGTCTGCGGGCATCTCTACGCCCTCGCTGATGAAGGCGGGCTGCTCTATGCCCTGCTTGCGCGGGTTCATCACCTCGGCGACCATCTTCAGCAGTTGCGCCATCGCCCCGCGGGCATTCTCCACGGCGATGAGGGTGGCTTTCCCGTCGCGGCTGCTTGTCGTGATGGCATCGGTCAGCAGGCTGCCGGTAACCAGCACGATAGATGCCCCCGTGGTGTCCAGATGGGGCAGGTATTTCTCCTCGCAGACGAAGGACAAGAGCCCCTCAGTCGCGTTCTCGATAGGTGCCACATCATGCACCGCAACCTCGGCATTGCCGTATATCTTCCCGCCTAACACGGCGGCTATTTGTTGAGCAGTAAATTGCATATTCATCATTAATCCTTTATCCTTTATCCTTTATTCTCTTTGCGGCTGGATGCCGAGTCCTCCTCCCGCCCCCTGACCCCCTCCCCCTCTACGAGGGAGGCGGGGGAATGGAGTTAGTTTCTTCTCTGAATGGTTAGTATCATTTTCTTTTAGATATACTTTTTGTTAGTCAAAGGTAATTTCACTCCCCCGCCTCTCCTAAAAGGAGGGGAGGGGGTTAGGGGGCGGGAAGGTACGCTCGGCATCAAGCCGCTAAAAAACACCCTATCACTCCCCACTTTCCTCTTCCACAGCATTCTGAAACTTCAGAATGTCATCTATATCACCTTGATATTTTCAAAGACCAATTTATTCTCATAACGTAACACCTTAATGCCATAGCGTTCCCATAATAGAGCATCGCGCTCTTGATCTGCATGTCGGTGAATAAAGTTCTGATGTACTTCCCCATCCAATTCAATAGCCAATTGTAGTCGCGGGCAATAGAAGTCCAACACATAATTCGCTACCCCATGCTGCCTACGGAACTGCAACCCGTTTATCTGTTTTGCCCGTAATGCTTTCCATAATGCCCCTTCTGCCTTTGTGCCATTGGTACGCAAGTCTCTGCGACACAGCAGGAGATTAGGAGAATTTTTAACGCGCTTGGCAGAGACGGAGGGCATATTGTTCTATAAATAGTATTAGTTACTTTGTTTCCCCTTTGCAGCGGCTGGATGCCGAGTCCTCCTCCCGCCCCCTGACCCCCTCCCCCCTCTACGAGGGAGGCGGGGGAGTTGAAGTTACCTTTCGACTCTGAGAACTCATAGACAAAGGTAATAAGTCTTTTATCCTTTATCTTTCATCCAAATAGACAAATTTAATCTTTTATCCTTTATCTTTTAGGCGGTCAAGTTGAAACACATACAGTTTCTGCGGTTTGCGCGTGAGGGCTTTCAGGTCGAGTATCTCGCTGGCGGCGGCGATGTCGCGCACCGAGCCGTCTTGGTAAAGGATGTCGATAGAGTCGTCTTTCTCCGAGTAGGTGTTCGAAGTGGAGACGTGCTCCACGAAGAAGTACTCCGTCTCTTTCTCGCTGATATGCAGCAGGTTAGCATAGTGCTCGCGCAGCATGGCTTTCTCCTCGTCGGTGAGCGGAGCCGTCAGCAGTTTGCCGCGGAACAGTTGGCGGTTGATGAAGCAACGGCTCAGCGTGGAAAGCACCACATCCTCCGCCGACATCCATACCTTGATGGCGGACAGCACGTCCGTGTCGTCCAGCAGCGCATACTGCTCCAGCGAGAAGTCATCAGCGGTAACGTGGTTGTAGAGGAAATAGTGCAGCGCCGGGGAGCAAAACAGTTGCACGCCCTGCTGCGCCAACTCCTTCGCGCGCGTGAGTATCTTGATAAGGTGTTGCTCGGCTGCCACAGAGGTCTTGTGCAGATACACCTGCCAGTACATCAGTCGCCGCGCCACGAGGAACTTCTCCACCGAGTAGATACCCTTCTGCTCAATCACCAGCCTGTCGTCCACCACGTTCAGCATCTTCAGCAGCCGCTCGCTCGCCACGCGCCCTTCCTGCACGCCCGTGAAGAACGAGTCGCGACAGAGATAATCCATCCTGTCTACATCTAACTGACTGGAAATCAACTGATGAAGAAAATGCCGTGGGTACTCGTCTTTGAAGATGGCTATCGCCTCTGCCAGCGGTCCTGTCCGCTCGAAAGACCCCTCCACATCCATCGCCAACTGCTGTTCACGTGCACCCAACTCGTGGTTGATACGCTCCATCATCATCAGCGAAATCTCCTCGTGGGTAATGCCCTCCACGAGGGTGTGCTCCAGCACGTGCGAGAACGGACCGTGCCCCACGTCGTGCAGCAGGATGGCTATCAGCGCCCCCGTGGCTTCCTGTTCGCTGATGTCCACACCCTTGCCGCGCAGCGAACTTATCGCCTCGCTCATCAGGTGCATCGCCCCCAGCGAGTGGGAGAAGCGACTGTGCATGGCGCCGGGATAGACCAAATAGGAGAGACCCAACTGACGAATGCGTATCAACCGTTGCACCAGCGGATGTTGCAATACGTCGTATAGCAAATCATTCGGAATGCTCAAAAAACCGAAAACGGGGTCGTTGATAATCTTGTGTTTATTCGCCATTATAAAATTCGAAAGAAGAATTGAGCAAAGCACACTCGGTATTGACGCTCAGCGTTTATTACCATTGAGCCAATCGACACGGAGCGCATTCTTGCCAACGATACGAGAAACTGATGCCCAATGCAAAATAGCCATCTCCCCATTGGAAACGAGATGATTTATTTATAGGATATGCATCCAAATTACAATGGGGCATATCTATCAACGCTTCATGAACAGAGGCAGAGATGCAGATACAAAAACCTTTGGTGATTTCAAAGTTATAACCAATCTCAAAAGGCAACATTGGTACCACGTTCACCATCCTATCCGGTCCGTAACCAATACGGGAGAAATCATAATCAATAACATTCAAACTAACTCCCAATCCAAGGTAGGTATAGAAACCCGCATTGGTAAACGGGTACCATTCTACACCTGCGGAAACCTCTCCGAATATGTTTCTAAATGCCCCCTTTCCAATAGGGACCTCTACGCCCGCGCTATTCAACTCGGTACGGGCACTATCATTACCATGCAAATAACCACCAAGTATAGATGCACGCACATAGGTCGTGCGCCCTATCTGGTGCAAATAATCAAACTTGATACTTCCACCCAAACTGAGGTTTTGCGGCTGCCATCCTTCTTTGAAAGCAATACCAAGCATATCCACATCGCCATAATAGTACAACGCATTGAACGTCAACCCCACTCCACGGCGAATAGTGGGCAGTTTGCGCGTATAAAGACCTGTCCGTGTACTGCGAGTTTTCCTTTGCTGGAGAACAATGGATGATTGGTCATTTTGTGTAAGCCTCGTTTCTGCCACTATTGAGCCACAAAATGGCAGGAACAAAAGCAAAAGAAAAAGTAACTTCTTCATCAATTTAATATAATGTACATTAAAAAACGCCGCAAAGTTACGAAAAAAAAAAGAAATACGCAAATCTTTTTTTTCTTTTTGCATATTTCATTTGATTTTTACGTATAGTTGAATATTTACGAGAGTTGGCATTCGTTATAATCGCACAAGCAAAACGACCTCCACCACCATCAATTCTCAATATTCCATAAGTATATTACGTTTGTACCGCGAGTGGGACTTGAACCCACACAGCCATTTCTGGCCAAAGGATTTTAAGTCCTTCGTGTCTACCGATTCCACCATCGCGGCGCGGACTCTCAAAAATCGGGTGCAAAGTTACAACATTATTTTGAATTGCGCAAGTTTTTGTACAAAAAACTTTCAGATTCTTTTGTTTTCAGGGTCTGACCGTTATATGAAAGCAAGCCTGTCGCCATTCGTACTTGACGAAGATACGCCCCGTGCGTTGGTGGTTAAGGAGCACTTGACCCAGCACCAACTTCAGGTTATCCTCTGTCATATAGTCATTTGTGCGTGTTACTTTGTCGTAGCGATAGTAGGCGATGTCGAAGGTTGTCCCGTAGCAATGACACGACTGGTTGGTGGCGTTGATGTTCCCGCTTCGTTGCAGCAATCGTACATCCTCCTGCGTCCGAAGCACGCTCGTTACGCAGAACCGATAGTGAGGCAACCCGTTGCGCGCGAGGATGTCCGCCCACTCTTCGCCTATCGCCTCCAACTCCGCCGCCGCTTTGGGCACGAGATAAGGAATCGAGTGGGTCAGCGAATCCACTACGTAGTTGTTGCTGCTCTCCACCAACACCAATTGCCGCTTCATGCGCGAGGCTTCCTTGCGGTCGGCGGGCATACAGGGCAGTCCGAGCGCCTGCGCGGCAGCCAGTTGCTTGCTTTGACTGTCGCTGAACTTCTCCTTGTAACTGAACGTCCGCCCGGGATACGATACGAGATGAGTCTCCGCCGAAGACCCATCTCGTCCGTTATCGGAAGAGCAGGCTGTTAACCCTGCTAAGCACCCAACAACCGCAAAAACAATTAAGAATCT
>JBJECI010000116.1:20328-30902 GCA_051870915.1 Paludibacteraceae bacterium
TTACAGCGTCCATTCAAAGCCGTCTTTGGTGTCTTTGATGTTGAACCCGAGAGCAGTCAGTTCGTTGCGAATCTTATCGCTTGTGCCCCAGTCCTTGTTGCGCTTGGCTTCTAATCGCATATTCAGCAGCATGTCCACCGCCCCGTGGAGTGCTTGCGTCTGCGCCTCGTCGCCGCCCCGAAAACCAGCAGGCGAGGACGCGAAGCAGGCGGGGACGCCTGCGTACCCGGACAGTAGCAAGCCGAGGATGTCTATTGCATACGTCTTCCATACCTTGCGCAACTGCTCCAACTCCTCTGCTGAGATAGTCTCCTTGCCGTCGAAGACCGAGTTGATACGCTTGGCGGAGTCGAACAATAGCGAGATGACTATCGGCGAGTTGAGGTCGTCGTCCATTGCCTCAGTGCACTTCTCTGCCAGCACGGTGGCTGCGTCGGTGGTCGTTGCCTCAGCCGTTGCCTGCAGTTTCTGCAAGCGTTGGTAAGCCTCTTGCAAGCGTGCAAAGCCTTTCTCCGCTGCCTCCAAGGCTGCCGACGAGAAGTCCACCGTCGAGCGATAGTGCGCCATCAAGATGAAGAAACGTATCGTCATCGGCGAGAAAGGCTTGGTCAGCAACTCGTGCTTGCCGGTGAAGAACTGCTCCAGCGTGATGAAGTTGTTGTAACTCTTCCCCATCTTCTTGCCGGCAATGGTAATCATGTTGTTGTGCATCCAGTAGTGCACCGTGTCATGCCCGAGCGCCGCGCACGACTGGGCTATCTCCGCCTCGTGGTGGGGGAACATCAGGTCCATGCCGCCCCCGTGGATATCGAACTCTTCGCCGAGGTATTTCGTCCCCATCGCCGAGCACTCCATGTGCCAGCCGGGGAAGCCCTCCGACCACGGGCTGGGCCAGTGCATGATATGCTCCGGCGACGCTTTCTTCCACAGCGCGAAGTCGTAACTATGCTTCTTCTCCGCCTGTCCGTCCAACTCGCGTGTCTCGGTCTTGATATCTTCCAGATTGCGCCCCGACAACTTCCCGTAGGGGAAGTCCTTGGCGTACTTCTCCACATCCATATACACGCTCCCGTTCGACACATAGGCGTATCCGTGGTCGAGTATCTTCTGCACGAACGCCATCTGCTCGATGATATGCCCGCTCGCGTGCGGCTCTATCGACGGCGGCAGCACGTTCAGCAACTCCATGTCGCGATGGTAGCGGTTGGTGTAGTACTGCACCACCTCCATCGGCTCCAACTGCTCCACACGTGCTTTCTTGGCTATCTTGTCCTCGCCCTCGTCGGCATCGTGCTCCAAATGCCCCACGTCGGTGATGTTACGCACATAACGCACCTTGTAGCCAAGGTGTTGCAGGTAGCGATACAGCAGGTCGAAGGTGATGGCAGGACGGGCATGCCCCAAGTGCGCATCCCCATACACCGTCGGTCCGCACACATACATCCCCACATGCCCCTCATGCAAAGGACGAAAATACTCTTTCTGACGAGTTAATGTATTGTATATCTGTAGCATAGTTCAATTAACAATTAATAATTAACAATTAACATGCCGCTGCGATAAGGTGGCGTACAGCGCATGTTAATTGTTAATTCTTAATTGATTTATAGCAAATTTTTCTTCTCAATATCAAGGAAGTACTTGTACGTACCCACTTTCAGTTCGTCGCAAGCCGCCTCGTCGCATACGATAATCCCGTGTTGGTGCATCTGCAGCGCCGAGATGGTCCACATGTGCGAAATAGGCTCCTCTACGGCATGTTGCAGCGCGCGTGCTTTGTTGTGTCCGTTCACCATAATCAGCACTTCTTTCGCGTCCATAATCGTGCCTACACCCACGGTCAGTGCGGTCTTGGGCACTTTGTTCACGTCGTTGTCGAAGAAGCGAGAGTTGGCGATAATCGTGTCGGTGGTCAACTCTTTCTTGCGGGTGCGCGAGGTCAGCGACGAGCCCGGCTCGTTGAACGCGATATGCCCGTCGGGACCAATGCCGCCGAGGAACAACTGTATGCCGCCGCAGTTCTTTATCTTCGCCTCATAGCGTGCGCACTCGGCTGCGAGGTCGGGCGCATTGCCGTTCAGGATATTCACGTTCTCGGGGCGGATATCGATATGGCTGAAGAAGTTCTTCCACATGAACGAGTGGTAACTCTCGGGGTGGTCTTCGGGGATACCTACATACTCATCCATATTAAAGGTAACCACGTTGCGGAACGACACTTTCCCTGCCTCGTACAACTTAATCAGGTGCTTGTACATACCCAGCGGCGAAGAGCCCGTCGGCAGTCCCAGCACAAAAGGCGTCCCCTCTTTCGGAGCAAACTCGTTGATACGCTCTGCCACGTAATTCGCAGCCCATTGGCTCATCTGGTCGTAATTCGGTTCTATAATCAGTCTCATAGTATGAATGTGTTTTTTATGGTTTATTTTTCGGGGGCAAAGGTACTGCTTTTTTTTAATATATGCAAGTTTTCATTTGTTTTTTCCTTAAAATTGCACCAAGACTTTTTCTTAATGTGAACTAGAAATTAAGGCTCTATCTAATATACATCGAAACGATGATGATTCTTTTATTTCAACAAATAATACCAAAGTTATTCAAATATTTTTTCTTTAACATATAATTACCGTATAATTCTTTATCAATTCATTACCAAAAACTAAATCCTTACCCGTTCCCGACAAACCCCGATAAATCGGGGTGCAAGCATCCGGACAAACAGGGACTAGTTTAGCGTTTGACTGCAGAAATGGTTCACCTATATCAGCTCCACGTTTTTTATGCACCATGTACACCCAATTCCTCAATTTGCGCAAAAAATTGCCATCGAAAGATATTTTTGCTTCTTTATCCTTCGCTGATAACGCAGTTTATGTGGCAAATCCCCAAGAAGTCATAGAAATTTGGAACATTCAGGAAAGGAGCAGCATGGACAGGGCGAGGGTCTTTTTGAGACAGTATTTCGACTCGCTTATGTTACGGTAATGTTACGATAATGTTACGATAATGATATGGTAGGATTTCGGGGAATTCTCAGGATGATTTCGGGGTGTATGGGGGAGGTCTGTTATTGGAAGTTTGGACAATTCCGGGATAAGGAAGAGGGGGGATGTCGTTTTATAGAAAGAGCGAAGTTTATACGAGCAAAAAACACTTTGCAACCGAGTTGCACGAAAAAAGCCGTACCTTTGCAATCGAAATCATCCTTATGAAACTAAAATAGACAATAACACTAACCAACATATGGGACTCAACACAAATTATCAAAAACTGTTCAAATCCATTTCACCCAATGCTCACGCCTTGTCCGCAGAGAGCACCCCACTATGCGTCCCCAGTTGGCATTGGTCATCAGGGGTGCGACCTGGAGACCGCACCTCCTTATATAGCAGGCGGGGACGCACCTCCTCATATAGCAGGCGATGACGCCTGCGCACCCGGACACCTCTATGGTGCGGCCTGGAGACCGCACCTCCATGCGAGACTTCCCTTTTCTTTAACATATAATTGTCGTGTAATTATCATTAATTCATTATTATACCCTTATGGCACATCAGCATCAACATACTTCTTCGGTCGGGATTCTGGGGCTCTGCATAGGCGTGAACCTGCTGTTCGTGGCGGCAGAGGCGGTCATCGGTTGGTATGCTAACTCATCGGGCTTGCTCTCCGACGCGGGGCACAACCTAAGCGATGTGCTGGGGCTGGTGCTGTCGCTGGTGGCAATACTGCTTGCCCGCCGCGGCAATCCGAACAGCAGGCGGGTGTCCCTGCGCGTTACGCTGGTGAACGGGCTCTTGCTGCTCCTGACCATCGGACTGATAGTGGCGGACTGCGTGGAGCAGATACTGCACCCCAAGGCAGTGAACAGCACCGCTATCATCCTAACCGCCGGCATAGGTATTGTGATAAACGGACTGACGGCGTGGTGGCTCACCCGCAGCGGAGAGCAAGACCTGAACATCCGCGCCGCCTTCCTGCATGCAGCCACCGACACGCTGGTGTCCGTGGGCGTGGTGGCGGCGGGCGTTGCCATCTACTTCACGGGCTGGACGTTGCTCGACCCGATAGTGAGCCTTGTCATCTCCGTGGTGATTCTGGTTCCGACGGTGCGGTTGATACGCGACACTATACGGAGTTACAAAGACGTACGATAACATGTAATTACCATGTAATTAACCATATAATTAAATTACCACAGAACAAAAACGTACAATGATACTTTTTAACATATTATTACCGTATAATTAACCATATAATTATTACCACAGAACAATTATGAAACGGAATATAATATCTTTGATAACCTTTCTTCTGCTCTCGGTTGCCGCTATGGCGAAGCCGGTGAGCGGAGTGGTGATGGACGATAAAGGCGAGTTGCTGATAGGCGCGAACGTCTATTGGGCAGGTACGGGCACGGGAGTGGCTACCGACATAGACGGTGCCTTCTCGCTGCCGACCGTCAGCAGCACGAACCTGCTGGTTACCAGTTACATGGGTTACCACAACGACACGACGCTTGTGCACGGCGGCGAGCAACTGACCATCGTCCTCGTGTCGGATTTGGTGCTGGACGAGGTAACCATCACGGAGCGCAAGATGGCGGTGCTGCGCTCGCGCACTGCCGCCTTCGACACACAGACGCTGACGGGCGATGAGTTATGCAAAGCCGCGTGCTGCAACCTGTCGGAGAGTTTCGAGACCAGCGCGTCGGTGGACGTGGCGTATGCCGATGCCGCCACGGGCGCGAAGCAGATACGCTTGCTCGGGTTGAGCGGCACCTACGTGCAACTGCTGACGGAGAACACGCCCAACGTGCGCGGACTGGCGCAGTCGTTCGGCATGGAGTATATCCCGGGCGCATGGATGGAAGCCATACAGGTGAGCAAAGGCACGTCCTCCGTCATCAACGGCTACGAAGCCATCGCGGGGCAGATAAACGTGGAGTTCCTCAAACCGCAGAAGCAAGACCCTATCGCCGTGAACCTCTACCTGAACACCGAACTCATGGCGGAGATAAACGCCACGGGCGGCTGGGACATCAACGACAAGGTCTCCACGGGTATCCTGCTGAATGCCAAAGACATGGAGTTGGAGATGGACCATAACCACGACGGCTTCACCGACCTGCCGCGCAACCGCAATCTGAACCTGCTCAACCGCTGGTATATCAAGAGCGGCGACTACACGGGGCAAGTGCTCGTGCGCGCCCTCTACGACCAACGGTTAGGGGGAACGCTATCGGGGTTGGAACAAGGAGCCAAGAGCCAAGAACAAGGACTTGTAACATTCGTATCGGAGGTAGCCCCGCCCCCTACCCCCTCCCCGCAAGCGGGGCGGGGGAGTTCACCTGCGTCCTCTGAAAAACTACTGTCGGAGAGCATTGCCCGATTGTCAAATAGTCAAATGGCATATCCCATCGACCTGCGCACGCGGCGGATAGACGGGTTTGTGAAGAACGGGTATGTGTTCGACCAAGAGACGGGTATGTCCGTCGGGGTGATTGCGTCGGCTTCTTACCATAGCCAAACCAACCGCTACGGCTCGCGCCTGTGGGACGCCAACCAGACCAACGCCTACCTGAACGCTATCTTCCAGACCTCGTTTGAAGACCCCGAGTTAGACCCCTTCGACTTCCACGAGCATAAACTCTCCGCCGGTATCTCCGTCAACTACGACCGCTACGATGAGCGATACGAAGGAATCTTTGCGGCGAGCCAAGAGCAAGGAACCAAGAACCAAGATTTTTTGTCCAATGAGGTAACGTCAGGCATGTTTGCCGAGTACACCTATTCGTACAAAGACAAGGTTACGCTGCTGGTGGGCTTGCGCGAGGATTACTCCAACCGCTACGGCTTCTTCACTACGCCGCGTATGAACTTGCGCTATGCGCCGTTCGAGTGGTGGACGCTGCGCGGGAGCGTGGGCTTGGGCTACCGCTCGCCTAACGCCATTGCCGACAACGCCGCCTACCTGCCCTCCAACCGTGTCTATACGATGGAGAAGAGTCTGAAGCAGGAGCGCTCGTTCAACACGGGCATCACCACCACGTTCTATATCCCCATCGGCAAGCGCGAACTGACGCTCTCCGCCGAGTACTACTACACGCGCTTCCTCGACGGCGTGATAGCCGACATTGACAAAGACTTGCACGGCGTGCGGCTGTTCAACATAAGCGACGTTGCGGGTGCGAAGTCCTACTCGCACAACTACCAAGTGGAGGCGAACATGGAGATACTGCGCGGCTGGACGATGACGGCAGCCTTCCGCTATACGGACGTGAA
Organism: Paludibacteraceae bacterium; assembly: GCA_051870915.1. Taxonomy (GTDB): domain Bacteria; phylum Bacteroidota; class Bacteroidia; order Bacteroidales; family Paludibacteraceae; genus Colicola. The sequence continues at coordinate 26,613 of JBJECI010000116.1, forward strand.
GCAGAGTACTTTCCTGCCTACGGGCGAACTCGTGCTGATGGACAAGGCGCTGCAAAATCAGTTCAAGGCGGTGCTCACCACCAGTTACCAAACGCCGCTGAAGACCTGGCAGTTCGACCTGACGGCGCAGTTCAACGGTCCCGGACGTATGCCCATGGGCTTCACCGCTCCCGAAGGCAGCAAGCAATACTATACAAAGACCTTTTCACTGTCCGACCGCTCCGCTGAAGGACCGCGCTCTGCGCTGTCAGATGGTCAGACTATGAGCAACACAGTCGTTTATCATAAGTGGTATCCCCAGTTGCTCGGGCAAATCACCAAGTACTGGCGCACCTGCTCACTCTACCTCGGCGCGGAGAACATGACCAACTTCACGCAAGACAGCCCTATCCGCGGCGACCGATACGAGAACAGCACCCACGTGAACCCCAACTCGCCCGACTTCGATGCCTCTATGGTATGGGCACCCATCAGCGGATGGAAGATTTACCTCGGCTTCCGCTGGAACTTAGAGAGGAAAGAGTAAATAATTAACAATTAATAATTAACAATTAACATGCCACTGCTCTAAGTCCGCATACCGACAACTGACCACTTCACATCCTCCGTCAAAATCCCATATATCTCGTCCCGACACGTCGGGATAAATAGAGCGTAAGCGAACAGGAGTGCTTAAATTTGTCAAGGGACCCCGCAAATCACCTTGCTGCGGGCTGCGCCCTTGCAGATGTCGAGGAAAGCGAGACACCCCGACTAGTCGAGGGAAGTGGAAGGATTTATGCAGAGTTTGCTTTCCAACCACTACGCAAATAACGCTAACTACGAAAATAACGAAAAAAACAATACCTTATGAAAAAGATTCTCATTTTCCTGCTGGCACTATTGCCGATGGCGGCTGTTCAAGCCAAGCCGAACAAACAAACCGTTGTCCTCTACTGCGACCTGCACTGCCAGGGCTGCTGCGACAAAATCATGAAGAACATCGCCTTCGAGAAGGGGGTGAAGGATATCCAGTTCGACATGAAGCAGCAGGCGGTAACCGTTACTTTCGATGCCAGCAAGACCGACGTGCCGACCTTGCAGAAGGCGTTTGCGAAGATAGGCAAACCCGCCACCACCCGCCAACCCGAGTCAGCAGAGCATGCAGAGCACGCTGACCACGACCACCACGAGGACACCCGCCAAGGCGGACACGAAGCGCATCAGCATAAATAATCGAAACTCAAAATAAATCTCGGCAACCTTATGGTTGGAAGAAATGGAAAAATGAAGTCTAACATCTTATATCTAACTCACGTTAAATAACGCGAACTCGAAATAAGGCTCTAACAACGATTCTTTTATTTCAACAAAAATTTCCAAAAATTATTCGGAACTTGTCCCGACCTGTCGGGATATTTTTCTCTTTAACGTATAATTAACGTGTAATTAACCATTAATTCATTACCAAAAACCAAATTACCGCCGAACCACCAAACAAAATAAAAAGAGACTGCCTAACGGAATGTTAGACAGCCTCTTTTATTTATGCGCTATATTGTATTGCGCAGGGAGGGATTATTGGAGTTTTGCGCCCAATACGTTGTACTCTACGCCGTTCATGCGGATGATGAGTTGCCCATCGCGAACGAACTTCTCGGCTTGACCCTCAACGGTAGCGTTGAAGATACCCTCAGGCTTAGCGGGGAAGGTAATGGTCAAGGTGTTGTCGGCATACGTCCAAACGAAGGTATAAACACCATCTACATCGGCAGCGAGGGTCGGGTTCTTACCATTGTCCTTTTCATCGATTGTCTCTTGCTTGATAAAGGTGAATGCGTTAGCCTCGCGGGTGAAAGTGTCGCCTTCGGTGTTAGCTGTCCACAACCATGCTATTTGTGCGCCATCGGCGTCAATCTGCCTGATACCGAAATTGTAGTTACCCTCTTTCAGTTCAACAGTAGCCGAAGCAGTTGCTTTGTCCTCTGCAATTTCCAATACGGGACCACCCCAGTTCTCAACCCAAGAGCCATGCAATTGATATTGAGCAATCTCAGGTTCGGGTTCGGGTTGAGCCGCAGCCTTGCGTACCTCTATTGCATAGCAACCCATGTTCAGTTCGTAGATGTCATTTTTTGCATAGTAGGTGAGTGTTCCTTTAGCAATCAAGGTATCGCCTACGGCTACCAATGCTGCCAAATCTTCCTCAGAGTTGATGGAGTCACGGTTGAAGCCATACATTGCGTAGAACTCCATACGGTTCAGACTATCGTGTACCCATACGTTGACATCTTTGTATTTAGCCACATACTGCAAGGAATCAACGATACCAATTACATATACGCTATCTGTCAATGCAACACCTGCCTTAGTCAATTCAATAGCCTCAGTTACGGTATAAGGATTCTCAGCGGTATTAGCAATGGAGGGTTTAACTCCTACCTCTATCGTGGTGTTTTCGCTGATGGTCAAGGTAACCACGCCATCTACCGATTCTACTGCCTCACCATTAACGAGGATAGTGGTCTCTGCGGTCTCGAACGATACTTCGGTGCCTTGGAGCACAGTAAAGTTGGTTTCCTCAACGGCTACGATGCGGTCTTTGGTAACTTTGGAAGTAGTAGCCTCACCATTGAAAACAAAGTCTACGGTATAAACGTCAGCGGTGTCGGCAAAGATTTTGAATACGTCGCCATAAGCGAATGTCGGAGAGCAATATGATGAATAACTGCTTGCCGGTTCAAATATAGAATCATTTAAGTAATATACGGCTTTGGGTGCGGGGGAAACAGAATTCGGATTCTTTACATAAGCAGATATGTTGAAAGAATTATCTATTGCAGCAAATTTAACTTGTGTGTATCCTGATGGAATCGTACCCGAAATCATATTCTCATAATTCTGATTCTGGACACTTATGTAAGAATAATTATCCACATCATCAACATAAAGCATCATCACTGAATCACGTTTAATGCTATCCGCAAATACCTCTATCGTCATGTTTTCTGCGCAATAGATTCTTGAATAAGAAGATGTATTAACTCCATTAACCAATACAGAGTCTATCAAGCAATCTTTATTCTTATCAATGTAAATTTGGTTGGCACCGCTATTAACAGTTATGGTATTCTCTCCTTCCTTCAACTCATAGTTCACACCATAAGTAGCAGCGTTTTGTACATAGAAGCACGTAACGTTATGAGCAACCAATGTAATATCGAAATCTTTGAACGGCACAATTTCAATATTCAAAACAGTGGTATCTGTGATAGTTTGCTGATGCGAGTTGTTATACTTAGACAGTACATTGTCGTTAACAGAAACAGAGTTGTTTTCAGCGTCAAACCATATCTGTACAACTTGCCCCCAAGGAACATCAATTGTGTCCTTCAAATCAACAGTTACTCCATTTACATGCAAACTATCAACCTCTGAACGGATACTGTCTGCATTAAAGTTGAAAATTACTGGGAAAGTAACATCTGCAGGTGCATTTGCAAGAATCTGAAGTGAATCCCCACTTTCCAATACGCTCAAGTCATAATAGTATTGTCCACGGAAACCTTCTGTTAGTTCCAACTTGTTTCCATTGTGTAATACTCTATACAATGGCACATTGTAAGAAACAGAGTTTAAGGAAAATGGGAAATCCCCTACTTCCTCATCAGGAGAATAATAAACGACCTTCCATGTACTATCTTTCAAAGTGATCTTTCCGCCGTTGTAGTATTGGAACAAAACCTTAGAACTTTGGTCAACCCATACTAAAACAGAATCCGTACGGACAGAACTATAATCAAAAGTTACAACGGTATAAGTCAATCCTTCTGCACCGACATTCGGATACATTATCCATTGAGAGCCGTTGTTAGGTTCGAAAATTGGCAAACTATAGTCATCCGGATCACCATCACTTTCAATACTTGCAATACCGAACCCTTCTTTTGCGTTAACATACAGTGCTCCAAATCCATAGTCCCCCATACCTAATTTTAGGGTATTTTGACCATCAACGACTTTAATAGTGTCGAAGGTGAACCCATAATTCGGTGAGTGAAGAACCTCAATTGCTGCGGCGTTATCCACATCTAAGATAAATGAGACTGTATCCGACGTTTGAGCAGATACTGTCCCTACGCAGAGCGTTGCAAGCAACGCGAGCATAATTGAATAAATCTTTTTCATAATACAAAAAAATTAATTAATAATATGGTTAATTTGTTGTTGTTTATATAGAGCCTTTAGTGGCTTTTGTTTCTTAGCAGGCGGGGACGCACCGATAAATCGGCATACAAGCACCTGCGCACC
>JBJECI010000117.1:0-22813 GCA_051870915.1 Paludibacteraceae bacterium
CATGGTTCCGCGATTATGTGTATATCCCGTTGGGCGGCAGCCGACCGGAGATACCAGACCCCCTCCGTCTCCCCCTACAAAGGGGGAGTGTTCTGCGCATATCTCCCGAGGCGTATAAGAAAGCCATAGTGGTGCGGAATACGTTTGGGATATTCCTGCTAAGCGGGTTTTGGCATGGTGCGAATTGGACGTTTGGGCTATGGGGCGCGTATCATGCGCTGCTGTTCTTGCCGCTGATTCTTACGGGTAAGAATCGCAAGTATATGGATGCTCCCACTTGGCGCGACCTGCCCAAGATACTGCTGACCTTTGTGCTGGTAGTCTTCGGCTGGATTATCTTCCGCGCCGAAAGCATATCTCAGTTTGCGGAATATGTGCAGGGGATGTGCAATGCGAGCCTATTTAGTATTCCTTGGTTGAAGAATAGAGCATTTTATATACCTTTAGCAATATCCATCTTGGTTACCTTGTTGGCAGAATGGAACTCTCGCACAAAAGAACATCCATTGCAACATATTGAGCAAATTTATTTCTTCCGTATTGCTTGGGTGCGTTATTGTTTCTATGCACTATTCTTACTAATTTGCTTTATACATCGTGGCAATGTGGTTACTTTCATTTATTTTCAGTTTTGACCAATTATGATACGATTCTTGAAAGATACTGCATACACATTTGGTGTGTTTTTGGTGTTAAGTACTGTGTGTGAGTGTTTTGTGTTTACACGCATACCTAATCACTATTCGAATAAGTACAATTATGTTGAAGCACATAAAGATTCCCTCCGTATTCTGCTGATGGGCAACTCATATGCAGAAAATAGTATAAATCCAGCAGAAATAGGAGAGGGAACATTTGATTTAGCAGTATCTGCTAGATGGATTTTTTATGATAAGCAACTTTTAGAAGATTTTGTCCCACGTATGAGTAACTTGCAGGCAGTTGTATTTCCTATGGGGTATAAGATGCCTTTTTGGAGTTCTCACCACTATCCTGAAAATCCGCAACCATACATTGATTTTGTACATGAGAAGTTTATGCATTGCTGGTATGACCGTTTTCCTGAAAATATTATTCATTGGTTGTCCATTGTACAAGGAGGAAATGAAGTCAATATCTTTGCAACGCGTCTAAAAATGGAGGATGGATGGACAGGACAATTTCCTTTATCTGGTCAATCAGCCTTGTGGAAAGAGGAACAAAACATTCATCCTGCGCTTATTGAGGCAGCAGATGCAATGGCACAAGTGGCAGAATATACTCAATACCTAACGGACATGGCACATGTATGTTATGAGCATAATGTTCGTTTTATAGTGGTAACTCCACCTTGCCATGATTCGTTTGTTGAAAACACTCGCCCAGAAGGTATTGCGACTTTGCATCAAATAATAGAGGATGTTCGTAAAGAGTATCCTATAGAATACAAAGACTATCTGCAAGATAGTGCATATCGTGCAGATTCTCTTTATTTCAACTGTTCGCATCTGAATAGTATAGGAGCCACCAAGTTTGGTGCACAAATAAAAGCGGACTTCAACTTGTAGACCTGCTCATTCTATTTCTTCAAGTACTCTTCCAGTTCTTGCCAGCGGGTGGTGGCGTCGCGGAGACCGATTTTGTAGATGGTCTTGATATGTAGCGGGTTGCGCTCGAGGCGGCGGATAGGCAGGATGGTCTGAGGCGAGAAGACGAAGATTTTGCCCTCTTTCTGCAAGTCGCGTATCTGCGCAAGGCGTTTGTGGTAGTTCTCCGTCCGCACCTTGAGGGCGGCTTGCAGGTTTTTCTCTTTGGGATAGAATATCTTGCTCGGCAGGTAGAGGGGTTCGTTCATGCGGAACTCCATCGGGCGCGTGAGCACCACGATGACCTTGTCGCAACCTTCCTCAAACGCTTTATCCAGCGGGATGTTATCCACCAGTCCGCCGTCCAAGTACTCCTCGCCGTCTATCTTGACGCGATGGGAGATGAATGGCAGCGAGCCCGATGCCCGCAGCCAGTCTATCTGCTTGTAGCAGTTCTCTATCAGTTTGTATTCGGCCTTGCCTGTGCGCACGTTGGTTACCGTGGCAAACACCTTGGTCTTGGACTTCTCGTAGGTCTCTTCGTCGAAAGGAGCCAACTCGTTGGGGATACGGTTGTAAGCAAAGTCCACATTGACCATGTTGCCCGTCTTGAGCAGGGAGCGGATGGACACGTAATTGGGGTCTATGCAGTGCTTGTAGTTGTAGCGAAAGGCTCTGCCTTTCTGCTTGGAGGGCAGGTTGATACCGAAGAGTGCCCCTGCGGACGTGCCGCAGAGGACGTCGGGTTCAAGACCTTTCTCTATCATCACGTCCAGCACGCCGCAGGTGTAGATACCCCGCATGCCGCCGCCTTCTAATACTAATCCGATTTTCATAGTTGTTTATATTTGACCGTTTCACTGTCCGACCGCTGCGCTGAAAGACCGCTTCGCTGAAAGACCGCTTCACTGTCCGACTGATTATGTATTCGTTAGAATATCAGTCTTTCAGCGAACACCGTGAGCGGTCTTTCAGCGCGAAGCGCGGTCTGACTTCTGACAGCGTAGCGGTCAATAGCAGGTGAGGACGCCTGCGCACCCGGACAGCGCGAAGCGCGGTCTCGTGTTAGTTCTTGAAATGCAGTTCGCCGTCGCGGAGTTCCACGATGACGGGTCGCTTGCCGTCCACTTTGCCTGCGATAATCGACTTGGAGAGTTCGTTGAGCACCAGTCTTTGCAGCGCACGCTTGACAGGGCGGGCACCAAACTGCGGGTCGTAGCCCTCGCGAGCGATATAGTCGATGGCGTCGTCCGTTACGCGGAGGTCTATGCCGTTGTCCATCAACATCTTATGCACGCTGCTAATCTGCAAGCCTACAATGTCGCGTATCTGCTTCTGGTTGAGCGGCTGGAACATGATGATTTCGTCGATACGGTTGAGGAACTCGGGTCGGATGGTCTGCCGCAACATCTCCATGACCTGCGTCTTGGTGGTCTCGGTGTCCACGCCTTTCTCCTCGTTCTCGCGGATGAGTTGGCTGCCGAGGTTGGACGTGAAAATGATAAGAGTGTTCTTGAAGTTGACCGTCCGCCCTTTGTTGTCGGTCAGTCGCCCGTCATCGAGCACCTGCAACAGCACGTTGAACACGTCGGGATGGGCTTTCTCTATCTCATCGAACAGCACCACGCTGTAGGGCTTGCGTCGGATGGCTTCGGTGAGTTGTCCGCCTTCGTCGTAGCCCACGTATCCCGGAGGGGCACCGATGAGTCGGGTCGCCGAGAACTTCTCTTGGTATTCCGACATATCGATACGGGTCATCATGTTCTCATCGTCGAAGAGGTAGTCGGCGAGGGCTTTCGCCAACTCGGTCTTGCCCACGCCCGTGGTGCCGAGGAAGATGAAACTGCCGATGGGTCGCTTGGGGTCTTGCAAGCCCGCACGACTACGGCGGATAGCGTCGCTCACGGCTTCTATCGCCTCGTCTTGACCGACCACGCGCTTGTGGAGTTCCTCCTCCAAGTGAAGCAGTTTGTCGCGCTCGGACTGCATCATCTTCGTAACGGGAATACCCGTCCAGCGTGCTACCACCTCGGCGATATCGTCCTCGTCCACCTCCTCTTTGATAAGGCTCTCGCCCTGCATGGCGTGGAGGGCGTCTTGCGCGGCTTTGATGTTCGCCTCGGCTTGCTGAATCTTGCCGTAGCGTATCTCCGCCACCTTGCCGTAGTTGCCTTCGCGTTCGGCTATCTCCGCCTCGCGCTTCATCTGCTCGATGTTGGCTTTCTCGTTTTGGATAGTCGCCACGTAGCCTTTCTCCTTCGCCCAACGCGCGTCCATCTCGGCGGCTTGCGCCTTGAGGGTCTTGAGTTGCTCCTCGATGTTGGCGAGTTTGGCTTTGTCGTTCTCTCGCTTAATCGCTTCGCGCTCTATCTCCAACTGCTTAATCTGCCGGTCGAGGTTGTCCAATTCTTCGGGCTTGGAGTCCACCTCCAGTCGCAGTTTGGCAGCCGCCTCGTCCACGAGGTCTATCGCCTTGTCTGGCAGAAAACGGTCGGTGATGTAGCGCGTGGAGAGCGTAACGGCGGCGATGAGCGCGTCGTCTTTGATACGCACCTTGTGGTGGGTCTCGTAGCGCTCTTTCAGTCCACGCAGGATGGAGATCGTCGCCGCCTCATCGGGTTCGTCCACCATCACCGTCTGGAAACGGCGCTCCAGCGCTTTGTCGCTCTCGAAGTACTTCTGATACTCGTCCAGCGTGGTAGCACCTATCGCGCGCAGGTCGCCTCTCGCCAGCGCAGGCTTGAGGATGTTCGCCGCGTCCATCGCGCCGCTGGTCTTGCCCGCACCTACGAGGGTGTGAATCTCATCGATGAAGAGGATGATTTCACCGGCGGCTTGCGTTACCTCGTTGATAACGCCTTTCAGCCGCTCCTCAAACTCGCCTTGGTACTTCGCACCGGCGATGAGGGCACCCATGTCGAGGGAGTAAATCTTCTTGTTCTTGAGGTTCTCGGGCACGTCGCCGCGGATGACACGGTGCGCCAAGCCCTCCACAATGGCGGTCTTGCCCACGCCGGGCTCGCCGATAAGGATGGGGTTGTTCTTCGTGCGGCGGCTCAGGATTTGCAGCACCCGACGAATCTCGTCGTCTCGCCCGATGACGGGGTCGAGTTTGCCTTGCTGCGCACGCTCGCAGAGGTTAATCGCGAACTTCTGCAAGTTCTCTGTTGGTTGTTGATTGTTCGTATTCATAGTTAAAAATTTATGTTAGTCATTTTATGTTTGGCACTTCGTGTTCTTCACTTTGTGTTGGGCAGTGCCTGTTTACCGGGTATTGTTCAACTTTTGTGCCAAAGGTCAATCTATATGACAAAATGGCAGTAGATACGAAATAAAAGACCATTTTTTCCCGACAAAATGGCAGAGTTATTGTAAAAAATAGTAATATTATCCGAAGATAACTATTTGATAGATCGAACAGATTTCATTTGAATCAAGGCATTATGTTGTTATATTTTTATGAAAAAGAGAAAATTATTTGCACTTATCAAAAAAAAGCAGTACTTTTGCCACGAAAAAATTGTATTCTATTCGCTTATGCTATTGATATTCGATTTAGACGGCACATTGCTGAACACCATAGCGGACCTGGGCACGGCATGCAACCACGCCTTGCAGGCGTTGGGCTACCCTACGCACCCGATTGAGGAATATCCTCGATTGGTGGGCAATGGCGTAAACAAACTGATAGAGCGTGCGCTACCTGCGGAGGCGAAGACCTCTTGCAACCGGACGCACGACCTTATCCAACGTATGCGGGCGGAGTTTATCCCGTTCTACAACGCGCATAACCTTGACCTCACTCGCCCCTACGAAGGTATGCCTGAGACTCTGCAAGCCCTCAAAGCCGCCGGGCACAAGTTGGCAGTGGCTTCCAACAAGTATCAGGAAGCCACGGCAAAGGTGGTTGCGCATTTCTTCCCCGACACTTTTGATGTGGTATTCGGCGAGCGAGCTGGCGTGGAGCGCAAGCCCAATCCGCAGATTGTGTATGACATTCAGCAGGCACTATACGGGAATGCAAACGATGTGCCCCCTACCCTCTATATCGGCGACAGCCTTGTGGATATAGCCACGGCGCGCAATGCTTCGTTGCCGGTAGCGGCATGCACATGGGGCTTTGTTGCTCCCGAGGAACTGGCAGCCGCCCACCCAGATTACCTGCTGCACCAACCGAAAGAACTAATATCAATTTGTAATTTTTAATTTGTAATTTTTAATTGCCATGCGGCAGAATAATTACAAATTAAAAATTAAAAATTAAAAATCAAGAACTTATGAACATCTCCCTTCGCGCTCAGAACATGCCGGAATCGCCTATCCGCAAACTGGCAAAGTACGCCGATGCAGCACGCCGCAACGGTGTACATATCTATCACCTGAACATCGGTCAGCCCGATATCAAGACCCCTGCTTGTGCCCAAGAGGCATTGCAGAAGTTTCGCAAGGACGTACTCGAATACTCTCCATCGCAAGGCATACAATCCCTTCGTACTAAGATGGTGGGCTATTATGCCGAGTATGGGATAGACATCTCCCCCGATGAAATCATCATTACTACCGGCGGCTCCGAGGCAATCATGTTCGCCTACATGGCGTGCCTGAACCCGGGGGATGAGATTATCGTAACCGATCCGAGTTACGCCAACTACATGGCGTTTGCCATCTCTTGCGGCGCGGTGGTCAAGTCGGTGAAGACCCATATTGAGGACGGCTTCAAACTGCCGCCCGTGGAGGAGTTTGAGAAGCAGATCACCGACAAGACGCGCGCGATACTCATCTGCAACCCCAACAACCCCACCGGCTACCTCTATTCCAAGAAAGAGATGATGCAGATACGCGACCTCGTGAAGAAATACGACCTCTATCTCCTTTCCGACGAGGTCTATCGCGAGTTCATCTACACCAAGCGCCCGTATATCTCCGCCTGCCACTTGGAGGGCATAGAGAACAACGTCATCCTCATCGACTCCGTCAGCAAGCGCTATTCGGAGTGCGGCATCCGCATCGGTGCGCTCATCACGAAGAACAAAGAGGTGCACAACGCCGTGATGAAGTTCTGTCAGGCGCGTCTCTCGCCCCCGTTGATAGGTCAGGTCATCGCCGAAGCCTCGCTCACCACCCCGCAGGAGTACATGGAGGAAGTATATGACGAATACCTCTCGCGCCGCAACTACCTGATTGACCAACTCAACCAAATTCCCGGGGTCTTCGCCCCCACGCCTATGGGTGCGTTCTACACAATGGTGCAACTCCCCGTGGACGATACGGATAAGTTCTGCGAATGGTGTCTGACCGATTTCCAGTACGAAGGGCAGACGGTGATGATGGCACCCGGAAGCGGTTTCTACACCAACCCCGAGGAGGGCAAGAAGCAGGTCCGCATGGCGTATATCCTCTGCAAGGAAGACCTCGGTCGCGCCATGCTCGTTCTCCGTAAAGCCCTCGAGACCTACAACGAACTCAACAACCTGCAATCGTACTAAGTACAATTTGAAAATGAAAAATTTGAAAATTTGAAAATTACCATGCGGCTATCCGAGTGCGTCCACAATTAGTCGGGGCATATAATTTTCAAATTTACAAATTTTCAAATTTACAAATTATTATATGGACATTTTCCTAATCATCTTAGGCGCCATCTGCCTCCTGATAGGTATTCTCGGCTGTGTGCTGCCGGTGCTCCCCGGGGTGCCGTTGGCATACTGCGGACTGCTGTTGTTGCATGCCACCGACAAGGTGCAGTTCTCGTGGCAGTTCCTCGTTATATGGGCGGTGGTAACCATCATCGTGCAGGTGCTTGATTCGGTGGTGCCGATATGGGGCACTAAGAAATTCGGCGGCTCGAAGATGGGCGTCTGGGGTAGCACTATAGGATTGCTCGTGGGGCTCTTCTTCGGACCGTGGGGCATCGTGCTGGGTCCGTTCCTCGGCGCGGTGGTCTTTGAACTGATAGACGGAAAAAACACCCGCCTTGCATTGAAGGCAGGTTGGGGCTCGTTTGTCGGACTGATGACCGGCACGATACTCAAACTAATCTGCTGCGGGCTGATGACCTACTACTTCATCGCGGAACTTGTCTGATTTCGTAGTTTTCGTATTTTGCGTTTGGTAAACGTAGTTTTCGTACTTTTCGTATTTTTCGTATTTTGCGTAAGCATAGCAAAATACTAAACTACGAGAGTTACGTAAACAACGAAAACTACGTAAACTACGTGAAACTACATAAACTACGTGAAACTACGTGAAACAATATGTGGCGTTTATATGCAATCTTGTCGGCACTGTTTGCCGCGTTAACTTCTATCTTCGCCAAGGTGGGGATACAGGGTATCAATTCTGATTTGGCTACGGCTATCCGCACAACCATCATTCTTTTGCTCACGTGGGGCATAGTCCTCTTCGGTCATAAGGCAGAGGGCATCACCACTATCACGTGGCACACATGGCTTTTCCTTATCTTATCGGGTGTCTCCACGGGGTTGAGTTGGTTGTTCTATTTCAAGGCGTTGCAGCTGGGCGATGTGTCGCGCGTAGCGCCTATTGACAAACTGAGCATCGTGATCACCATCCTCTTGGCATTCGTTTTCCTCCACGAAAAGGTTACTTTGCGTGTAGTCATCGGCTCGCTGCTCATCTCCGGCGGCGTGCTACTGATGCTGTAAGCCATTTGACAATTTACTATTTTACAAATCTGTGCCGCATGGCAATTGTGAGATTGTAAATTGTCAAATTGTTAAATCTTCAGGTTCTTTCATTCGGCAGTTGGCGGGGTTATCACACGCTCCGCCCAATAAGCATATACCGTTACCGAAGTTGTCAAAATCGAAATGTTTACAGTTGTTCATGGTAATTTTGATTTATATTAACGTGATTTCGAAATAAATCTCAAATACACCTATACGACTACGATTTTTATTATTTCAACAAAAATTTCCAAAAATTATCCAAATATTTTGTCCTTATGCGTTCATTTGCATATAATTTACCGTAATTCATTACCAAAAACCAAATCCCGATAAATCGGGACAAGTTTAGTTTTTGAAAGCTAAAAAAAATGCTTATATCGAACTCACGTTTAAGTAATCTGCTGCGAGCTGATAATTTGCTTTAATACTTTAGGATACCCTTAACAAGGTGTCCTATTATTTTGTCTATGGGTTTATTGATCATCTTTTGAATAGGAATACGCACTTTATCCACCAAGATAGCGGCACAAAAGAAAATTATCGAAAGAGGCAACAGCACTATTACCATCTGCCATGGAGACAGAGCCAAATGCTGTGCAAAACCAGATACCCATTTGTATTTGAACAAACCTCCTTCTTGTAAAACATACACTCCTACACAAGACGCGGCAATCCAATTTACAGCCTTACTTTGAAAATGAAAAGACATTACAAATACAAATAATCCGATAGAAGCAAGCAAAATACAAGGATTATTATATGCCCACATACCCCAATGAAGAAATGTATTTGGAATACGGACACCCAACATATCCGGCACTTCTAAACGCAAAAAGTTTAGCAATCCCCACAACAATGAGCCCCCAACATACAAACCTATACCACCGAAACGCCACTTCCGAAAGTCCACATATTGGCGCAAATATCCACCTATCATATAAAGATATAGGAATTGAGCAATACTATACCCGCTACCATCAAACGTACTTGCCACACGATACCATCCTAAATACAAACTGGATATTGTGAGAAGAATCAGTACTATTTGGTAAGTGCGTTTATTGATATGTTCCCTTGCCACATTCAGCAGTGGCGACAAAATAAGCAGTCCTAAATATGCATTTAGGAACCAACAAGTACCATTTGTAAAGGGGAAAAAAGTATGCTTAAAAGCAGAAATCAAACGTTGAGGAATAGTCATAGATGCAGTGACTGTATCAGACCATATTGGAAACAAACTACCAATGTTTGTTACTAAAACCGTCAATAAGCCATATAGCGCATACATCAAATAAAGATTGGTAAAACTATGCACACGTGTTTTTATACCATAGTAGCCAGTGATTAAAACAAACACATTCACTCCCACATAGATAAAACCATGCAAATAGAAGCAAAATGCCTCAGCAGAATTGGAATACTCACCTGTCAATATGTTAGGGAAAAAAGCATGCACGATAAAATGATGACAGACTATCATCAGCATGCAAATAATTCTTAGCAACTCTGCATTGCTATTCCTCGTAGAAACAGAATTTCTATTTGCGAATACATTAGAGAATTTACCCCCCCCCGTGGTATTCGCAAGCAACTTCGCGTCCACCATTATGCTATTATTTAGCTATGATTATTAACCTTATAATTTTCCTAATAGCGAGCGGACGAACTCTTGGCGGTTGAAGGGTTGGAGGTCGGTCATCTGCTCGCCCAGACCGATATAGCGCACGGGTATCTTGAACCGGTCGGAGATGCCTATCACTACCCCACCCTTCGCCGTGCCGTCCAGCTTGGTGATGGCGAGCGAGCTGACCTGCGTGGCTGCCGTGAACTGCCGCGCCTGCTCAAATGCATTCTGCCCCGTGCTGCCGTCCAGCACCAGCATCACATCATGCGGCGCCTCGGGCACCACTTTCCGCATCACGTTCTTTATCTTGGTCAACTCGTTCATCAGATTGACCTTGTTATGCAGGCGCCCTGCAGTGTCTATCAGCACCACATCGGCATCGTTGGCTTTGGCACTCGCCAGCGTGTCGTATGCCACGGACGCGGGGTCGGAGCCTTGTTGCTGCTTCACCACGGGCACGCCCACGCGCTCGCCCCAGATACACAACTGCTCCACCGCCGCCGCGCGGAAAGTGTCTGCCGCACCGAGATAGACCTTCTTGCCGGCTTTCTTATACTGATACGCCAACTTGCCGATGGTGGTCGTCTTGCCGACACCATTCACGCCCACCACCATAATCACATACGGCTTGGCGGGCAGCGGGGCATCAAAGTCCAGTATGTCCGCCGTGTCGTTCTCCGCCAACAGCGCGGTGGTTTCCTCCACAAGAATCGTGTTCAACTCGCTCGTACCCAAATACTTATCCCGCTTCACGCGCTCCTGTATGCGCTCGATGATACGCAGCGTGGTCTCTACGCCTACGTCCGAAGTGATAAGCACTTCCTCCAAGTTGTCCAACACATCATCGTCCACCGTGCTCTTGCCCGCAATAGCGCGACCAATCTTGCCAAGAACGGACTCCTTGCTCTTCTCGAGCCCCTTGTCGAGGGTCTCCTTCTTGTCCTTACCGAATAAACCGAAAAATGCCATCTTCTGTAATTAACAATTAATAATTAACAATTTACTTGCCACTGCTACTTGCCTTCAACTCTCTACACTCAACTCCCTAAACCCGCTAAGTTCTTTCCGTGGTGCGACTCCCGACCAATTCGGGATATGACCTCCGACCGCACCTCCTTGAATGGTAAGTAACATGGTGCAAAAGTACTACTTTTTTTTCAAATGTGCAAGTATTCGCATTATTTTCAGTGGATTGTTTGTTTATATCCGCTTTTTTTTGTACCTTTGCGCGTGGTTATAGTTCGTTTCACGTTGTTTGCGTAAACAACATGAATCACCGTCCGCGACACAGTCGGGATGTCCCCTGTGGTCAAGCAGGCGAGGACGCCTGCGCACCCGGACAACTGATGGTGCGGCCTAGAGACCGCACCTCCATTCCAGCAGGCGGGGACGCCTGCGCACCCGGACAACTGATGGTGCGGCCTGGAGACCGCACCTCCATTCCAGCAGGCAGGGATGCCTGCGCACCCGGACATCACCGTCCGCGACACAGTCGGGACGTCCCCAGTAATAACGAAAAAAACGAAAATAACGAAAACAACGAAACATACAAAAAAATGGAAGTACGTGATTACATAGCGGCGCATCGTGCGCGCTTTATGGAGGAATGGGCGAGTCTGTTGCGCATTCCGAGTGTGAGTTGTCAGGAAGAACATCGTGCGGATATGCTACGGTGCGCGGAGCGTTGGCGCGAGTTGCTGCTGGAAGCCGGCGCGCAGCGGGCGGAGATAATGCCGTCTGAGGGCAATCCGTTTGTTTATGCCGAGTACACGCTGGAGCACCTTGTGCGGCTCCCGACATATCAGGATAACACTTCTGATGGCACCTCCTTGTGTACCCCCGCCCCCTGCCCCCCTCCCCGCAAGCGGGGCGGGGGAGTTGTTGGAGAGCGCACCTCCTTGGAATCTTCACTCTCAACAATGGTGCGGCCTGGAGACCGCACCTCCTTGGAATCTTCACTCTCAACAATGGTGCGGCCTGGAGACCGCACCTCCTTGGAATCTCCACTCTCAACAATGGTGCGGCCTGGAGACCGCACCTCCATGAATGCGTCCTCGGTGAAGACTGTACTGGTCTATTCGCATTATGACGTGATGCCCGTTGAGCCGTTGGAACTATGGGAAAGCGACCCGTGGGCGCCCGTGGTGCGCGAGGTGGACGGCACTCCCCGACTCTTTGCCCGCGGCGCCGATGATGACAAAGGGCAGGCGATGATACAGGTGAAGGCGTTTGAATACATGGTGAAGAACGGGTTGCTGAATAGTCGCGTGAAGTTCCTCTTTGAGGGCGAGGAAGAGATTGGCAGTCCGTCGCTGGAGCACTTCATCACCGAACACAAAGACCTGCTGCAATGCGATATCATCCTTGTGTCGGACACGTCTATGATTGGCAAGGACACGCCGTCCATCACCACGGGTCTGCGCGGGTTGGCGTACTGGCAGGTGGAGGTAACGGGACCGAACCGCGACCTGCACTCGGGGCACTTCGGCGGTGCGGTGAAGAACCCTATCAATGCGCTGTGCGAGATGTTGAGCCAAGTGGTAGATGAGCGGGGGCGGATTACGATTCCTCATTTCTATGACCGCGTGCTGCCGATACCCGCTGCCGAGCGCGAGATGATAGCGCAGATACCGTTTGACGAGCAGCAGTACATGGCAGCTATCGGCGTGGACGCCGTGGCGGGCGAGGAAGGCTACTCCACCCTCGAGCGCAACTCCTGCCGCCCGTCGTTTGACATCTGCGGTATATGGGGCGGATACGAAGGCGAGGGGAGCAAGACCGTACTGCCGAGCAAGGCTTTTGCCAAGATTTCGTGCCGATTAGTTGCCGACCAAGACCATGAAGAGGTGTCGAAAAACATGGTCGAATACCTGCAAACGATTGCTCCAAGGGGCGTTCGCGTAAAAGTAACGCCCATGCACGGCGGGCAAGGCTATGTGTGCCCGATAGATATTCCCGCGTACAAAGCAGCGGAAAAGGGATTCGAGATAGCCTTTGGCAAACGCCCGTTGGCGGCTCGTCGCGGCGGGTCAATACCCATCATCTCGTCTTTCGAGCAGGTGCTCGGGGTGAAGACGATACTCATGGGCTTCGGTTTGGAGAAGAACGCGATTCACTCGCCCAATGAGTCGATGGACTTGGAAGTGTGGGAAAACGGAATTGTCGCCGTAGTAGAGTTTTACAAGCACCTGTAGCATAGACTTAGATAATTATTCTATCAGAGATAGAAAAACTACAAGAAAAAGCGAAGAGTCAACTTGCATTGACTTTTCGCTTTTTCTGTGCGATATAAATGGTTCTGCTCCGAACGCAATTGAGGGAGGAGAAACCAGTACGGGATAGTATTCTAAGACTTATAGCGCTACGCCGGTGATGGTGTAGAGACGGTTGTTTTGCTCGATATAGAGTTGACCATTGATGAGGCGTTTGGTAGCCTTCGGTTGGTCGGTATTGGTTTGGCGGAGAGAAGTGGTCGGACTCTCTGTAGAAACCGTTAATGCATCGAGAGCAAAATAGGTGGGGGTGTTTATGCCCCATGCACCACAATCTGTGGAAGTCATACGGAATTTCAAGCCAATACATTTACCAATAGACGACAGATCAATAGTAGCCCACGTCGTATTAAAAATACTATCCACGGCCAAATAATACGACACTGTATTTGTCTCATTCTCATCTATATCGTAACCTGTTACAGAAAATGTAAGTGTATCCTGTTTTGTAAACGGTCTTGAGGGATACATTTCTTGAATCAAAGCCTGCATAGTAACAGAATTTTGGCACACTTGTACTTTCTTTGGATAATACTCATCATTAAAAGTCATTTTGGTGTACATATAGGGTTCACCCGTATAGTAATCATTGCCCTCACTATAATACCCTATTAAGTACGGAGTACCTATCCCATTGACACCACCCTTCGCCATACAAGCAAATTGGTTAAGCGTATCGGATGCTACTTTCGACACAGTAAATCCTCCCCAATAAGTACCGAAACCATAATGTTCAAATATAAATTTTCCCTCATTTACATAAAGATAAGCATAGTCCGCATCCGACTTGAGTGTACCAGTCCATACATCTTGTAGTGAAGATTTATAGGCAATCACCACAGTATCAGTGTTGTCATACTCAATGGGATTGATAAAATCAATTGTAGCCGTGGTGAGGTCGAGGGTGATGTCCTCGGCGTGAGCAGCGAGCGTGAGAGCGGCTGCACAAAGAAGAAATAGTTTTTTCATAAATGATTAATTTTTAGTTGATTATTTGTTGTTAATAAGAGTAATCGGAGTAGTCTGAGTTATCAGAATAGTCTGAATCATTTTGGGGCGCAGGAAGAGTTAGTTATGCTAATCGGTAGTTAAAAGCAATATGATAGATAGTATGTAGTCCCTATTATCCTACGTATATCCTACGTATATCCTACGTATATCCTACGTATATCCTACGTATATCTTACGTATATCCTACGTGTTCGACACGAGAAAGGGTGCATGAGGATGAGGGAAATTAGTCGTTCATACAAACTCCCGTAATGGTATAGTCTTTCCCATTTTGTCGGATATAGATAGCGCCGTTGCGGAAGAGTTTTTGGGGTGCGGATTGCAGGATTGAGGGAGAAGGTGTGAGTGCCGAAGGCATGGCGGCATCGGGATGGAGGTCTTGTGCACCCGTGATTTCGGTGCTTACTTCGCCTTGCATGCCGCATATCTGATAGACACCGGTATAGACCTTCACGAAGTCAATATGGGTGAGGTTCGCGGGGCTACCGCTCGGCAACATTGCCCATTCGAGGTTGAGTTTGGCGCGGTCGGAGTTGTTCGGATTAGCATCGGCATAGCCATAGTCGTAGCACGTCATTACGAACGCCGTACCTGTTCCCTGCTCATCCACGCCATTGGGCGGCAACAGCGTGCCGGAGAACGTGAGCGAGTCGGCAGCAAGCCAGTCGGGGAAATAGGCTTGCTTATGGAACGCTACCCGGGGGATGTAGCCCGTGTTGCCTTGATTGTCGCGCCAAGCGATATAGGTGGTGTCGGTAAAGAACTTCTTGCTGCCGTCGGGGGTAGCGACATGGTCGGCGGGGGTGCGGTAGTAGGTGATTTGGTAGTCGGTGATTGTGAGGGGATTGGTGTGCTCGCTACCTTGCAGTTCGTACCACGGGTCATCGGGCAGTCCGTTGCCGTTGGTGTCTTGGCTGACGCATACGATACCCGGTTCGCTGCTGCCTTTCGTGGAGTCGTTGGCAGACTGGTAGAAGGCATTGCCCTCTATCAGCAAGTCATACTCGCCTTGCACATTCACCACGGGGTGGTCGAAGCCGAAGATGATATACCCTCCCCATGCGCCGAGGCAGACCATGCCCTGCGCATTGTTGGCAAGTTGCGCTTCGGCGGCAGCAGCGGCGTCATCGGTAACCGCGGGCAAGGTGTTGATAAACTGCCCGGGGGCGGGGGTGTAGTCATAGACGCGGGTGATGTAAGGGCTGTTGGCATGCAGCAGCGAGGTTGCCACGGTGATGAGGATAAGTAGGATGGGCTTTTTCATATTGTTGGTTGGAGTAATCGGAGTAATATGGTGGTTTATTTATGTTACGTTATTTTGTTATGTCGCCCTTACAGGGCTTACATTGAGACGACAATTCTCACATAGGGGCAAGCCCCTATGCTAATCTATGTCGCCCCTTCGGGGCTTGCTTGAGGTTGGATTGCCTTTTAGGAAGCAGATTGCGGAAGGGATGTCGCCTGTGCGGACAGACCATTTGAGGGTGCCTTGAGGCGAGAAGCAATAGAGCATGCCCGGGGTAACATAGTTGCCCGCATCGGTGATGTATATTTCTCGTGTGGTGGGATGGACGGCAATGCCATACGGTTTCACGAGGGTGATGCTATCGGTGATAAGGCGGGTAGTGAGGAGTTGGTGGGTACGAATATCTATTACCCCGTATGTAATTTCGTCTTCGTAGGTAATATAACTAAACTGCGTCCCGCAGAAGTAAAGGGAGTCGCCGAGGATGGTGAAGTTGCTGACGGGGATGTCTATGGAGTCGAGGGGGATGGCCATAGTGGCATTCTCGACAGTATTGAGAGACCCTTTCGAATCATCTTCTGCACTTTGGGTGCGGCCTGGAGACCGCACCTCCTTGAACGTTTCCGCCACGGGCGAGACGTCTGCGTCCCCGGTGGCATCTTTGGTGCGGCTTCCGATAAATCGGGATGACACTTCCGACCGCACCTCCTTGAGGGTTAGACAATACAGGCGGGAGGGGGTATCGTAGTAGTCGCCGCGGGAGTTGACCCATAGTTGCCCGAGGTGGTCGGCTTGCACACGGTGGAGGTTGGGCGCCACGGGGATGGTGTCTACCACTTGGAAAGTAGCAAGGTCAATGACGGAGAGTGTGCGCTCATAGTTGGGCGATAGGTAGCCGCCCGAGTTGGCGACATAGAGTCGGGTACCAACCACCTCCAGACCGTCCGGCTGAAAGCCGACATGGCAGGTATCGACAATCCGGAGGGTGGCGGTATCGAACTTGGCTACATACCCAATCTGCGTGTTGCCTATCTGCACGGGACCCGCGTAGGAGGTGCAGTAGCCATAGCCGTCGGCGAAAGCGAGGTAACGGCAGTTGGGGATATTGATTTGCGCGATATGCTTTGCCGTGGGCGCGTCCATCACCTCGATGAGGTTGGAGCAGTTGATGACGGCATAGAGTTTGCCACCGTAGATACGCAGGTCGTTGCCCACATCGCCGAGCCCTTGCGTGATGTCGGGGTTGGCTTCGTTGAAGATATTGCGCGTATAGGTGGCGGTGGTGTAGTCGTAGTAGTCGAGGGTGGCTTTGTTGGAGCCCATGTTGCCTTCGTTAAGGAGGTAGAAACCCTGCACCTCGGTGTGTATCGTATCGCCCTTTTGCTCCTCCTCGGAAGGCAGGATAATCTCCGGTCCGCGGCAGGAAAGGAGGAGAAGGAAGAGGAGACCCACCCCGACCCTACAGGACCCACCCCTGCCCTCCCTACGAGTGCACCCCAAAAATCGAAGATTTTTCGGAGACCCCGCAAGGGAGGGAGTTTGAAAAATATGTTTTAGGAATTGAAGCATATGGCGATGCGTTGATTTTGTTGTTTCACGTTGTTTGCGTTGTTAGCAGGCGGGGACGCCTGCGCACCCGGACAGCATTGTTGCTTTATTTTGCATTAGTTTGTTTATTATATTTCGAGTTTGAGTATTAGTTTTCCGTTGATACCCGGCATGGGGTAGTTGTGAACTATGTCGTATTGCTGATTTAGGAAGTTGTTGATTTCAATGGTAGTATGGATAAGTATGGGGTGTGTATCTCCCCGCCCCCTGACCCCCTCCCCGCAAGCGGGGCGGGGGAGCTGCATAGTATATCTACTCTTGGAAGAAGGGATCTCCCAAATCTTCGAGAGGGCGAGGTCGTGGGTGTACCATGGTTGCTCGTAGTTGGCGGGGATGTTCGCACTGTTGTGGTAGCGTTCGCCCACGTAGATGAAACTGTAGTTCAGCCCCCACCCTTTCCAAGCCAAGTGTCCGATGACGCTGCCGGAGTGCCACGGGATATAACTTATCTGTCCCCCGTAGCAGAGCGTGTCGGTGGGGTCTGTGAGGTCGCGCGCCTGCTGGTAGGTATAAGAGAGGTTAATCCCCCACTCCACCTCGTGCGGCAGCAGCATCGTCAGCCCTGCATTCACATCCGTGCCCACTATCTCCACGTAGCCGATGTTCATCATCATCCAGCGGTATTGGCTGTTGCCTTTGGGGACAGCTACTATCTTGTTCCTTATCTGATTGAAATAGGCATCGGCTTTTAGTTTGAGGTTGAGCGTGGAGTGTTGAGTGTTGAGGGACTTGGTATATTCCATGCCTGCATCGTACTGCCTTGCATACTCCGGCTCGAGGTGGATATTGCCCACATCGGTGTAGTAGAGGTCGTTGAACGTAGGCAGGCGGAAGATGTCTTTGTAGAACGCGCGGATGAACCACTGCTCCTGCAAAAGCGGCTGCGCACTCAGGAAGACAGCGGGTGTCCAATATGCTGGGGACGTGGGCGTCTCGCCCGCGGTAGCATAAACGGTGGTTTCCATTCCTCGCTTCTTATCCTCCACAAGCGTCCCTAACACGCTGGCTTGGAGGCGAATCCACCGATAATGAAACGCCGTAGCGAAAGCCAGCATCCCCGTATGCCGCTCGGGATAGGCGAAGTTCGCAAGGGTTGCATCAAGCGCATTCCATTGGTAATCGGCACTCACCGCCACATCCCACCACGAGAACAACTTCACGCGATTCACCAGCGAGAGATACACCTCCTGCTGCCAAAACTGATTGTCAATGTACATGCGCGTAGTGTCGGGGTTGAGGTAGCGCATATAGTCGTTGCTGTATTTCGCCGAGAGGCGGATATCCCATCGGTCGAAGAAGGAGTGCTCTATCTGCCCTTGCACGAAGGCGTTTCTGTCCCATTGCCGCTGGGCGCAAGTCCACACATTGCGGACGATGGCTTGCGGGATACCTTTCTCCGAGTCGTAGAAATAGCCCTTCACCTGCCATTTGCCCTCCGGCAGATAGCCGTACAAGCCAGCCTCGGCGCGCGCCGCCTGCACATCGCCGTTTTGGCGAATGCCCACCGTGTCCCACGCCACCGTGAGGTCGGGATTCAGTTTGTGGTAGCGGAAATGATAACGCCCCGTAGCGTACATATATTCGGCTGATAACGAGAGCGATAGGCGGTCGGTCAGTTTCTGCTCGTAGAGCAGCGAGGGGTTAGCCAAGCCGAAAGTGCCCGCCTTCATCGTGGCAACGAGATGGTACTTCTCGCCATTGGCAAAACGAGGTCTCCGCGCGCGTATATATAAGGTGCCCGCGCTACCGTAGTCCTTCGCCGACTGGAAGATTTCGGCTTTCTGCCCGTTGTAAAGGGCTATCTCCTCGATGTTATCGAGCGAGAACTTGCCCAAATCCACCGTTCCGTTTTGGGCATTGCCTATCTCTATGCCATCGTAGAACACGCCGAGGTGGTGTGTACCCATCGAGCGCACATCCACCGTCTTCATGCCGCCCACGCCGCCGTAGTCCTTCACCTGCACGCCGGAGAAATAGCGCAGCGCGTCTGCCACCGACTGCGTGCTCAGACCCTGCAACTGCGCACCGGAGAGGGTCTGCACAGGCATCACTGCCGTCTCGCGCGAGCGAGCCGTGATGGTAACCTCATCGATGCTGAACTCACGCGACACGGAATCACGCTCCGCATCGGTCATGCCCGACGCAGCAACGCACACGAGTGCCATAAGCCATATAGAAAAAAGACGCTTCATCGTTGAATCGTTCCATCCCTCGGGAACAACTTAACCACCCCGCTCACGGGGCAACACTCGGCAAGGTCTTCTGACTTATCGCTCACTCGTCTCTGCCTTCCCAACCCTCTGCGGGTCAGTGACTTAAAGATATAGAAACGCGAATACGAATCACAGCAGCGGGACTGTGCAGGACTTACACCTGCTTCCCTTTTCCAAATGCGAGTGCAAAGGTACGGCTTTTTTCTGATATATGCAAAAATAAACGCAATTTTTGAAGAAAAATTGCGTTTATCAATGGAAATGTAGGGGGACTTATGCTAAAACTACCATAAGTCTTTCACCAAACGAACGGAGCGTCCACGTATACGATGGTCGTAATCCCAATGGGAACGTGTCGGTTCAAAATCCATAAATTGTGCAGAAATCTTTAGATTTGTCATCTCACTTGCAGTCCAATATTGTCCAGCTGCCATCCAATCATAATTATTTGTAGCCTGATACCGATACCCTGCTGCAGGGAAGAACACAGCACCGGCTTTCTCCAGCAACGTCCATTCCTGAAGCGTAAATACTTGGTGCTCTGCATAGGCTTCTATAGAAAATGCACTTCCATAACCGGGGGTGAAAGTTACCCCTTGCGGACAAGTCCAACTATCCGGAAGCAAGATAGTACCATTCACATATTCAGTTCCCTCTTCATTGAGTTTGATACGCGCAATTCCTATTAGATCAGCAGCATTTGTTCTAAGATTTGCCACATAGAGCCACTCATCTATTATCAATGTTCGCCAAGTTGTAGCATCTTCAATATTCTTCCCCCAATCCACAAAACTGCCCGAATAACCGATAGAGTCCGTCCGCACACCAATGCCCCATTGCGCAAGTCCTGTACTGCCACTCCAACCAAACAAGTCTATTTTATCCGCAAGTTGTCCGTCCGCTGCAAAATTAGCCGTGCCTAATACCTCATACTGCTGTGCGGCAAATGCCCACGAATTGGTGCTTTGGGTATATTGCAAGTTGCCGGAAGCAAAGAGAACGCGCCTATCGTTAGCAACTGAGAATCCTACTACCTGCGGTGCATCGGGATCATCAGGGTCATCGGGGCACTTATAGATGGTGTCATGAACATATACAGTATCCACTCGTACCATTGTGCGCGGGAGTAACATATACAAGGTGTCCATTTGGTCAGCGTCGTCCATGAAGGTGATGCTATCCATCGAATTAACCGGCATGGCATAGAGCACCCTGCCCTCGCGCCATACCACATGGTTTTGCTGTGCCATCGCAAAAAGGCTTGACACCAGCAACGCAGTCATTAGAAAAAGTTTCTTCATAAGCGTATAAAATTAAAAGGAGAATAATGCAAATCAGTTCTTGATTACCTTAAATGCCCCTCCCTCGCAGAAAAGCAGATAGGTACCAACAGGCAAATCGCTGACATTCAATACGCTACGTCCTTCTTCCAAAGCAGCGGTTTTCATCAACTGTCCCTGCTGATTGTATAGCCGTACCAGCCCGTCAGCATTTATCAAGCCTTCAACGACCAAGGTCTCTGCCGTGGGATTAGGAAAGACACGTACCTTCTCGTGCACCTCACCGACAGCCTCCACGTCCGTAGGCGTATCCTCTTCCTGCGAGAAGTCCAGATGTTGCACTTTGGAAAGTTGCTCTTTGTACACCAAGTTCCTATCACTATCGTATAGAAACAGCGAGTCGGCATGGTAAACAATCTTACCAATCGTTACCAACTCTTGCTGATAGTCGCCTCCGACTAATGGTTTGATAGTCAACGACATAGCAGCACATTGCAGTGTGCAAACCATAAGCACAAACAGAGAAAAGAATAGCCGTTGCATAAGCAGATGAGAAGAATATTGATTTGGATTAATAGAATGATTTCGAGTGCAAAATTACTGCTTTTTTCTGATAATTGCAAATAAAAATACATTTATTTTGAGGAAATAGTACTGGTGCGTTAACTTTTCGAACTCTTATTCACGTAAACTCGAAAAAGGATTATATACAAAAACGCTCAATAACACTTGACAAAAACAAACAAAAACTCTTCTATTCAACAAATATTTTCAAATATGGTTCAAA
Source organism: Paludibacteraceae bacterium (assembly GCA_051870915.1). GTDB lineage: Bacteria > Bacteroidota > Bacteroidia > Bacteroidales > Paludibacteraceae > Colicola. The sequence continues at coordinate 21,296 of JBJECI010000117.1, forward strand.
TATTTTATATTACCAAAAACAAAATCACCTAAGATTATCTGCTTTAGAAACTCTCTTCCTTTTCTGCGGAGACTGTCTGACAAGTCTATTCAGACAGCCTTTTGTCTGCTAATGAACAGCAATATCAATGTAAAATCTCCCGTTTTGTTCCAAAACGCTTGCTCTGTCTAACAAGTACATCATGCGCTGATGGGTACACAGTCATTCTCGGTAGGAGGTTCGTTTTTGACTCGGTATAGTCTCGTCCAGATACCGAGCAGATACCGAGCAGATACCGAGCAGATACCGAGCAGATACCGAGTAGATACCGATTAAGACTGCAGGGGAACAGGAGAGTAAGAAATGGAAGAAAATAAAGAGTACTAATTACCATATGGATGCTACGTTAAATGAACAAAGAGACTGCCTAACAAGTCAAATTAGGCAGTCTCTTTTTGTTTGTGAATGGCTTACAAGGTGCTAAAATCACCGCAAAAACCCTCGTTTTGTTCCAAAACGCCCGTCCCGACAAGTCGGGGCGTCGCCAATATAAGACTTGTTAGACAGCCTCATCCGCGAGGGCTGCACTTCATTGGAGTTGTTAGACAGCCTTTTCCTTTTCTGTGATACGGCATAGAGAACGCACCTCCTTGCGTATTGAATAAGACCTTATTGTACGGCATGCTCGTTTTTCCGTAAGAAAAGTTTGTATATGTCGCAAAAAAGCAGTAATTTTGTGCACAAAATTTCAGCAACTTTAACTACGAAAACGACATGAAGTAACAATCCCTACGAAATCATGTATGAATAGTCAGGAAGTGATAGCCCATTTGGAGCATAAAGGCGTGAAGGCGACCGTAAACAGGATACTGGTATTCAGCGAGTTGCAGGACGCCGTCCGCCCTATGAGTCTGAAAGACCTCGAAGACCGTATGCTCAACCTCGACAAGTCGAGTATCTTCCGCGTGCTGACCTTGTTTGCGCAACACGATGTGGTGCATGCGTTTGAGGACGGCAGGGGCGTTGTGCATTACGAACTATGCCACCACGATGGCGATGACCATCATTCGCATGGGCACTTGCACTTCTACTGCGAGCAATGTCAGCAGACCTATTGCCTTGAAGATGTGGCTATTCCTGCGATAGACATGCCCGAAGGTTTCGTCCCCCACTCTGTCTCCTTCGTAGTGAAAGGTACTTGTCCGAAGTGCAATAAGAGTTGAGAGCAATTGGTATGTTGACATGGACTCGAAATAAGTTTTTATACATGAAAACGACCAAGTTTTTTCAACAAAAATTTCCAAAAATTATTCAAATATTTTTCTTTAACATATCATTTTCTTGTCATTATTCCTTCATTCATTACCAAAAACGTAATTAGACTTTGATTGCTGAAGGTTGCTCCTATATCGACTTGCGTTAATTAGTATTTTTCTTAACCTATGCGAAAGTACATACCTTACTATATTGCTAATCTGAAGTTGGCGCTGCCTATTGTGGTGGCGCAGTTGGGGCAGATTCTCGTGCAGTTGGCGGACA
>JBJECI010000117.1:22913-30848 GCA_051870915.1 Paludibacteraceae bacterium
GCGCTGCCTATTGTGGTGGCGCAGTTGGGGCAGATTCTCGTGCAGTTGGCGGACAACATCATGGTCGGTCGCTGGGGCGGAGAGGATGCGTTGCCTTTGGCAGCCGTGTCTTTCGGCGGGCAGGTGGCGATGCTATTCTTCCTCTTTGCATTGGGCATCTCCATGGGACTGACCCCCATCGTGGGCGCGTTGGTGGGGCGCGGACAGCGGGAGAACACCCATTCTTGGCTCTTCAACGGTTTGATACTCTACCTCGTAGCGGGCGTGCTGCTCATGCTCTTGCAGTTGGCTTGCCAACCCCTGCTATACCACCTCGGGCAACCCCGCGAAGTGGTGGATGCCTCTCTTACCTACTACCGAATCATGGCATACAGCATCCCCTTCGTGATGGTGTTTGCCACGTTCAAGCAGTTCTTGGAAGGCATCGGCAACACATGGATTTCCATGGTCGTACTGCTGGCTGCCAACCTGCTCAACGTCTTCTTCAACTGGCTGTTCATCTACGGCGCCTGCGGCTGCCCCGAGATGGGTATTGAGGGCGCTGCCCTCGCCACCTTCCTTGCCCGAGCCGTCGGACCGATAGCGATAGTGCTTATCTTCGTCGGCACCCGTTGGTTACGCCCCTACATACAGGGTTGGCACCTCAATATGTTCTCCATGCGCGAGATGAAGCGGCTGATTTTCATCGGCTTGCCTATCGCAGGGCAGATGTTCCTCGAAGCCTTTGCTTTTGTCTTCACGGGTATCATGATGGGCTGGTTCGGCACGATAGCCATCAGCGCCAATCAGATAATGAACACGATGGGCAACTGTGTGTTCCAGATAGTGCTGGCGATGGGTGCGGCAACCACTATCCGCGTGTCGCACTGCTACGGTGCACGCGACTACCGGAAGATGGTGATGAGTGCAAAAGCCGCGCTGCACATGGTCATTGCATGGAATATCCTCGCGGCAGTGGGCTTTGTTCTGCTCCGCAATCGGATACCCTTGCTCTTCACAAGCAACGCGGAGGTAGCGTCTTTGGCGGGCGTCTTGCTGGTCTGCGCCGCCACCTACCAGTTCTTCGACGGCATACAGAACGTGTCTATCGGCATCCTGCGCGGCATACAGGATGTGAAGATTATCCCCTACATCTCTTTCTTGGCGTACATCGTGCTGAACCTGCCCGTCGGCTACCTGCTGGCGTTTCCCTGCGGACTGGGTCCTAAAGGGCTGATTTTGGCATACGTGGTCGGCTTGGGTGCCACCGCCGTTCTCTGCCTGCTGCGTATCCGACACGATGTCAGAAAACTGCAAGATGCAGAATAATTTTTACAATGATATACATGTTGACCCAGCAATTCAAAAATAGAGTTATGTCGCCCCTTCGGGGCTTGCATTGTAGGTGATTCCCTTTTACGTAGGGGCGAGCCCCTACGCTGTTTTATGTCGCCCCTTCGGGGCTTGCATTTGATAGAGAATTTGGGTCAACTCGTATATCATTACCATAATTTTTACAAAAAACGGGCAAATACTTGCAAAAATACATTTTTTTTCGTACCTTTGCGGGCGATTTGAAATATACTTTTACCATGAAACACTATTCTTTTCTTTTGTCTTTCTTCTCATTATTCCCTTCTATCGTATCTTGCACACCTATTGTTCCCCCTGTGGAAGATCCCACTCTTGATAAAGACTCTGTATATCAAGAAGACCCTTATCAGCCTGCGGCGGTGGGGTCGTATGCCTATGGTGCGGACTGCTCTTGGATAACCGAGGAGGAGGCTGACGGCGTGCTGTTCTACGACTCTGTGGGCAACCAGCAGGAGGGCATGCGCCTGATGCGCGACCACGGCATGAACAGTGTGCGTCTGCGCGTGTGGGTGAACCACAAGACAGGCTGGTGCAACCAAGAGGACGTGCTGGTGAAAGCCAAGCGAGCCGCCGACCTCAAACTGCGCGTGATGATAGACTTCCACTATTCCGACTACTTTGCCGACCCGAGCCGTCAGACCACCCCCGAGGCGTGGAAGAACTACTCGCTTGATGAGTTGCTGCAAGCCGTGGCAGCCCACACGACGGAGGTGCTGGAAGCGCTGAAAGCCGAAGGCATCACGCCCGAGTGGATACAAGTGGGCAACGAGACCCGCAACGGCATGCTCTGGCCTACGGGCAAACTATGGGACCAAAACGGCGACCTGCCGAACGGATGGAAGAACTACGCCGCGCTCACCACCGCGGGCTACAACGCCTGCAAAGCCGTCTTCCCCGACGCCGTCGTGATTGTGCATATCGACAACGCCTACGAGAACAACAACTGGTTCTTCCGCAACCTAAAGAACAACGGCGGCAAGTTCGACATGATTGGGCTGAGCCACTATCCGATGATGACGGAGTGGACAGGCAAGACATGGCAGGAGACCAACCGCCTTGCCGCACAGAACATCCAACTGCTCTACAACGAGTTCAAGTGCCCGATTATGGTAACCGAGATAGGCACGCTGGCGAGCAAAGAGGCAGAGGCGGTGAAGGTGATAGAGGACTTCCGCGAGCGCGTGGACCAGTGGGACTACATGAAAGGTATCTTCTACTGGGAGCCGCAGATATACAACAACTGGAAGCCCAAAGAGTACGCCACCGACGGCTGGGGGGCATACCAGATGGGAGCATTTACCGGCAAAGGGCAACCCAACAAGGCGCTTAAGGCGCTATGGAAGGGGAACTAAAAGATAGGTTTCCCTAGAGATCCTAGAAAATCTAGAAATCCTAGAAATTCTAGAAATCCTAGAAATTCTAGGTAATCTAGAAATCTTAGGTAGTCTTTGAATCAAACTACAACAGATATGCATACTATTCTATTAGCAATCAGCACGTTGCTCACGTCTTGGCAGTTTGCTTTTGAGCAGCAAGACCATCAGTTGCCTGCCGCGCAAGACAAGGCTTGGCAGGAAGTAACCATCCCCCATGACTGGGCGATTTACGGTCCTTTCGACCGCAATAACGACCTGCAGAACGTAACCGTCTGGCAGAACGGCGAGACCTTCCCTTCGCTCAAGGCCGGGCGCTCGGGCGGACTGCCCTACATGGGGTCGGCTTGGTACAAGACCACCATTCAGCCTAATGCCGACGCGGCGCATGTGGAACTGCTCTTCGACGGTGCGATGAGCGAGGCGGAGGTGTATGTCAACGGCGAGAAAGCGGGCTACTGGCCCTATGGTTACAATGCCTTCCATGTGGACATCACGCCTTTCTTGCGCGAGGGGCAGAACGAGATAGCCGTGCGCCTGCAGAACCGCGAGCAGTCCAGCCGCTGGTACCCGGGTGCGGGCTTGTATCGCAACGTACATCTCATCTGCTCGCCGAGCGTGCATGTGCCTGTTTGGGGTACGCATATCACCACGCCCTACGTAACCGACGAGATGGCGAGTATCAACCTCAAGACCCGAGTAACCAACGCGCTTGGCAAGCAGATAAGGCTCCGCACGCAGATTGTGAACAAAACCACAGGCGAGGTGGTGGATTCGCTCTGCAGCCTGTACGACGTGAAGCATGACCTGCCTCTGGAGCAGAACTTCACGCTGAGCCATCCCCTACTTTGGTCGCCCGAAGCGCCGAATCTCTATATCGCCCGCACGAACCTCTATGCCGACGGCGAGTGGCAGGAGGAGGTGGAGACCGTGTTCGGTATCCGCAGCGTGCAGATAGTGCCTAACGTGGGCTTCCTGCTCAACGGCAAGGTGCGCAAGTTCCAAGGCGTGTGCCTGCACCACGACTTAGGTCCCTTGGGGGCAGCCGTCAACACCGACGCTATCCGCCGCCAACTCCTTATATTAAAAGACATGGGTTGCGACGCCATCCGCACTTCGCACAACATGCCCGCGCCCGAGTTGATAGACCTGTGCGACGAGATGGGCTTTATGGTGATGTGCGAGCCGTTTGACGAGTGGGACTGGGGCAAGTGCGACAACGGCTACCACCGTTTCTTCAACGACTGGGCGGAGCGCGACATGGTGAACATGCTCCACCACTTCCGTAACAACCCGAGTATCGTCATGTGGTCGGTCGGCAACGAGGTGCCCACGCAGTGTGCGCCCGAGGGCTACCAAGTGGCGAAGATGTTGCAAGATATCTGTATCCGCGAGGACGGCACGCGTCCCTGCACGGCAGGTATGGACCAAGTGAGTTGCGTACTGGAGAACGGCTTTGCGAGTATCCTGCAAGTGGTAGGTCTTAACTACCGCGCTTACCGCTACGAGGAGGCATACAACAAGACCCCGCAGCGCCTTGTGTTGGGCTCGGAGACGGCGTCCACCGTCTCTTCCCGCGGCGTGTACTTCCTGCCCGCCGTGCCCGACAACACCGAGACCATCACCAATATGGACCACCCGGGCGGCAACAGCAAGACCAACCAGTGCTCGGGCTACGATATGCAATACTGCCCGTGGAGCAACCTGCCCGACGAGGACTTCCGCAACATGGACGACTATCCTTGGACCATCGGTCAGTTCGTATGGACGGGCTTCGACTACCTCGGCGAGCCTTCGCCGTGGGACACCGACGCTTGGCCCAGCCATGCCTCGTACTTCGGTATCGTGGACCTCGCAGGTATTCCCAAGGACAGATACTATCTGTACCGCGCGGAGTGGAACAAGCAGGCGCACACCGTTCACCTGCTCCCGCACTGGAATTGGCAGCCGGGCGACACGGTGCCCGTGATGGCATATACCGACGCTCAAGAGGGTGAACTCTTCCTCAACGGCAAGAGCATGGGCAAGGTGCGTAAACTCACCAAGGCGGAAGCGGAAGCCGCAGCCGAGGCAGGCGACCCGCTGGCGCTGCAACGCCGCTACCGACTGATTTGGGACAACATACCGTGGCAGGCAGGCGAGATAAAGGTGGTAACCGAATACGGCGAGGCTGTCCGCCGCACGGCAGGCAAGCCCTCTCGTATCGTGGTATCGGAAGAGCCTTACTCGCAGGGCAACAGCGGTCTGCACTTCCTGCGCGTGCAGGTGGTGGACAAAGACGGCAATCTGTGCCCCGACGCTGACCACCTGATAAACTTCTCCACCAAGGGCGCAGGGCGGTTTGTGGCTGCTGCCAACGGCGACGCTGCCAACCTCGACCTCTTCCACCTGCCCAAGCACCACGCTTTCGCGGGCGAACTGACGGTGATAGTGGAGGGCAACTGCACGCTGACCGCTACCGCCAAAGGACTGAAAGGACAATCACTAACACTTACAGGACCCACCCCTGCCCTCCCTACAAAGGGAGGGTGATAGGACCCTCCCCTACCCTCCCTACAGAGGGAGGGAGATAGGACACACAGGACCCTCCCCTACCCTCCCTGCAGAGGGAGGGTGAAGATAGAGATAGAAATACTTAAAAACTAAATACTTTATGGAACTTCAAGAACTGAAATCCGCCTTTGAGGCGGCGTACAACCAACGTGCGACCGACATCTTTTTTGCCCCCGGGCGCGTGAATCTGATAGGTGAGCATACCGACTACAACGGCGGTTTTGTCTTCCCCTGCGCCCTGAGTTTCGGCACCTACCTGCTGATGGCTCCTAACAACGACGGACTGATGCGCTTCCGCTCGCTCAACATCTCCGATGTGTTCGAGTTGCCGCTCGACCAACTCACCACCGTGCTGCCCGGCAAGGCATGGGCAAACTACCCTCTCGGCTGTATCGCACAGTTCATCCACCGCGGTATCCTGCCGCAGCAGGGCTACGACATGCTCTTCTGGGGCAACGTGCCCGCCGGCGCAGGACTGAGCAGCAGCGCTGCCATGGAGGTGGTTACCGCATGCGCCTTCAACGAACTGCTGCACACGGGCTACGACCGCACCGAGTTGGCGAAGATTGGACAAGCCGCAGAACATGAGTTTGCAGGCGTGATGTGCGGTATCATGGACCAGTTTGCGTCCGCACAGGGCAAGAAAGACCACGCGATTTTCCTCAACTGCGACACCATGCAGTTCTCGCTCGTGCCCGTTAAATTGGAGGGTATCAAGGTGGTGATTGCCAACACCCACTCTCCTCACCACCTCGACTCGGGTGCGTACAACGACCGCGTGAAGCAATGCCACTTGGCGGTGGAGCAGATTAGCACGGTGCGTCCTATCCAGTATCTTGCCGAGTTGTCGCAGGCGGAGTTTGAGCAGGTGGAGAACGCCATCACCGACCCCGTTGCGCACCGCCGTGCCCGCCACGTGGTAGGCGAGGTGCAGCGCACGAAAGACGCGGTTACCGCCTTGCAGCACGGCGATATAGAGCAGTTCGGCAAACTGATGACGCAGAGCCATGTCTCGCTGCGCGACGACTACGAGGTAACGGGTCCGCAGTTGGACGCGCTGGCGAGTGCCGCATGGGAGGCAGAAGGCGTGCTGGGCAGCCGTATGACGGGCGGCGGTTTCGGCGGGTGCACCGTATCGCTGGTGCGCGAAGAGGCTATCCCCGCGTTCATCGAGCAGGTGGGTGCTAAGTACACCGCCGCCACGGGGCTGAAAGCCGACTTCTACATCGCAGAGATTAGCGACGGCGTGCACCGCGTGGAGTAAAGCACTACTATCTACGAAAAGAGACTGCCTAACCTGACTTGTTAGACAGTCTCTTTTCAATATGCAGTCATGCGCCTACTTCGCGCGAATGAAGAGTTGCACGGGCGTGCCATTGAAGTCCCACCACTCGCGCAATTTGTTCTCCAAGAAGCGGCGATAAGGCTCTTTCACATACTGTGGCAGGTTGGCGAAGAACACGAACGTCGGCACCTGCGTGTTCGGCAACTGTGTGCAGTACTTTATCTTGATGTACTTGCCCTTCGTGGCAGGCGGCGGATAGTTCTCTATCAGCGGCAGGAACTTATCGTTCAGTTGCGCCGTCGGCACTTTGCGGAACTTGTTCTCATACACGTGCAGCGCCGTCTCCATCACCTTGAAGATACGCTGTTTGGTCAGCGCAGAGGCGAAGATGATTGGGAAGTCGGTGAACGGCGCAATACGCTCGCGGATAGCCCTTTCGAAGGCTTTGATGTCAGCATTCGTCTTGCTCTCCACCAAGTCCCATTTGTTGATACACACCACCAGCCCTTTCTTGTTCTTCTGAATCAGCGAGTAGATGTTCAGGTCTTGCGCTTCAATGCCTCGCGTGGCATCTATCATCAGGATACACACATCCGAGTTCTCTATCGCACGAATCGACCGCACCACCGAGTAGTATTCCAAGTCCTCGTTCACCTTCGCCTTCTTGCGAATACCCGCTGTGTCCACGAGGTAGAACTCCTTGCCGAACTTGTTGTAGCGCGTGTAGATACTGTCACGCGTTGTCCCCGGGATGTCGGTTACTATCGTGCGCTCCTCGCCGATAAAAGCATTAAGAATAGACGACTTCCCCGCGTTCGGGCGCCCCACGATGGCGAAGCGCGGCAGGTCGTCTATCTCCTCCCCCGTCTCGTCTTTCTTGAAGCGCGAGCATATCTCGTCTAATAAATCACCGGTGCCGAGACCGTTCTCCGCACTGAGGATAAAGGGCTCGCCTAATCCTAACTTGTAGAACTCCGGTGCCCCGTATTGCATCTCAAACGTGTCCACTTTGTTCACGCCCAGCACGGTGGGCTTCTTCGCCTGACGCAGCAGGTGCGCCACCTCCATGTCGAACTGCGTAACGCCTTCGTTCACGTCCACCACCAGCAACACCACGTCTGCCTCGCGTATAGCGAGGTTCACCTGTCGGTTTATCTCGCTCTCGAAGGTGTCGTCCGAGTTCACCACCCAGCCGCCTGTGTCTATCACCGAGAACTCTTTGCCGCACCATTCCGCCTTGCCGTACTGGCGGTCGCGGGTGGTGCCCGCCGTGTTATTCACTATCGCCCGCCGAGTACCCGTCAGGCGATTGAAAAGGGTCGATTTCCCGACATTGGGACGACCCACTATCGCTAAGATATTTGCCATAGT
>JBJECI010000118.1:0-30839 GCA_051870915.1 Paludibacteraceae bacterium
ATAGTACTTAACTATCACAAAATAAACTTATTAAAAAAATATTCACGAACTATTGTTATTAGAATACGAGGAGATATTGATAAAATTTTATCAGGATACAGACTTTGCACAAGCCGTAATTAGCATCATTCTTGCCAGTGCAAACACTGAACAAGTAGACCCAAGTTTCCGTTTTCGACTAATTACAGAAGACCCGGACGATAATAAATTTGTAGATTGTGCTATTACATGCGGTGCAACATACATTGTTTCAGATGACAAACATTATAATGTATTGAAAGACATAAGTTTTCCAGCAACCAATGTGCAAAAACTAAAAGATTTTGCTAAAATCCTAAACAAAAGCAAACAGAAATAGTCCCCCCCTTACCGATACCGGCACACACGCAGACCTCTTCAAGTAAATGAATGACTAATGACACGACAGCCTTTCGGACTGTCGTTTTTTTTTGTCTCTATACCCCGTTCACTCTTTTCCATAAAAAATTGTTTTCTCTTTAACATAACAATAGCCGTTAATACCGACTTCGGGATGCAAGCATTTCCCGTTTAATTCTTTTCTTTCAACAAATATTACCAAAAATTGCCCAAATATTATTCGAATAAAATATTTGTTGAATATTTGAAGATATTTGTTCTCTGAAAACTATGCCTTCCTTGAATATGTAATTCTTCTTCTAAACAAAAATTGCCCTGAAAATTATTTCCGATTTTCCTTGCATATCTCAGAAAAAAGCAGTACCTTTGCCGGCGAGAAATTGGAAAAAGCGGACAAAATGGGGCGATTTGTATTGGAAAAAGCGGACAAAATAAGCAAAACGATATTAGAAAAATCGGACAAAAAGTTTGTAATAAACAGAAAATGAGTGTTATATGATAGGAAGGAAGTTGGATACATATATAGCAGACCATTACGCACGCAGCGAGAAGGCGCTACTGCTGACCGGTGCAAGGCAGGTAGGGAAGAGCTTTGCCATACGGAAATATGGCAAGAAACATTATGAAAACTACTTAGAGATTAATTTCTTGCGCGATGTGGAGATGGTGCGTGTATTCCAAGATGCTACGGATGTGGATAATCTGTTGTTGCGCCTATCTGCCGTGGCGCGTGTGCCCTTGATTCCGCAGAAGACATTTGTCTTTTTGGATGAGGTGCAGGCATATCCTGATGTGATGACTTGGGTGAAGTTCTTGGTGGAAGACGGCAAGTATCGCTATGCGCTGAGCGGCAGTTTGCTCGGAACGCAACTGAAAGATATCCGTAGTATGCCGGTGGGATTTTTGCAGGAGATGCAGGTTTATCCGCTTGATTTTGAGGAGTTTATAGGAGCATTGGGCGTGTCGGATAATGTGGTGGCGAGCGTGAGACAAGCGTGGAAGAACCAAACGCCGGTGGACGACTTTGTGCACGAGAAATTGATGCAGTTGTTTCGGATCTATCTGATTGTGGGCGGCATGCCGGAGGTGGTACAGACCTATCTGGATAGCAATAACTTGCAAAATGTATGGCAGGTGCAACAGGCTATCCTTGGCATGTATCGGCGCGACATAGCTCAGTATGATGCACGGCGGAAATTGTATATTCAGGCAATCTTCGATTTGATACCCTCCGAGCTGAATGCACAAAACAAGCGGTTTGTATTTAGCAACCTAAACGAGCATTTTAAGTTGTCAAGGTATGAGAATGACTTTATATGGTTGCAGGAGGCGGGCGTGGCGTTGCCGACATACAATGTGGAGAAACCTCGCATTCCGCTGCTTCTCAACAAGCAACATAACCTATTTAAGTTGTTTCAAAACGATGTGGGGCTGTTGGCGTGTCAGTATGCGAACGGCATACAGATGCAGTTGCTGAACGGAGAAACGGACATCAACTACGGAGCAATCTATGAGAACGTGGTGGCGCAGGAACTGAAAACTCATGGCTTTGATTTGTACTATTTTAACAGCAAGAAAGTGGGCGAAGTGGACTTCGTGGTGGAGCATGAGGGTGGAGTGCTACCTATTGAGGTGAAGTCGGGCAAGGACTATCGCCGGCATGCCGCGCTTGATCGTTGCTTGGCATGTGCTGACTTTCATTTGGACAAGGCGATTGTGCTTTGCAACGGGAATATGAGCAAGGCTGAGGGGGTGTTGTATGCTCCTATATATATGGTGATGTTGCTGCACCATCGACCTGCTCGAGATGAACAAGTGTACAAGGTGGATTTGTCGGGATTGCCCTGAAAAATTATTTTCCTATTTTCCTTGCGTATGTCCAAAAAAGTAGTACCTTTGCGGGCGAATAACATAAATCTTGGTAATAATATACAAGTTGACCCAAATTGTTTGTCAAATGCAAGCCGAGATTTATCCCGATCTATCGGGAAGGGGCGATATAACTCAATCTTGGGTCGCAGGGGCAACATGTATGTCATTTCCTAAATCTTTCGCAACTACGATAGCACGACCCGAAGTATGTAGCGGAAATAAAAGCAATGGATAAGAGAATCTTCAAAGCAGTAAATCCGCTGATTTATGGAAGTAACGCTTGCCTTTGGTGTTGTGTACTACATGAATACATCCTATAGAAATAGGAAGAAGCTGTCTAACAAGTCCTATGAGGCGTAGCCAACGGGGACGCCCTGATGGGTCGGGACGGGCGTTTTGAAACAACACGAAGGGGGCTGCGATGTCGCCTTGAAAGCCATTCATAAACAAAAAGAGACTGCCTAACTTGACTTGTTAGACAGCCTTTTTTAGTTGAAAATCTACTAAACCTACTAAAAATCTCCCCTCAAACCTCTATCTTATTCTCCTCTTTGTGTTGCCAAACCAGGACTCGAACCCAGACAGACAGAACCAGAATCTGTAGTGCTACCATTACACCATTTGGCAAAAATACGTAACTTTCTCAAAAACGAGACTAAGTCCATTTCTCAAAAGCGGTGCAAAATTACTGCTTTTTTTTGAAACCACCAAATTTTCTTGCGAAAAAATGCAAAAAAAGTGCGAGTATGTCGCTTTTCAGAGGTGTTTATTCAGAAAATCGCGCGTCTTCTCCCAATGTTCCCGACTAAAAAAGTGCTTGTAGGGCATGGGGGTGGCTTGGAAAATTCCGTGTGTGGTAGGCAGCGAGTCGTGGTATCGTGTGTCGATGGTGCGGATAGCGGTTTGGACGCTGTCGGGGGTGAACAAGGGGTCATGCTCGCCGTAGAGCAGCAGGAAAGGGCGCGGTGCGATGCGAGCGGCGGTCTCGGGGTAGTCGGCGGGGCAGTCGGGGCGGTACATGGAGTAGGCGGAGGGGTTGGCGTTGGAGGGCAGGAGTGTGCTGCCGAGGTGGTCTGCCCGGGTGGTCATCCAGTTGGCGGCGATGCAGACCTTGACGCGGGTATCGCTTGCCGTCAGTTGCCATGCGCGGAAAGCACCCATGGAGAAACCGAAGGCGGCGACCCGCGCGGAGTCCACGCAGGGGAGGCGGCGGAGGTAGTCCACGCAAGCCCGGTCGTCGCGCAGGATGGTCTCGAACCACGCCTCGCCGTATTGGCGAAGGTGGCGTTGGTAGTAGGCGGGTTGGTAGGATTTTAGATTGACCGCTGCGCTGTCTGAGCGCTTCACAGTCCGACCGCTTTGCTGTCTGAGCGCGTTGCTGTCCGACGGGGTGGGTTCCTGCCGGCGTTCGCCCCAATAGACGGCGTCTATCGCCAAGACGACATAGCCTGCTTGGGCGAGCGAGTCGCCCACGAACATGCCGTTGTAGAACTTGTTCACCCATCGGCGAGCGTCTTGCAGGGTGCTTTCGCAGGCTGAGTCGGCTTCCGCGGGGCGGATTGGGCAGACCATCTTTTCTTTGCCGATGGTGAAGTGAGCACCGTGATCGTGGAGCACCAGCACGGCGGGGGCTTGCACGGCACTGTCGGGGATGAGCAGGTAGCCCGTGGCGGTATCTGCATGCGAAACGGGCACACGCACAAGGTGTGCGGTGTACCCGTCGCGGTGCTCGTAGTTCGGCTGCGCAGAGGCGGGCGGGGCGAGTAGAACCAGGAACAAAGAACCAAGAACAAAGACTTTTGGAACCAAGAACAAGGAACCAAGAACCAAGACGAGACGGCTTCGACTCTGAAACCTCAGAGACGCAGGTAATCTGTCTTGGTTCTTGGTTCTTGGTTCCTTGCTCCTTTTCATCACTGTTTCGCTAGTTGTTGCAGTCTGGGGAGGTATTCGTCGCGGATGTAGGAGAAGTCGGGAATGCTCTCCAAGATTTCTTTGCAGGCTTGGATGGCCAACTCCACGTCGCCCGTTTTTTCATAGCACTGGGCTATGCAGAGACGCATGGCAGCGTAGTTCCAAAGGTGCTCGTAGGCGGTCGTGGTCTCGAAGAGTCGGCGGGCTTTCTGAAACATCTTCAGCGCCTCCTCTTTGTCGCCCCCGAAGGCGGAAGGCGCGTAGAACTCCACGTTAGCCATCAGCGTCAGCACGAAGGGGTCTTCGGGTGCCAACTCGGTGGCTTTCTTCACGTGCTTGAATGACTTGACACCCGATGAGAACAGGTGCCCGCGGTTGAGCATGAAGTCGTAGGCGCAGACCGAAGACATATACATATAATAATGTGCCTCGGAGATATGCTTGGCTTTGTACATCTCCTCCACATGCCTCTCGAACACCTTCAAGTAGTCCTCCGCCCACGGTTTCTTGGTGTCGATAGCGGGGGCGAGGTAACCGTATTCGTAGTTCAGGTAGCGTTTCTTCTCGCTCAACGAGAGGGTTTGCCATGGGTTCTCGTCCAAGTACTGCTTCCAGTGGTCCATGTCGCGACGCAGGTAGGCGTTGTAGAGGTCTTGGTCGGTGTACTGCGCGCGAATAAAGGCGGGACAGAGCAGGAGTGCCGAAAGGAGGGTGAATAAGAAATGTTTTGTTTGCATGTTAGTGAAGAGTGGTCAGTGGTTAGTGGTCAGTGGGGCTGACAACGAACTGCCGAATTGCAAAAATTATACCAAATTACGATAAATAATAAATATCGTACATAAAATATGAAAGACCGCACTTTTGTGCCAAAAAACAAGCACCGGAGGGCGGTATAGAGAGTAGGAGTTTGATATAGGAACTTAGTTATTCAATACACAAAAATAGTGAATAGTTAATATCTCATTTTGGAACGCAATGCGATACTAATTATTCACTATACTTTACAAAACTGAAAAAAGCCAAATCCTTGCCGAAATTACTCCGTTTTTCCCACTTCGTAAAGGTACTCGGGAGCGAAACCTATCTCGTTAGACCAATCCACGGAAAACGGATCCAACTTAAAATTGCGGAAGTAAGCCATCTCTTGGAGCTTTACACAGATGCCTTTTTGTGCTAACGGCCAAAAGTCAACCAATTTAACGACCCCATTGCTGAAAGCCAACCGCAATATGTAGTCACGCACATACTGCGCATCTACTATTTTTAGAATACTATAGTTCATAGTTACCTCCTTATTGCAGTGGTTCAATCTTCAATGGTGCGTCATTTCTACCCAGACGTTCCCAATTCTCCAGCAACTCTGCTTGGTGTTGGTCAAGCCATTCATACACCAAACGCAACGCACGGCGCGGTAGCGAACCGGTGATGATACCGTCTTTGATGGTGATGATGGCTTCATAGCCTTGATATTTCACATGAAAATGAGGTGGATTGTGTTCACTCATGTACATGTATATCACGATTCAGTAAAAAGAACTTATTTCCGGCATTCCTATTTTTGTTTAGTGTTAAGGGTTAACCTTGGGTGGCAAAATTACTGCTTTTTTCTTAAATAGCCAAATTTTTGCCGCAAAAACTTGCGTATTTGGTGAAATTGTAGTACCTTTGCGCGTCATTCTTCGCAAGAAGAGTGCCATTTTTTAGTACAAAAAGCGTCTGTGTACGCTTGTTTCTTGTGTGTGAAACCTGAGAAATTTCGACCGAAGAGAAGCAAGCAGAACATGAGATGCTCGCGGAGTGTATTATTCGCTCCCAGGCATGCTTAGGGCATATTGTGCCCTTTGGCATGCTTTGGTGGGTGCATATACATGGTGCGGGTTTCTGTTCGTGCTTATTGATTCGAAAGGTTTTCTCAGGACCTCACATGCGCAATAAGCATATACAGTCTCCCGCGCTTTTTGTGTTCGATGCTAATCAGCACAAAATCAAATGTATATGCAAACAAATCGCTTATCTCGCCTTCGTGCATGGTTTGCACAAGGCAATCGCACTGCTTGGGCGGTATTCCTCCTCTTCGCCCTTGTCCTTTTCCTCAAAACCATGATTTTCCATTGGACGTGCTTCCATAGCGTCCTCATCTCCTCGCTGTGGAAGAACCCTACCGAGTTTATCCGTTTTTGGGGAGGGAAGATTACGCCGATTCTTTTTCTCGGCTCTTTCATCTTCCTCACGAAACGCTATTGGTGGACTGTCGTAGCCCATCTTCTCACGGATATTTGGCTGATTGCCAACTTGTTCTACTACAAAGCCAACACACTATTCCTCTCCGTGGAGACCATGAAGATGGCGGACAACATGAGTGGCTTTTGGGACTCGCTCCTCACCTACATGGGCTGGGATATTTTCATCATGCCAATCCTCACGATACTCTATGCGACAACCATGCTACTCCTGCACCTATACCGCTCCCCGATAAGAAAATACCCACACTTTGCCATCACGATGTTTACTTCTATTGCCCTTTCGGTGCTTGGTAACTACCTTGGTGGAGTGATTTCTAGAAAGTATGAGCCCACTGCTGAAATATATTCTTTTCCTTTCGGTAGTGTATATCGTGTTGCTAAAATAGACCTTTGGGAGGATTTTAATGCAGAACTTTATGTAAACAACCAATCTATCATCAGTTACTTTCCTGCATGCTTTGTGTATAGCGTATTGTCGCCTGCGGGAGAGATTATGCAACTATCTGAATCTCAACGGAAAGAGATTGATAAGCACATTATCTATCAAGCAGATAAAACCCCACATATCGTCCCCAAGACTAATCTCATTTTTATCCTCTTTGAGAGTTTGGAATCATGGCCTTTGGATAGTGTTTGCGGATGCGCTTATATGCCTTGTTTGCAGCAATTGAAACAGCAAAAACATGTACTATATGCCGATCAATTACGCTCGCAAACAAGACACGGTAATTCTGCGGATGGTCAGATGATAGGTGTTACGGGATTATTGCCTATCTCTAATGGGGCGACTTGCAGATTGTATGGAGAGAATGATTATCCCAACTATGCTCATTTCTACGCTCATTCGGCAATCGCCAATCCTGCTCCGAATATGTGGCAACAATCTGTGGTAACCTTTAGTTACCATTTCAATGAACTAATAGAGCCACAACGTGGGGAGCATTGGGGTGATAAAGGATTGATGGAGAAATTATTAGAATACACTCAGAATCAAGACAGCAGTTTCTGTATCTTGGGTATCACAGTGGATTCGCATGTGCCTTTTGCGTATGGTTCTACCCATCCAAAGCATGTGGTGGAAGGTATGCCTAATATCATGTCTGCCTATCTGAATTGCCTTGCGTACACGGATTCCTGCATTGGCGCATTGCTGGACGCTATTCAAAACAGCCCTTTGGCAGAGAACACCACCATTGTCATCTCCGGCGACCACACGATATTCCGCAGTCAAGATACCGAGATGGACAGGTTCGCCAAAGAGAACGGCATCCCCATGCAGACAGGGCATACCTTCACCCCGCTCATCATCTACTCGCCTGAGATAGAGGGAAATGTACAGGTTGCGGACACTTGCTATCAGATGGATATCTTCCCGACCATTCTGCATCTGATAGGGGCAGAGGACTACTATTGGCACGGGTTTGGCGTCAACCTGCTGGACTCCGCAGCGCGCAACAACCGCCCTTGTACAGAACAGGAAGCCTATCACCTCTCCGACCTCATCATCCGAAGCGATTACTTCCGCGGCATGGAAAGCAAGGCAGACTGATTTGCCTCGGTGTTATTTCCACAAAAATTTTCAAAAATTGTCCAAATATTTTTTAACGTATAATTTCCATGTAATTATTCATTAATTCATTCATTACCAAAAAACAGATTAGTTTTTTAATGCTGAATGTATTCGCCTAGATTGAATTCAAATGAAAAAAGGCATATACAAGTTGACCCAAATTCTTTATCAAATGCAAGCCCCGAAGGGGCGGCATAAAACAGCGTAGGGGCGAGCCCCTACGAAAAAAGCTTTCCCTCCCACACCAAAAGCCCCGAAGGGGCGACATAACTAAATTTTGCATCGCTGATTTAACATTTATATCATTGCCATAAAAAAGGATGAAAGACCAATCGCCTCTGACTCATCGAGGCTAATCAGTCTTTCATCCTTTGTCTTGTATCTTTTATCCTACCTTACTTCCCTTCTTGCTCCAAGCGCAGGGTGTGGGTCGGCAGGTCGCATACCTCCGACGGTCCGTAGTACTGTATCGGACCCGGGTAGATGTAACTGGTGTTGGCGTCTGCCCACTCGGCGCGGTGCGACTTGAGGTAGAGGAACGGCGCACCGTTCAGGTCAACGAGTGCCTTTTGAATAACGGGTTTCATCTTGCCGTTGCGTTTCTCCATGTTCATCATCATCGTGATGGGCACACCGCCTGCAATCCACTCCGAAGCGGGTTTGGTCAGGTTGCGTACCAGAGCCATATAACCCGTCTTGCCGGCTGCGATGAGGTGGGTAGCCGTCATGCCGAGCGAGTAGCAATAGTCTGCATCGAAGTTCGAGGGGATAGCGCAGCGACCTTCGTAGCCGAAGAAGTGGTTGAGCGCGGAGAACTTGCCTTTGTACACGCCGTTGGCTTTCAGTTGTGCCAAGCGCTTGCTTACCATCTCAATGAGCAGTTTCTCGGTCTCGATTTGGCTCACCATCACGTTTCCGTGCGGGTCGCGGTCAAGTGTCAACTGCTTGGCGATAGCCTTCGGCAGCGAGCGGAACAGTTCGCAGGAGGCGGGAGTCAGCATCGACTTCACGTACTCTCGTTTTGCGTCGTCGCCTTCCAGACCGGCAAACTCCTCGTTCTGTGCGAGCAGGTCGTTCAACTCCTGTATCAACACGCGCATAGCGGGGATGAACTCGATGAGTCCCTCGGGGATAAGCACGGTACCGAAGTTCAGTCCGGCATTCGCACGGTCAACAATCACCTCTACTATCTGTTCCACGATGTCGTTCAGCGTCATGCTCTTCGCCTCCACTTCCTCCGAAATCAGGCAGATGTTCGGCTGACTTTGCAGCGCGCACTCAAGAGCGATATGCGAAGCCGAGCGACCCATCAGGCGGATGAAGTGCCAGTATTTCTTCGCCGAGTTGGCATCGCGCTGGATGTTACCAATCAACTCGCTATACACTTTGCAAGCGGTGTCAAAGCCGAACGAGGTCTCAATCATGTTGTTCTTCAGGTCGCCGTCGATGGTCTTCGGGCAGCCGATAACCTGAATACCGCATTTCTTCTGCAGGTAGTACTCTGCCAATACGCATGCGTTGGTGTTCGAGTCGTCGCCACCGATGATTACTATTGCCTTGATACCCAGTTTGTTGCATACCTCGATACCGTTGTCAAACTGCCATGTCTCTTCCAGTTTGGTACGTCCCGAACCGATGATGTCGAAGCCGCCGGTGTTGCGGTAGTCGTCAATCACCTCGTCGGTCAGCAGGGTATATTTGCCTTCAATCAAGCCGCTGGGACCGCCCAAGAATCCGTAGAGTTGGTTCTGCGGGTTGAGGGCTTTCAGTCCGTCGTACAGACCGCAGATGACGTTGTGTCCGCCGGGGGCTTGACCGCCGGAGAGGATGACGCCGATGTTGAACGGCTCGCTACTGTTGGTGCCCTCAGCGGGCTCCATGGTGATGACGGGCAGACCGTAGGTGTTGGGGAAGAGCGACTGAATCTCTGCTTGGTCGGCTACGGACTGCGTTTTCTCGCCTTCTACAAGGCGTACTGCGCTGCGCAGCGC
Source organism: Paludibacteraceae bacterium (assembly GCA_051870915.1). Taxonomy (GTDB): domain Bacteria; phylum Bacteroidota; class Bacteroidia; order Bacteroidales; family Paludibacteraceae; genus Colicola. The sequence continues at coordinate 9,969 of JBJECI010000118.1, forward strand.
TACCGGCATCTTAGGTTGGTAACTCTGCCGCGCAATCTGAAGTGGACTTTTCTGCATTGTCATATCTGTGTAATGTTAAATAGTTCGATGAATGCCTCATACCATTGCCATATCGGGTATTTGGATAGGATAATGGATGGCCTCGTAGGCTTCTACCTTTGAGGTGATTTCCTCTAATTCGCGCACATTTGGGTCTTCCAATGAGTAATGCTCATCGTCCACCAAAGGTAACAAAGCGTCTATCCGCTTCAGTGCTGCGCGATATGCTCTTTCTGTCGTGATGGTTGTCATAGTTATAAGGTGTTAATGTTGGTTATTCTGTCGTATTCTGCATGTGTTCCCACGAAACGTATGTATATCGTTTTTGGCGTGAACAGCACCACTACTACCAAGCGGTAGTCATTTCCTTTGATATTGAACACGTAGTGTTGGTTGCCTACTTGCGAAACGGTTGCAAAAGTGTTTCTCATGTCCGCAAAGTTATCCCACTCGGCTTGGCTGGCCTTGGCATACCATTCTTCCAAGGGGATTTTTGCTTGCGGATGTTTTTGATAATAGGCTATTAATGTACTTTTGGCAACGATACGCATACAACGTACTGATTTTGATTTCCGCTGCAAAGTTACGCAAAAATCTACAATTATGCAAATTCTTTTTGCAAAAACCTTCTTTTTGCACACTCTGCTTTGCAAAATTCCGTTATTATTCCCCTTTTCCCGCCTTATCTCTTTCAATCAATTCCAGCAATCGCTCCACCGCCTCCTCTTGCGGGATGTTCTTCATCACGCACTCCTTGCCTCGGTATAGGCTGACGCGCTCGCGCCCCGCGCCCACGTAGCCGTAGTCGGCGTCCGCCATCTCGCCGGGGCCGTTCACGATACAGCCCATGATACCTATCTTCAGCCCCTTCAGGTGCGCCGTCGCCGCTTTCACCTCCGCGATGGTCTTCTCGAGGTCAAACAGCGTCCGCCCGCAGCCCGGGCAGGAGATATACTCCGTCTTGTACATCCGTATGCGCGCGGCTTGCAGGATGTCCCGCGCCAACTGCTCCAACTGCTCCGCCGTGAAGTTGGGGTTCTGCAACACCAACTCCGTGCACCCCTCGTCCCACAGCACTCGCCCGCACTCGGCGGCGGCTTGCAACTGCATCAGCCCCCAATCTGCTTGCGACGACACATACACCGCCGTCTTCCCCTCCACCGACAGCCTTACGGCATCCGTCCGATAGCGTATCGACTGCGGGTCGGCGAAGTAGTCGCGCAGCGCCCGCGCCACGGGTATCTCCCGCTCCGGTGCCTCGCTTAGGCTCACGCGGATGGTGTCGCCTATGCCGTCCGCGAGCAACGCCCCGATGCCCACTGCCGACTTGATACGCCCGTCCTCGCCTTCGCCCGCCTCCGTAACGCCCAAGTGCAGCGGGAAGGTCATGCCCTCGCTGTCCATCTCCTTCACCAGCAGTCGCACGGTCTCCACCATCACACGCGTGTTGCTTGCCTTCACCGAAATCACGATGTCCGCAAACGCCTCGCGCACCGCCACGCGCAGGAACTCCATCACGCTCTCCACCATGCCCGCCGGCGTGTCGCCGTAGCGCGACATGATTCGGTCGCTCAGGCTGCCGTGGTTCACGCCGAGGCGAAGGGCGGTATGATGCGCCTTGCAGATAGCAAGCAGCCGACAGAAACGCGCGTCCAGCCGCTCCAACTCCGCCTGATACTCCTCATCCGTGTAGTCAATATGCTTGAATTTCCGCGCGGGGTCAATATAGTTCCCGGGGTTGATACGAACTTTCTCCACCACCTGCGCCGCCGCATCCGCTACATCCGCCTGAAAATGCACATCCGCAACAAGGGGAATTTGAAAATTTGAAAATGTGGAAATTTGTAAATTATTCTCCCCTGCCATTTCCAAATTTTCGGAACTTGTCCCGACCTGTCGGGATTTACAAATTTTCAAATTGTCTCGGATTTTCCCCAGTGCCTCCACCTCCCGCAGTCCTTGCGTGGTGAACCGCACCAACTCCGCGCCGGCTTCCGCGCAGCGTAGCGCCTGCGCCACCGAGCCTTCGATGTCGTTGGTAGAGGTGTTCGCCATAGTCTGCAAGCGAATAGGGTACTCGCTGCCGATAAACAACTCGCCCACCCGCACACTGTGGGTCGCACGCCGCTGATATGTAGTCCGTATCTCCATGATTATCTATGTTTTAATGTTGAGTTCAATATAAAATTCCGGCAGTCAAAAGCACTTTCGTGTGTTTTTTGTAATAAATTAATGGTTAATGCTTGTATCCCGTACTTGTCGGGATTATATGAAAATTATATGTTAAAGAAAAAATATTTGAACAATTTTTGGAAATATTTGTAGAAATAAAATAGTCCAGAAATTTTTGTAGAAATAAAAGGAACAAATGTATTATGTCCTTTATCTTTCTTCCCTAACAGTCGAAGGTAACTCCAACTCCCCCGCCTCTCCTAAAAGGAGGGGAGGGGGTAAGGGGGCGGGAAGGTACACTCGGCATCCGGCCGCAAAAGAACATAAAAGAATAACAAAATTAGCCACGCAAAAAAAGAACATGTTTTTCCGCCGCAAAATTACAACTTTTTTCCGAGATATGCAAGCCCATATAAAATTTATCCGCACTCTCCGTGCGATATGCCACGCCATCCCCACAAGTCTGCCTGCGGTCAATCTCGAAAAGAACTCGAAAACGACTCGAAAAAAAGACGAAAACAACACGAAGAAAGAATCCGCCATAAAAAGGAAACACAATAGAGCCCCAACCGCCGTTCGGTGTACGCAGCGCCGTCCGGGTGCGCAGCGCTGTCCGGGTGCGCCCCGACCCGTCGGGGCTAAAAAAACTGCCATCCGGTGTACGCAGCGCCGTCCGGGTACGCAGGTGTCCCCGCCTGCTAAAAAAACGCAGAGGCAACTATAGCAACTATAGCAACTATAACAACTATAACAACTATAGCCACTATAACAACTATAACAGCTATACCCACTATACCACCTATCCCCTCCCCTCACAAAAACAAGAATATATGCCGCTTTTTGTAAAATTTTTATGAAATTTTGTCCATTTATTTGCATATATAAAAAATAAGTACTACCTTTGCCCCGTAATTCGATAGCACTCTGCTATCCCCATAGTGTGTAAGTTTAGACGACCGTTTAGATTTACACACTAAACGGGGCGGAAATAAAGGGGAAAAGCATAGAAAAAGTGTGTAAGTTTAAACGGTCGTCTAAACTATACCATTTTCAATTCCGCCAATATAAAACTGCTTCGCCAAAAGCATAAAAACGAGAACATAACAAAATATGACACTTTGGCTTGAAATAGGGATGTTTATTGTAAGTGTAGCAGGGATAGCAGTGGCTTGTATCCATTTCGGTAAACAGCAAAAACTGGATTTCTTTGCACGATATACCGAACGTTATCAACATATCATAGAACAACTACAGGAATATGTCTATACGAACTAAACTTTAACGGAAGAAGAATTTGAAAAGATTTCACCCATCATCCGTGCTTATTTTGATTTGTGTAGCGAGGAGTTCTTTTTGTATGAACAAAACCATTTGAATAAAAAAGTTTGGAAAGAATGGAAAGAAGGCATGATCTCAATGTTTCAAAGACCCGTTTTCAAACAATGTTGGAAAAGGATTAACCAAACCGGCACCTGCTACGACCACTTTGTACAATTCGTTCAAAGAGAAATAAATAGTATCAATAACAATTAATAAACTAACTTAAAAACAAAACATCATGAAAAAGATTTTTTCTATTTTCGCTGCCCTCTTATGTGCAGGCAGCATGATGGCGGAACAAAAGTCGGAAGCATTTGATTTTTCTTCAACCGGCTTTAGTGCTATTACCGTTACAAAAGCGGGTACACAATCTTCCGGTGGCGACTACGAGTTTAGCCAAGGTGAAGTTACCGTTACGGGTACCGTGGGTTACATAACCAGTGGTAAATGCTATGTCTATAAAAATGGAACAATGGTTGTCTCTGTTGGAGGTGCTATTATTGATAGTGTGTTACTAACCTACAATAAAGATTGCTATCCTTTCAAAGAGGCAGTACCGACAGGCGGTAGTTCAACTTCAAAAACCAGTGCAGTTGTTACTGTTACTTATGTTCCTGAAACAGCAGGAAATGCTGTTAGTTTTACTAATGAAGCAAGTGGAAAAACAGATCTGAAAGCCATGACTGTACATTATACCACTACAGGCGCTTCTATCCCTGTAACTGCAGTTACATTGGATCAAACTACGCTTGCACTGATGGTAACGGAGAAGGCTACCTTGACCGCTACGGTTTTGCCTGAGAATGCCACCATGAAAAGTGTACAGTGGGCATCGAGTGATGAGGAGGTCGCAACCGTTAGCGGCGGCGAGGTCGTTGCTGTTGGTGAAGGTACGGCGACTATCACTGCTACCAGCGTGGCTGATGACGCTATCTCGGCGACTTGCACCGTTACCGTTACCGCAAAGACCGCTCCCGAAGGGGCTGTGTTCTTCGAGACATTTGACAAATTTACTGGCGTTGGAGGCAATGACGGCAAATGGTCAAATATCAACACTACCCCCGCTGTCGGCACCTATGACAACGAGGGCTGGACAGCAGAAGGAACTCTCTGTGCAGGCTATGCTTGTGTCTCTATCCGCAAAAACTCTGATACTTCACTCCCCTCAGGCTTAACCACCCCCGCTATCGGCAAAGCAGGCACAGGTAAAGTGATGTTCAACGCAGAGTCATGGGGCAGTGATGGTACTAATTTCTTCGTGGATATCGTTGGTGGCGGTACATTCGTGGCAGACGAGAACCTCACAGCAGAGAGTATCAGCAACGAAGGGGTTACCGCCAAAGTGGCAATGGCAAAGAGCGGCAAGTGGACAACTTTCACCCTCTCTTTCAAAGACTTTACCGCAACCAGCCAACTCCGTTTCTATGCACCTGCTAACAAGCGTGCGTTCTTGGATGAGGTAGTGGTATTTGTTTCTGCAACTCCCACCGCTATCGACAACGCAGATGTAGCAATACCTGTCATCAAGACCATCGAAAACGGACAACTCATCATCCTCCGCGATGGTGTGAAGTACAGCGCAATGGGTGTACGCTTGCAATAAGATTATCCTAAGTAATGAAATTTTTGTTGATAAATTAATGGCAAATTAACGGCAATTAATGTTAGAATTATTCTTGGGCATTATTGTTAGTATATTTGGCTTTTTTGTTAGCAACTATATACCCCATAATCACCTATGCTACGGTGTCCGATCTGCAAAATTTGTACTTTGTAAATCGTAATTCGTAAATTAGGTGGGTTTCCAGTCGTTGCGGTCGCGGGAGCGAGTGGGCGGTTGAAGATAATGTAAAAATTTTAGATTGTTTGTAAATTATTGTTGAGAGAGCCCGTCGTGAGACGCGCTCTCTTTTGTTTTGGAGATGATGCTTGCATTCCGATTAGGCGGGAATAAGCAGACTTTTTCAGCAGTCAAAGAGTAATTTGATTTTTGGTAATATAAAATATCTGGACAATATTTGTGAATATTTGTTGAATAAAAAGTTTTTAGTTCGTTTTTGTCAGGTATTGTTTATGCACCAATCACGCAATTTTTATTTGTATATATCGGGAAAATGTAGTATCTTTGCAGCGTTTAATTGCTCATTCGGTATGCCATACGCTGTTTCCCTTCCCATATCCAAGTCTATTGCCAACCGTCTGCTTATCTTGCAGGCGCGGGCAGGCATGCCGTTGCTGCCTATCGAGGACGACACGCCGGATGATGTGCGCATATTGCACGATGCGTTAGCGCAACTTCGCGAAAAGACAGCCACTTCCCCCGTTATCAATGTGGACAACTGCGGCACTGCCATGCGTTTCCTTGCTGCCTACTGCGCCTTGGCGAATAAACCCGCGCTGCTCACCGGCTGCCCGCGCATGCTGCAACGCCCTATCGGGCAATTGGTGGATCCCCTGCGCGCCCTCGGGGCGAATATAGCATACATAGGGCAGGAGGGCTTCCCGCCGTTACGCATAATGCCCTGCACAAAGCCCCTTCCCGACCTTCCTCGCGTGGTGCTCAACCGCCCCCAATCCACCCAGTTCGTCTCAGCCCTGCTCCTCATGGGCGTTGAGGTGGAAACCGACAGCCCTTCCCCCTACATAGCCATGACCAAGCAATGCATCGCGCAACTCTCCACTCTCCACTCCCCACTCTCCACCCTAAACTCTCCACTCTCAACTTTCCTCGAGCGCGACTGGTCGTCCGCCGCTTTTTGGTATGAATGGGTGGCGCTCCACGGCGGTGAACTGCTTCTGCAAGGACTCACGGACATTTCCCTGCAAGGCGATAGGCAGGTAGCAAGCTTGTTCGAACCTTTGGGTGTATCCACCACCTTCACCCCCGAAGGTGCCTTGATTACCAATACAAGAGCATCGGTGCGATCTTATAGTATCCCGCCCTCCCCCGTAGCGAGAGATGGGGAGGGGCTTACCCTTGACTTCGCCGCCTGCCCCGACCTCTATCCCGCCGTGGCTATCACCTGCGAACAGTTAGGTATCCCGCTCCAAGCCACGGGCACTGAGACGCTCCGCATCAAAGAGTCTGACCGTCTGCAAGCCGTTGCTGAACGCAAGACTTACAGCGACCATCGCATCGCCATGGCACTCCTTGCCGCCGACCTCCTCTGCGACAACACCGATTGTATCAAAAAATCATACCCCAACTTCCTATCTCAACTGGATAGTTTGAAAACTCAGATTACTCAGATTACTCAGAGCACTCGGAATACTCCGATTACTCCCGTCATCCCCCGCCGCGGCATCAATGACGAGGGGAAGGGTAAGAAACACGCCCTCCGCCGCCTCATCACCCAAGCCGCAACCGACTACGTATGGCTCATGGACGATGACATCGTCCATGCCCCCGCCCTGCACAGTGGAGTTATGCCGGCTCTTGCTCCCGACCTCCTCATCCTCCCGCTGCGTATGCAGACCGCGCCCGACCATACCCCTAACCTCCTCGAACGCTTGCAGATGGCGGAATATGCTGCTATTCAAGGACTTACTGTTTTGACCGCCAAGCATGGGCACCCCGTGATGTGCAGCAGTGCCAACTTGATTGTGCGCCGCGATAGATGGCTCGAGTCGTACTCCGACCTCCATCCCGAGTTGGCGAGCGGAGATGACATGTTCCTTCTTGAGTCGTTCAAACGCCGCGGGCTGCGCATCGCCGTCTCAGAAAACGAAGACCTCACCGCCATCGTCCGCCCTGTCCCCACATGGCGTGCCTTCTTCTGCCAGCGCATGCGCTGGGCAGGCAAAGCCCCTGCCTACCAAGACCGCGACATCCTCCTCTGCGGCGCTATCGTGCTGACAGCGAATATCTTACAACTCCTCTGCCCACCCATCATGCTCGTAAAATTCCCCATAGAGTATGTCCTCATCCGCTCCCGCGAACCGAAAACAACTGTATGGACGGCATTGTTACTCGAAATCGTCTATCCTTTCTATCTTTTATACGCTTTGATAGGGGGAATGAAGGCAGTAAAGGCGCAGAAGGGAAGTGCGTTCTAAATAACGTGAGTTCGATATAAGCAAACTATTTCAGCAGTCAAAGATTAAACATGTCCCGATGTGTCGGGATTTAGTTTTTGGTAATGAATTAATGATTAATTATACGAAAATTATATGTTAAGAAAAAATATTTGAATAATTTTTGGAAATTTTTGTTGATATAAAAGAATCATCGTTGTTTTGATGTATATGTTTTTTATTTCGAACTCACATTAGTTTATTGTTACGTTGTGTTTTAGTCGAAGAGGGTGGGGGAGTCTTGGTCGAAGCGCTTGAGGATATTGTGCATGAGCGTCTCGCGGATGAGTTTGCTGCGGTTCTTCACCGTGTATTTGTCGCAATAGCGTTGCAACGCCCGCATCTCGCTGTCATTCAGCGTGATGGTTACCCTGTGTGTTCGACGCTCTTTCATGGTTAAACGTTGTTCAAAAAAGTATTAACGACTAATTATACGAAAATGGATGTAGAATGGGGATAAGGGAACACCTTTCAGCAGGCAAAATCTAATTTGGTTTTGGGGAATGAATTAATGGTTAATTACATGATAATTATACGTTAAGAAAAAGATATTTGGACAATTTTTGGAAATTTTTGTTCGGTAAAAGCGATTCAATAAATTAATGAATAATTACACGACAATTATATGTTAAAAAAGCGAACAATTTTTGTTTATAGAAAATCCAATTACAGGTAGATGCCCACCCGAACACCGTAGTGGATGAAGCATTGTCCTGCGGGGTGGGTGTAGTTGTGTACCTGTCCCCCGTTGTCGATGATGTACTCGGTGGTATTGATAAAGGCTTGCTGGAATTGGCAGTCAGCAGCGATGTAGAGCCGCTGGCGCTCGGAGATACGGTAGCAGTAGCCGATGTTCAGTCCGGCGTTTAGTCCGCCTTGGTAGTCCTTGCTCAGTGCCACGCCATAGCCCAACTGTATTCCTATCATCGGGGCGTACTTGTAACGGAGCAAAGGAATACGCGCGGCAAGGGTGATAGGAAGAAAACTATATGCCGTGGTGGTCTTCTTGACGATGGGGGTAGTGGTGGTAACTATGGTTTGAGTGGTGGTATAGAGTGCCCCGAGGTAGCCCACACTGCCGCCGAGGAAGATACCGCGGTTCAGCAGGTTGTGGCTGCCGACCAGCAGGTCGGCGGACATATTGCCGTAGGTCTTGTCGTCTGCGGGTTTAGAGGCTGCGCCGCCTGCCAACTCTATGGCTACGGAAACTTTTTTGACGGAAGTAGGAGAGACATGTTTTTCGTTTGTTCTCTCCCTTTCTTGTGGGGAAGTAGCGTTTCCCGCACCTCCTTGATTGGCGGAGCCTTCTTTGCGGATGGCCTTGATTTCGTTAGTCGGGTATTGGAAACGGCTGCCCGAAGCGGTCTTGATAATCACCACCTCTTCGTTTTGAACAAGAATAGTGCCTTGTATCTCCTTCCCCGATTGGAGCACTACCACATCCGCCTGCACCGCAATGGCGCAGAGTATGAAAAGGGGTAATATGAGACGGCGAAGGGGCAACATATCAATTTGAAAATTTGTAAATTTGAAAATTTGAAAATGGTCTGTTTTGAGAAATGTGTAAATTTGAAAATGCTTTATTCCGCATGGTAATTTACAAAATTTCAAATTTTCAAATTTACAAATTATATTTAGTACAGCCTATTGATAGCGTAGTTGAGCAGTTGGATGAGTGAGTTCTTGGGGGTCGGACGAGCGGTGGTGTTGTTTGCGGGATAGGGATCGTGGAAGATGTCAAGCAGGGCGACGGCTTGTGTGCGCAGTTGCTCCATCTTTTGTTGGGTATATGGAATACCTTGGTAGCGCATAACAAACGACTTAATTTCCTCCTCTGCGTTGTGGGCGTTGATATGCTCATCGTGGCTTGCCAACGCCTCTGCCAAGGTGCGGATATGCTCCGCTTCTTGCTGCGGCGCACGCTGTAGCGAGATAATCAGAGGCAGCGTGGCTTTGCCGTCGCGGATATCGTTCATCGTGGGCTTGCCTATCTCTTCCGAGTCAGAATAGTCGAAGATGTCGTCTTTCATTTGGAAGCAAAGTCCGAAGATGCGTCCGAACTCGCGTAGCGCAGTGCGTTGCCGCTGCGTGCAGCCTGCCGACTCCGCGCCCGCTTCCATGCAGGCTTGAAAGAGTTGGGCGGTCTTTTGGTCTATTATCCTGAAATACTGCTCCTCGGTAATCCACATGCTGCCGCCGGCATGCAGTTGCAGCAACTCGCCGGAAGAGAGCATCTGCCCCAAGTGGGCAACGATAGAGAGTATCTTGCCATTTCGTATGTCGGAGGTGATACCGATGACTTTGGCGAGCAGGTAGTCGCCTACCAATACCGCCACTTTGTTGCTCCATTGGGCTTGCACGGAGGGTGCACCGCGGCGCGTGGGCGAGTTGTCCACCACATCATCGTGCATCAGCGTGGCTGTATGTAGCAACTCTAATGCCACAGCCGTCTGTAGCGTCTTTTGCGTAACGGGATTGCATATCTTAGCAGCAAGAAGTGTGAGCAATGGACGCAACTGCTTGCCCCGATGAAGGGCGGTGTGCGTCAGCACCTCGTTCAGCAGCGGATGGTCGCTGCGGAGAGTGCTCTCGTAGAGTTGGTCGTACAGAAAGAACTCCTGTTCAACGGGTTTGCGTATGAGCGATAACTTATCCATAGAAATAAAACGGCTGCAAAGTTACGCAAAAATTACGATATACGCAAGAAAAACGCACCTTTTTGCACAAAATCGCACACGAACTTGCACAAACGAAAAAAAAAGCGTACCTTTGCAGCCATGAAAGAAGAATGGTTACAACGATGGAGAAAGTACGGCAAGTATGTGGTTACGATTGCCGTTTTTGCGGTGGTGATGATTTTCTTTGGCGACCAGAGCCTGATTAACTACGTGAAGCGTGCGCGTGAGATACACCACTTGGAGGAGCAGCGCGATACCTACCGTGAGGGAATCCAAAAGGCGCGCCACGACCTCAATGTGCTGCAAAATACCGATAGCCTTGAGCGTTTCGCGCGCGAACAATACTACATGCACGCCGACAACGAAGATGTGTATTTGGTGGAAGAATAGATAATTCAATTTGATGTCCGGGTACGCAGGCGTCCCCGCCTGCTGAAAATTTGGAAATGATGTCCGGGTACGCAGGCGTCCCCGCCTGCTAAGTTTCAAGTTTCAAGTTTCAAATTATAAAATTATACAAATTTTACCATGAAATGGAGTAAGATACTTTTGATTGCAGGAGGCGTGGTGCTGTTGGCGGGTGCTGTCCTGAGTATCTGCGGCGTGGAGCCGTGGGCAAACTATGTGCTGATGGTCGGTGCGGCGATTATCATTATCCATGGAGCCGTTCGTATGCGAGAGAAAGACGATAAACCTGAAAACTGAAACTACTGGGGACGCGGGCGTCTCGCCCGCGGTAAACTTGAAACTTGAAACTACCATGCGGATGTCCGGGTGCGCAGGCGTCCCCGCCTGCTGAAAAAGTGTTTGGGTGCGTCTATGACCGGTCAGAGTTGATTAGTGCCGCATGGCAATTTTCAAATTTACAAATTTACAAATTGACAAAGTATGGATACTTGTCGCATATTAGGTATAGACCCTGGCACGCTGTTTATGGGCTACGCGCTGCTGGATGTGCAGGGCAAGCAGGCTTCGATAGTGGATTTCGGCGTATTGGATGTGCATAAGTTGGACGGACAATACGCGCGACTGCAAAAAGAGTTCTTCTTCCTGCAAGACCTAATAGACCGACAGCATCCGACCACGCTCGCCATCGAGACGCAGTTCGTGGATAAGAACCCCCAGACGATGATTAAGATTGTGCATGCGCAGGGAGTAGCGATAGCCGCTGCTTTGAGCCGCGATTTGCCTATCAACGAGTACTCGCCGATGAAAATCAAAATGGCGATTACCGGCAACGGACATGCTACCAAAGCGCAGGTAGCCGATATGCTGCAACGCTTCCTGCATATCCCCGCCGAGCTGATGCCCAAGAAACTGGATGCCACCGATGCACTCGCCATCGCCTACTGCCATTTCCTGCAACGCGGGTTGCCGCTCACGGACGAGCATGGTGCGAAAGACTGGACTACTTTCGCCAAGCGCAAAGGACTGGCTCCCACAGCGGCTACCACTCCCAACGAAAAGCTACTCGCTGCACTCAAAGGGGCGAAAAAATGACAAAAATCGTACAATTTGCAAAAAATGATACCTAATTCTTGGTATTCTCAAAAAATAGTTGTACCTTTGCACCACTTTCCAACACGGAGCGAAGCGGAGTTCCCTACACGAAGTTAAATACACGAAGTTTCCAACACGGAGCGAAGCGGAGTTCCCTACACGAAGTTTATTAACTAACTTTATAAAATTCAATAACTATGGCTTACGTAATTTCTGACGAATGTATCGCATGCGGTACTTGTATTGATGAATGCCCGATGGGTGCTATCTCCGAGGGCGAGCACTATTCTATTGATCCTGAGGTTTGCACCGAGTGCGGCACTTGCGCAGATGTTTGCCCCAGCGGCGCAATCAGCAAGTAAATAGCATTTCCTCTGTTTTTGGGGGATTACGAAAGAGACCATCAATTATCTATTAGATGGTCTTTTTTTTTTTTGTGCATAATAAATATGTTGTACAACATAAAATGCACTTTTTTCTTGCGGAAGTAAAAAAAATATCGTATCTTTGCGGCTGTTTTTAACCGAAAAAACTAACCTACACAACGTGATAAACAGGAACTGAGCAACAGGGACTGACCAACACAACGTGATAAACACAATGTAAAACTATGGCAAAAGTGTATCAAGCAAACGAGATCAAGAATATCGCCATGTTGGGCGGTAGCGGGTCCGGAAAGACGACTCTCATGGAGTCGATGTTATTTGAGTCGGGTGTGATTAAACGTCGCGGGTCGATAGAGACGCAATCGACGGTCTGCGACTATTTCCCCGTAGAGAAAGAGTACGGCTACTCGGTGTTCTCCACCGTCTGCAACGTGGAGTTCATGGGTAAGAAACTGAATATCATCGATTGCGCAGGTAGTGATGACTTCTGCGGCGGTACGGTTGCCGCTTTGCAGATGGTGGGTTCGGCGCTGGTGGTGCTCTCCGCCAACGAGGGCGTTACGGTAGGTACGCAAAACAATTTCCGCCTTGTGGAGAATGCACATAAACCGCTGGCATTCGTTGTGAACAAGTGCGACCATGAATATGCAGATTTCGAGAAGGTGCTCCACGAGTTGCGCGAGACGTTCGGCAACCGCTGCACCGTCATGCAATATCCTGTGAACGCCGGTGCGGGCTTCAATGCCGTTATCGACGTGCTGAAAGGCAAGATGCTCGTTTGGGGACCCGACGGCGGTGCCCCCGAGGAGAAAGAGATTCCCGCAGGGGAGCAAGCCAAGGTGGAGGAGATGCGCCAAGCCCTCCAAGAGCAGGCGGCAGAGGCAGACGAGACCTTGCTGGATAAGTTCTTGGAAGAAGGTCTGAACGATGAGGAAATCATGCAGGGCTTGAAGTCGGTCTATGCACAGGGCTCAATGTACCCCGTCATCTGCTGCAGCGCAGCCAAAGACATGGGTATCCGCCGCTTGATGGACTTCCTCAACGTGATGGCGCCAGCACCTCGCCAGTTCGAGTACAAGACCGTGGACGGCACTTCGGTTCGCCCCGTGGACGATGCGCCCACCAGCCTCTACGTCTTCAAGACCTCCGTGGAGCCGCACGTGGGTGAGGTGAGTTACTTCCGCGTGATGCAGGGTGTGGTTCGCCCGGGCGACGACCTGCAGAACATGGAGCGCGGCAGCAAGGAGCGTATCTCCCAACTCTTCACGGTGGCGGGCAGCATGCGTACCCCCGTGGAGGAGGTGCACGCCGGCGACATCGCCGCTACGGTCAAACTGAAAGACACCCGCACGGGCAACACGCTCAACGCCAAGGACTGCGACTACCAATACGCGCCTATCGTCTATCCGCAGCCGCGCTACCGCCGCGCTATCCGTCCCGCTAACGAGGCAGACAACGAGAAACTCGCCGCGCTGCTCACCCGCATGCACGAGGAAGACCCCACATGGATTGTAGAGCAGTCGAAAGAACTGCGCCAGACCATCGTCTGGGGACAAGGCGAGTTCCACCTCCGTACCCTCAAATGGCGTCTCGAGAACAACGACAAGATGTCGGTTGAGTTCGATGAGCCGAAGATTCCGTACCGCGAGACCATCACCAAAGCCGCTCGCGCCGACTATCGCCACAAGAAACAGTCCGGCGGCTCGGGTCAGTTCGGCGAGGTGCACCTCATCGTGGAGCCCTACGAGGAAGGCATGCCCGTGAAGGAATCCTACAAGTTCGGCAACCAAGAGTACAAGATTTCCGTCAAAGACACGCAGGAGATTTCGCTCGAGTGGGGCGGCAAGTTGGTGCTCATCAACTCCATCGTGGGTGGTGCCATCGATGCACGCTTCATCCCTGCTATTCTGAAAGGTGTGATGGACCGCATGGAGCAAGGACCGCTCACGGGCTCCTACGCACGCGACGTCCGCGTCATCGTGTACGACGGCAAGATGCACCCCGTTGACTCCAACGAAATCTCCTTCCGCTTGGCAGGTCGCAACGCCTTTGCCGAGGCGTTCCGCAACGCCAACCCGAAGGTGCTGGAGCCTATCTACGATGTAGAGGTGCTCGTGCCCACGGAAATCATGGGTGATGTGATGAGCGACATCAACGGTCGCCGCGGCATGGTGCTTGGCATGGAGAGCGAGAAGCAGTTCACGCGCCTCAAAGCCCTCGTGCCCCTCAAGGAGTTGTCTAACTACTCCACCACGCTCTCGTCGCTCACCGGCGGTCGCGCCACCTTCACCATGGCGTTCAAATCCTACGAACTCGTACCCGCTGACGTGCAAGACCAACTCTTGAAGGCATACGCTGCAGCTCACGCAGATGAAGACTAATTTTGTTCATTTTGAGTGCTCATGCTCCGAATAGAGGGCATGCAATGACATAACAAAGAGGCTGTCTAACAAGTCAGGTTAGGCAGCCTCTTTTATATTATACAATTCCCTATCATACAACTGCAATCTATGATAATTGTCCTTTTTTCGCATAACCATACCCAATCGGCCATCTTTATCAGTAGCCGGTTTTATCGGAACATTATCGTAACATAAACGAGTCTGTAACGTGTCTGTAACGTGCCTTCAGCCCTTCTATAACAATTGTCCAAAACACGTATAAGCCTTGCTCGTCTCCTATCTATCGCCACAAAAAAGACTGCCTAACTCGACTTGTTAGACAGCCTCTTTGAGTGGTGATGTCGAGTGCGGAGGTACTACTTCACCGTCCATTTGCAGCGGACGGGGGAGATGATGCTGCCCTCGTCTTTGAGGGATTTCATCGCTTTGTCCACCTCCTTGCGGTCAAGACCTGTGAGTTCTGCAATCTTGCCGGCATTGAGCGGCTCGCCTGCCTCACGCATGGCTGCCAATACTTGTTCTTTTGCTTCCATAGTAGTCTGTTTTATAATGAGTTATTTATATAGTCGAAACTAATAAGTCTTTCATCCTTCATCCTTTATCCTTTATCCTTTATCCCAATCTACATTCTCAGTTTGAATCCCGATAGCAGGGTGTCGGGGGCGAAGTGGAAGACGGATGCCATCTCGCCTGCCATGCAGAAGCCGCATTCGCGGCACTGCTCCGTACCATAGCCGAGGCACAGACTGCGCGAGCCATCGGTGTAGATGAAGCTCGTTACGAAGCACTCTTTGCCTAACTGTATCTGCCCTAACGCATTCTTTTTCATCCGTTTAAGCCCCGAGCGGGAGTTCATGATAGGGTAACCCTTGCGCTTGTATTCCAACACGCGGTCGATGATAGCCGCTTTCTGCTCCGGCGGCAAAGCGAGGTACTCCGTCCCGGGGTAGGGGGTGGTGAAATTGATGGAGATCTGCTCGATATAAGGGCTGTTCTTCACGTACTCCATCGCTTGGTCAAGCGACTCGTGATTGAGCGTGTTCACCACCATATTCACGCATATATGCTTCTGCCCCGAGCGGCGGATGTTCTCCTCCAAGCGTGCAAACGTGCCCTCGCCGCGGATGCGGTCGTGGTACTCACCCACGCCATCCATGCTCACCCAGATAGAATGCGGATGTATCCACGAGAAGTCTTGCTGCGCGTTGGTCGTTACCGTGATGGAGAAGAATCCTATCTGCAACGCCGCATCTATCAGGTCGTTGATGGTGCGCTCGCCCTCGCGCCACAAGGTAGGCTCGCCGCCCTCAAGGTCAATGAATCGCGAACCCTGCGCGTAAGAGTAGCGCATGTCCGCCACGATGTCATCGAAGGTGCGCTGCCGGTAGCCCGCGCTGCCATACACGCTGCAATGCTTGCAACGAAGGTTACACTTGTCGGTGATGAACAGCACCGTCTGCAGCGGCGCACGCCGCCCGAAGAAACGCGCACGGACAAACCACTGCACGAGGTATAGATAATGGAGAGGGTTCATGTTTTTTAGGAGTATATGCCTATTTTTTTCGCGTGCAAAGGTAGTGCTTTTTGACGGAATATGCAAGATTATCAAGCATTTTTTTGCTTATATCGGAAAAAAGCAGTAACTTTGCGGCGGAATGGATAGACAAGTGCCACATAATTCGCCTTGGTGGTGGGTGCCGACGCTGTATTTTGCGGAAGGCGTACCCTATTTCCTCGTTACCAGCGTGAGTATCACGCTCTTTACGCAGTTGGGCGTACCCAATGGCGAGATGGCGCTGTTCACGAGTCTGATTACCTTCCCGTGGGTGTTGAAGCCGCTGTGGAGCCCGTTTGTGGACGTACTGCGCACCAAGCGCTGGTGGGTGCTGGTGATGCAGGCGGTGATGGCGGTGGCGATGTTGGGCGTAGCGCTGGCGGTGGCAGGTTGCGCCTTCCCGAAGGCAGAGAGCACGCTGACCATTCCCGCTACTGTAGCCATCGCGCTGGTGTTCTTCACCATCACGGCGTTTGCCTCTGCCACGCACGATATTGCCGCCGACGGGTATTACATGATTGCCCTGACGGAGCACCAACAGTCGGCGTATGTGGGCTTGCGCTCCACCTTCTACAAGATTGCCAATATCTTTTGCCAATCGGCATTGCTGCTGATTGTAGGCTGGCTGCAACGATGCACTACGGTTGCCGCCTCGTGGACGTATGTGCTGCTGGGCTGCAGCGGCTTGTTGGCACTGCTCGCGGTGTGGCATGCGTGGGTGATGAGGGCTGACGAAGAGCGGAATCGGAGTTCTCAGAATATTCCGAATACTCCGAGCACTCTGATAGTATCCCCCGCAAACAGCGCCGCTATCTTCCGAGAGGTGGGCGAGACCTTTGTGAGTTTCTTTCGTAAACCGCAGATAGCTTTAGCATTGTGTTTCATGCTGGTGTACCGCCTGCCGGAGGCATTGCTGCTGAAACTCTGCAATCCTTTCTTCCTTGCCGCGCAAGCCGAGGGCGGACTGGGATTAGGCGTTGCCACGGTGGGAGAGATATACGGAATCGGTGTGGTGCTGATGTTGGCGGGCGGCATCGCAGGCGGACTCATCGTGAGCCGATGGGGACTGAAGAAGACCTTTATCCCGCTGGCGTTGTGGCTGACGCTGCCCTGCGTGGTGTATGTTTATTTGGCAGCCTGCCAACCGACATCGTTTTGGTTGATAGCGCTTTGCATTGGCATTGAGCAGTTGGGCTATGGGTTGGGTTACACTATCTGTATGGTCTATATGATGCGCTTTGCCGATGGCGCGCACAAGACCGCCCATTTCTCGCTCTGTACGGCGTTTATGTTCCTCGGGCTGTTGCTGCCCGGGCTGGTGGCAGGCTATGTAGAGCAGGCGACGGGCTACTTGGGCTTCTTCTGGGTGGTGATGGCATGCTGTATCCCCAGCATCGCCGTGGCGGTAGCCGTTTGGCGAAAACTATAGAAAGACTAGAAAAACTAGAAATTCTAGAGATTCTAGAAAAAACAGGAAACCATAAAACACAATATCATCTATGAATATCAAACGTTTAGTACCGGACACTATTACAGGTTGCAACCTCCTCTGCGGGGCAGTGGCGGTATTGATGGCTACCGAGGGGGCATTCTTGTATGCTTTTCTATTCATCCTCTTGGGGGCATTCTTCGACTTTTTCGACGGCATGTCGGCGCGCCTGCTGAAAGTGCCGAGCCCGCTGGGCATACAGATGGACTCGCTGGCGGACGACATCACTTTTGGCTTGGCGCCGGCGATGATGCTATGCTGCTACCTGCGCCCGCTCATAGGGTGGTGGTGCCTGATAGCCCTGCTCATGGCTGCGGCTTCGGCTCGCCGACTGGCGAAGTTCAACATCGATGAGCGGCAGACCAGCAGTTTTATCGGCTTGGCAACACCGGCTAATGCTATCTTCTGGGGCTCGCTCTGCTGCATGCCATACGCGATGATGGCGGCAGCATGGATGCCGTGGGTGCTGTTGGCGTTGAGCCTTGTGAGTTGCTATCTGCTCAACGCGGAGATACCTTTCTTCTCGTTTAAGTTCCACGGCTTCGGCTGGAAAGAGCACATGCCACAGTACCTATTCCTGATAGGGGCGGTGGTAATCATCACCTTCTGCGTGGTGAAAGCCTGCGTGCATCACCATCCGATGTTGGCGGTGTTTGCCGGCGCGGCGTGCGTGGTGTGGTATGTATTGATGAACCTGCTTTGGAATATCGTGAAGAAATGAGAAAGACACATTGTTGGAGGGGATTATGCTCAGTATTCTTCGGACTGCTGTTCGTTGGAACTATATCTGCTGAGATTCCGGCAGGATATTATGCCGAGGCGCAAGGGCTGAGCGACTCGTTGTTGCGTCAAGCCTTGTACGACACTATCCGTGGCGGCGTGCGCATACACTATGGCACGCAGGGATACACATATCCCGACAAAGTCTATTACCCTGGCACGTGGAACTGCTTCCCGCAAACCGATTTCCGCGCCGATGGTACGGTTTGGGACATGTATTCCAACACGAAGCGCTATTTCCCGCACGATGGCGGCTCTGCTTGCGGGTTGGAGATAGAGCACTGCCTGCCTAAATCGTGGTGGGGATGGACGAACAAAGATACGGGTTCCTCCAAACGCGCCTATCAGGACTTGTTCATACTCAATCCCGCAGATGGTAGTGCCAATGGGAACAAGAGCAATTGTCCTCCCGGGCATGTGGTGAAAGGCGACAAGTTCGACAACGGCTCTTTCCGTATGGATAGCAAGGACAAATCGCAATACGGCTGGATATGCTTTGAGCCCGCGGCAGAGTACCGCGGCGACTTCGCCCGCACCTATTTCTACGTGGCAACCGCCTATGCAGACCTGCCCTTCGGTGCGGGCAATGCGGAACTGCAACGCTACTTGACCGACAGCACCTATTTGGTGTTCAAACCATGGCTGGTAGAAGTACTGCTGGACTGGCACCGCGCTGACCCCGTGAGCGAGAAAGAACGCAGGCGGGCAGAGACCGTCTTCTCCATTCAAGGCAACCGCAACCCATACATTGACTATCCCGAATTGGTGGAGTATATCTGGGGCAACAAGAAAGGGCAAGCTGTGGATTTCGGTGCACTACTCTGCACTGCAACAGACGATTACCAGCCTGAGGAAGACTGCGCAGACTTGGTGCTTCATGCGGCAGATGATTTGACACAAGCGGGATTCACTGCCTCGTGGTCAGACTGCCCGGGGACATACACTTTGGATGTGTTTCAACGTCAGGAAACCGGCAGTTGGGACACCATCGTGAACATGCCCGCCATGGGCTCAAGCCACATAAAAGCCTCTGATAAGGTAAAGACCAATGGCAACACCTCGGCAACGGCAGCCGGAACGAATGCCGTAACCATGGGTGTCAGCGAACGCGATGGCGCTATCATCATATATGATTTGGGGCTGACTTCGCCTGCTCTCTTACAATTCCGTAGCGGTATCTACAAGACGGCAACGGCAGGTGAACTTCAAGTTTTCTTCAACGACCATGCCACCGCCGACACCACCATTATTTTACCGACCTCCCGCGATGAAGTCTGGTATTCTATTCCATTGGCAGCGGAAGTGGACAGCGTAACCATCCTTTCCGTCGGCGGCAAGACCACGAAGCGGGCGTGTATGCAGGCGCTCTATGTGTTGCAGGGAGATTATGCGGTTACGCACACTTCCCTTGATGGCTACCCCTGCACGCTCAACGATGTAGCGTCCCACTATGTCTATCTGCCGAAGCAAAGAACGGATTCTGTCTATTTTTATAGCATTACCAATGCCAAAGGATACTACAGAGAGCAAAAGGTGTTTGTCTCGGCTACTACGCCTACCTTGTTGCAAGAGACAACCGATGAGCATAAGTCCGCTCGCAAATATATTAAAGGACAGCAAATTATCATTGAGCGAGAGGGTAGAAAATATTCCGTTTTAGGTACAACAGTTGCGCGATAGTGAAGAAATTATTGATACAAAATAGCACGTTCTTAGGTCTCTGCCTATTGCTGATAGTCGTTTTGTCTATCGCTGTCGGCAGTGTCCCCAAAGGGGAACTTCATTTGTCACTCTGCCTTTTTGGTCGTCATACACCTTTCTTAGATACTTTCTTTCGCTACTACACACAAGTAGGAGAGTGGGTGCCCTATGTAGTGTGTTTTCTCTTGCTTTTTTATCGCTTTGGCTGGGCTGCCTTTACCACCTCTTGCATCTTGCTCTCGGGGGCTGTTACGCAGGTGCTGAAGCGCATAGTGGATGCCCCGCGCCCGCTCACGTGGTTTGCCGCCAACTATCTAGAAGTGCAGTTGCCGCTGGTGGACGGCGTGGAGATGAGCCGCTATTTCTCTTTCCCCTCAGGGCACACCACCACCTTCTTTGCTTTCTTCTTCGCCCTCTCCATCATTGTCGGTCAGTATGATGGTTCATCGGAGCAGGAGTCGGACAGCAGAGCTGTCGGCAAGCAACGCGGTCAGTCTGTGAAACGGTCAGTCAGCGAAATGGTCTTTTTCCTGCTTGCTGCATTAGGTGGCTACTCGCGCATCTATCTCTCTCAACATTTTGCAGCCGATATATTGGGCGGTATGGCTATCGGATTGCTGATAACGGGACTGCTTTACCTGCTTTTTGCACGTTGGAAGAACAAAAAATGGTGGGAAATGCACTTTTTTGCAAAAAAACACTGAAAAAATTTGCGTATGTCAAAAAAAAGCAGTACTTTTGCACTCGCTTTTGAGAAATCGGGCGTTTAGCTCAG
>JBJECI010000119.1:0-6399 GCA_051870915.1 Paludibacteraceae bacterium
TGCCTATTGCATACAAAAAAAGACTGCCTAACTTGACTTGTTAGACAGCCTCTTTCCCATGAAAGCATGCTTTGTAACCGGATAGCGGCGGCAAAGCCTGCTTTTGGCTTATGATATTGCTTATTGCCGTTCTACGCCCTGTGCGGTGTAGGTCTTGCCATCGCGGATGATGAGCAACTGACCATCACGGATGACTTTCACAGCCTTTGCCTCTACTTGCGATTGGTTGAGGGCAGCGCCGACAGGATCTTTCGGGCTTGTGAGTTGCATCTTGGTGAAGCCGCCATCGCCATTCGTTTGGTTGCTCTCGATAGCCACAAAGTTGTTTTGTGACTGACTAAGTTCAAGAGTAATAGACTCATCCTTTGCTGCGGTCTTTGTAATCGTAGACTTTGCACCATTCACATAAATAACCACATCACGCGCACCAGTACTACCCGTAGTCAGTATCACGTTCTCTGCGGGAGGCAATGCCATATAGATGCGGGTGTTGCCCAAAGCATCGCGCATATTTGCCTCATCGTTTACTTTCTTTGCAAACTTGATACCCTTGCTTGCGTCCCAACCATAAGGTGCATAGATATATGCTTCTTCGCCGGTGAAGGTGATTACATCAGCAGTCAAAGCCTTGGGAGCGAGTTCCTTTGTTACAACGGTGTAAACCGCCTCTACATCGTCAGCACCTTTGAGGGTGATAGTACCATCCTCATTGAGGGTAGCCACGGGAGTGCCATCGCCGCTAACCGCAATGTTTTCTCCATCCACAGTCGGCA
Organism: Paludibacteraceae bacterium; assembly: GCA_051870915.1. Lineage (GTDB taxonomy): Bacteria > Bacteroidota > Bacteroidia > Bacteroidales > Paludibacteraceae > Colicola. Next base: position 774 of record JBJECI010000119.1, read on the forward strand.
CTGTCTCGCCTGCCATATAAGGAGCCGTAACGGTCAGATTTGCCTCATCGATAGCACCTTTTGCGCCATTGGTAAAGGGCACAACGGTGAGGGAGGTGCTTGATAGCATCAGCGCGGCTGATGGCTACGGTGTAGGTCTGTTTGTTACCTGCCTGTGCGGTAACTTCGATAGTAGCCGTACCCGGAACAACTGTGGCTTGGGTAACATTTACAGTTGCGCTTGCGTCATTTGCCTCAGCAGTAATCACGGGGATAGCCGCGGTGTAAGCAATGGTATGGGTGTAGTCAAGAGAGTCGGCTTTGAAGTCGGCGATAGCGATGCCGTCAATGCTGATGCTTGCCAAAGTAGCATCCTCGCTTTGCGACTCTGCTATAGTGAACGAAACGGTATAAGTTTGAGTAGTAGTATTGTCCTCTGCGGTTACCACGATAGTTGCGGTACCATCTACAGCCGTTGCTTGGGTAACGGAAACCGTAGCCTTGGAAGAGGTCGCAGTGGCAGCCACAACAGGCACTGTGGTAGTGCCATAGGGCAACTCTACATCGTATGCAGTAGTAGCAGGGTCAAAATCCTCTAACTCCTCGCCATTAACGGTAATGGACTTGAGGGTAGCAATATCCTTTGCGGGAGGAGTTGCAACAAAGGCAATCTCATAAAACTGCCCATTCGATTCATCATTGCCAAGCACTATAACTTGGTATGATTTACTGCCATCCAATCCCTCTATCTTACCAATTGTAGTTGTCTTACCTGTTATAGTAGCGGTCTTTACAGCAACAGCGTCTGCTGCTACTTTATTGTCTGCACCTAATTCATATACATTTGCAATTAGAGAACGAGTATCACCGCTTGGATTCCCTAAGAATAGTACTGAAACGCAGTTCGTTACATTAAAAAGATACTTTCTTGAGGTGCGAGTTGTTGCTGCTTTATTGCCTGTTGTAAACCAAATAGTAGAACCTTTGAAACATTCTATTGCACTCCAAGTAGCACTTGTAGAATTACCCACTATACTACCCGTCCAAGTTTGATTACTTTCACCGGCAGATTGGTAACATACATAGGGTTGAAAAATTACAGTGTCTTCGGAAACAAAATAGTTCGCCGTCTGACCTTTAGCTGCCCAATTTGCTTGTAATGTACTAGCATCACCCACCTTATAGACCGTGGTCGGGGTGAAATCTGCTGCCATCGTGCTGCCGGCAAACAACGCCGCAGCAACAAAAGAAAAGAGTTTAATCTTTTTCATGGTTGTAAAAATTTTAGAGTTTGTAATCATTGTTTTGTTTATCATGTTTTGTGTACAGTGTTCAAATTGATAGAACATACTCGAACACAATGTGTAGGGTGTCAAAAGCCCAAATCAGATTTTGCTGCAAAGGTACAGCAAATAAATCATAGGGTATGGTAGTTATAGTTATAAATTGTGTAAAAATTGACAAGTATCACTATTCCACATCCTCCGTCTTCTTTCCAATTAGATGCTTTCAAGGAGGTGCGGTCTCCAGGCCGCACCCTCATAGAAACGAAAACAAACTGGGGACGCAGGCGTCTCGCCTGCGGTGTAGATACAATGCAATTCAAGGAGGTGCGGTCTCCAGGCCGCACCCTCATAGAAACGAAAACAAACTGGGGACGCAGGCGTCTCGCCTGCGGTGTAGATACAATGCAATTCAAAAAGGTGCGGTCTCCAGGCCGCACCCTCATAAAAACGAAAATAAACTGGGGACGCAGGCGTCTCGCCTGCGGTGAAGATACAATGCAATTCAAAAAGGTGCGGCTCCGATTATGATGTAATCAGGAGCCGCACCTTCTTGCTTGCCTTCGTGTATGAGAATCTTATTCCGAGTTCATGTTACCGTACTCGCCTTCCCATCACGGTATAGGTCTTTCCATTGCGCTCTATGTAGAGCACGCCATCGTGTAGGTACTTACGGGCTTCCGAAGCATTGTCCGACACATTCTCTATCCCCATTGACTGATTAACATCAAAGTAGTTGGTATAGAGGTACACATCGGGGAATGCCGGATTAGTCAGCAAGCATATCACGTCGTCAAAGCGTTTCAGGAAGGTAGTAACACCATTCTCCAAAGTGTATTCATCGCCTTCTTCCAGCATCTCGCCTTCCCACTCATACGTATCGTAGTTGAAGGTAGGTTCACCCAAATACCATGTGAAGACAGTTACACTATCGCCCACCATCGCCTGACTGCTCAGGTCAATAATCTTTTCATCTTGCAGTGCTACATCCAGCATCGCCTGCCCGCTGTAGTTATATACTGTATATTGTGGCAGAATGGGGGGCAACGTGCTGAAATCGAAATAGTTATTGGTAATGCTGAGTATTCGAAGTTCGTCCAATGAAGCCACATCCAACGCATGCAGGTTGTTGTAGCTGAGTCCCAACTGCTGCAAATGGGGGGTAGTAATTGTATCTACCTGAATAGTTGTCAAGTCGTTCATGCTCAAGTCCAGGAACCACAAATTAGGATTCTTTAGCGTGACAGAGCTGATGCTGTTATTCGCTGCGCCGACCACGTTCAACGCCTCATTTCGGCTCAAGTCAAGGCTCGTCAGTTGGTTATCTGTCAGTGCCAATGAATAGAGGTTCGGGAAATCGCTTATCGGGAAGGTGGTCAGTGCATTGCCTGACAGGTTCAATTCGCGTAGTAACACTTTATTTTCCGGCATAGTAATGCTCTTGAGACCGGCATTGCGTAGGCTAAGCATATTGGTTAATAGTTTGGAACCGTCAAACGCAGATAAGGTTGCTCCGCTCATACTGAACACGGTAATGGTATCCGTCGGCTCATAGGTATATACATTCACCGTAGCACCCTTGTAGGTTGTGGCTTCAAACAACTTATACTCTTTCCCCAATAGATATTGTTTCACATTGCCGTTGCCTTCCCAGTCAATATACATTGACATTCCTTCTTGGGCTCCTGCCAGCGAGAGCGAAACGGCATCGCCATCGTTCGCTGTTACGAAGGTTGCAATGATATTCGTCGGCATTCCTGCCACCTTCATCTTCGTGGTCTTCAGTACCTTATCACCTGCAAAGGCAGGGTAGGAGGGGTGCGTAATCTCGCAATAAACCGAGTCCAAATCCTCCTTCAAGAAACGAGTGAAACCATTATTAAGCGTGTAGTCCGTACCCTCTACAAGGGCAGTACTATCTTTCTTACGCCATGTCAATACGGTGTTCTCCCCATTCAGAGTAACCATCTGTGCACCTAAATCCGCGCACGGACCCATCGTGGCAATCTGTATGTCTTTCTGTGGTGCATACACATAGCCCGCTTCTGTCAGTTTGGCATTGTGGCGCGGCAGGTTTGCAAGAGTAAATTGGTTGGCGGCAATATCCATATAGCGGATGTTGTCCTCCTCCGGCAAGATGATCTCTGTCAATTGATTATTCGATGCACGCACGGTGTCAAGTACCGTACAGTGTTGGAAATCAAGACGCTTCATGTTGTTGTAAGACACATCTAACGTCAGCAGGTTATCCGCATCCGAGAAGTCTATATCACCCAATCTATTATGTGCAGCATTGAAATGCAGCATCGCCAACAGCGGACTCAACTTAAAATTCGATGCGTTATACCCCGTGTTGTCTATCTGATTATAACTGATATCCAGCGTATGGAGCAGGTTCTTGTTGAAGTAGTCGCTCTCGCCTTCAAGGTTCAGAGTGCTCAGATTATTGTGGCTCAAATCCAGCACCTCCAACAGACGATTGTAGGTCAAATCAATAGAGTAAAGTTGGACGTTCGACAAAGTCAGCTCCCTCAAACCATTCAATTGACTTAGGTCAATGGAGGAAACGTATAGATTCTTAATGCTCAGCGCAGAGATATTGGTACCGTCAGGCACATATATTGCCACGGGACCGTAGCCCTTTGCCCCGCTCACATTGGCTCTCGCAGGGGTAGTTTCCGAAGTAGCCTTGCACTCTTTGAGTATCTGCGTACCCAAGTCCACCCAGAACGTAATCGGATTCTCTGCGCTGGCACCGTACAGACCAACAGAGAAAGATATTGGACTATCGTAGGCTGTGAAACTCATTACCTTCGTGGGCTGTCCGTAGTCTGCCTCGGTCTTAATCATAAACGGCTCAGTGAATAAATCAGACACAGGGAATCCTGAGTTGCTGAACTCTATCGCCACACTATCGGGATAGGCTTTCTTCAAAACAGCAAGACCCTTGTCCTCAATCCATTCAAAATACTCCTCGTCCAACATTACAAACGAGTCGGTCGTGTTCATCGGAATGGCATACATGATTGCGCTCGTCAAGTACCCTTTGCGTAGAACACGTGCGCTGAAATCTATCGTATCACCTTCCTTATAAACGGGCTCCATCGGCAGGTCGCGCTGCGAATACTGGTAGTCTTGCCATACCTGCGAGTCCAACGGCAATGTAGCAAAGTCCATGCAGTTATTCTGAATATGCACGTAGTTCAGATAGTTCTGATTCGACAAGTCCATCTCCGTCAAGTAGTTATCGCTCGCATCCAGCGACACCAAGCCTGCCGAGTCAGTGGCAGTAGGATGGTAGAAGTTCAGAGTCGTCAGCGCATTGCCCGCGCAGTTCAAGCGATACAACCAACGGCTGTTCGATACATCCAGCGTCTTGAACTTATACGCTCCCTTGTTCACAAAGCCCGATACGTGGGTGCAGTACAACTCCAGCAACTCCTTGTTCTGGCTCAAGTCCAACTCCGTAACCTGCGACTCGCTCACGTTCAAGATACGCAGGTGGGGGTTCTTGGTTACATCCACGCTCGCTACGTCGGTCATCTCCAGAGTCAGTTGCATGAGGTTCGGGCACTTCGTCGGGTCAATCTTCGTCAGCGTGCGGGTGTAGTAGGCATCAAACGATTTCATCTTCGGATACTTCGTCAAGTCGAAGTTCGGATCCAAATAGCCCACCATCGGTATCTCCAAAATAATCAACGAGTCTTTCTCGCCTATCACCAGCGGCGTTGCTTCAGTAAAGGGATTGTCTCCAAGGTACAATGCACGCAGTTTCGTATTCTTGCTCAGGTCAATATCCGTCAACTCGTTGTGGTTCAAGTTCAAAATATCAAGGTTGGGCAGTTTGGTAAAATCCGCCGAAGTCAGGTAGCAACCTTCCGCATTGATGTATGTTATCACCTCCGGTTTCTCGCCATAAATCTTGATGGTTGCATTTTTATCCACTGTACAATAGATGAGCGTTCCCATTGTGGTATCCAAGGGGGTTGCGGTTAATTCATACTCTTCCGATCCAAACCCGCAGTCCACATCAATCCACATATCCTCCACTGCCCCTATAACCAGCGAAATCTGGTTGTTAGCACCTGCCAAATCGTAGATACTGGTCGTCATCGTGATGATTGGCTCTTCATCAGTCGTAGTGCGAGCAAAGAGCATGTTGGTTGCTCCAAGGCACATAGCCAGCACCATCACCCGAAGCATAGAAAAAAGTTTGTTTGTTTTCATATTATCTAAGTTTTCCGAATTATTCCGATTATTCCGAGTTCTCCGACCCCTTAGAGCATGAGCCCTCTTAATTCTTAATTCATAATTGCCATGTATCAAGACATCGTTGACACTTTTGTATCAGGACATCGTTGACA
>JBJECI010000120.1:0-3239 GCA_051870915.1 Paludibacteraceae bacterium
AGACCAACTAACTTTATTTGATTAATGTGCGAAAAGTTAACGCACCAATACTAATTAAGAATTAAGAGGGCATTGATAAGTAAGAATTAAGAATTAAGAATTAAGAATTAAGAATTAAGAGGGCATTGGAATTGAGTTTCAGAGCATGAGCACTCTTAATTCTTAATTCATAATTCAAAATTACTATCGCCTCGCTTTTTTGCGGTCGGAGAGGATGGGCTCGAGGTTGGCTTTCGCCCATGCTATCATCGGTACGCAGGCTTCGAGGAAAGAGTGTGCACGCGGGGTGAGGCAGTAGTCCACGCGCGGCGGCACCTCGGCATAGACCGTGCGGATAACAAAGCCGTCCTCCTCCAAGGCGCGGAGCGTGGTGGTCAGCACTTTCTGCGAGATGTCGGGCAAGGCGCGTTGCAGCGCATTGAAACGCACAGGCGCGGGCTCGCTTGCCAAGAGGTTGAGTACTAACAACGACCACTTATCGCCCACCCGCGCAAGCACATTGCGGACGGGACAGTCGGGAAACAAGGCATCTTGCCATTCATCAGGTCTTAACATAATTAGGAATTAAGAAGTTACAAGTTTCAAGTTTCAGGTTTTAGCAGGTGAGGTACTGGGGATGCCCCGACTTGTCGGGACGGACAGTTTGGGACAAACTGCATGTATATGCACTGCTTTCAAAAAATCAAGGTTTGCGCCTTGCCCGCAGAGAGCACCCCACTTCGCGTTGCTTGCGGGAACCCCGTCCGCGACACGGTCGGGACGTCCCCAATGGTTTTTTATGCCACAATTTTTGTGCCAAATAACCTCAACCTTTGCTCTCGATGGAGCGTATGGCAGTTAATATGCTGCCGTGAAGCGCATATAGTGGTGATTCTCTTGTTCCAACTCGTCTATCATTGCCACTGCATAATCCTCCACGGAGATGAAACTCTCTCCGTTCTCATCAAAGAGCATATCATCCACTCCGAGACGGTACTTGCCCGTGCGCACACCTTTGCCCATATTGCCCAAGTTTCCTGCCGGGGAGAAGAATACCCAGTCGATATCTTTCTCGTGGAGGAGCGTGTTGAGATAAAACTCGCCTAATGACTTCACGCCGGGCAGCCATTCCGCAGGGAGTGTCCCCGTATCCACCAGCCGTAGTCCGGGCTTGACAAACAATGTACCCGCTCCGCCGACGATGAGCAAGCGTTTGACTCCTGCACGCTTTGCCCCTTCTACAATCTTGGGATAGTTCTCCAATGTTTCTTCGTACTGGCGCGGATTTCCCCAGCCCGGGTTGTAGGCACTGATGATGGCATCTTTCCCTTTCGCTATCTGCGCCAGAGTGTCAGGACAAGTGGCGTCTGCCTTCACTACCGTCAAGTTGGGAGTGCTGATGCTAATCTTTTCCGGATTTAAGACTACGGCTGTTACTTTGTGCCCACGCTGCAAGGCTTCCTCCAACAGGGCTGAGCCCACGAAGCCGCTTGCTCCAATTAAAACTACATTTTTCATAATAGTAAAAAGTTAGAATGTGAATAATGCCGGAACGATTGTTGGCAGATGACCGCGAACAGTATCGTATCCAATTTCGAGTGCAAAGGTACTGCTTTTTGCTGATATGCGCAAGAACGCACTTGATAATCAGTTAGTTACGTTTAGGTAACTAATGCAGATTATCAAGCCGTTAAGTCAGCAAAAAAAAATGAAAAAAAAAAGTCCGGGTGCGCAGCCAAACTCCCCCGCCTCTCCTGAAAGGAGGGGAGGGGGTCAGGGGGCGGGAAGGTGTCCGGGTGCGCCCCGACCGGTCGGGGCTAAAACATCACCAGGGACGTCCCGACCTTGTCGCGGGCGGTGATGCTCAAAATTGTAAATTGTCAAATTGTCAAATATCGGTGCGTCCCCCCCCCCCGCTGAAACTTGAAACTTGAAACAAGACACCTAAAACCTCCCTCACTTTTATTCACTCCGCTTGCGTATATGGGCATCTCCTCGCCCCGTCCGTGCAATCACCCGCGCAACCACCCATATACTCACCTCATACAGGCAGTAGAGCGGCACGGTAACCACCAGCAGCGTGAAAATAACAAGGCTTCTGCTATTACATACTCCCTTATGCAGAGCCTATTCATGCACCGCGTAATTTCCTTACAAGCGATTTAGTATATCGTTAATACTAGTCAGCAGTTCTTCCAAAGAGTTACAATAAGTCGTTGGATAAACAAGTGCACGATACTTATCAACACCTCTCTCATTGAGATTCACATGGTCTACGCCAGTTACATCACTTAACGAAGTTTGTACTAAGTCCTTGTCTAATTGAAGACCATCAAAATCAACCTGCACATAAGGTAGTCTTCCGTCAAATTGAATAATTTCTGCTTTATACTTTTTCATCTATTTTCGTGATTATATTTATAAAAAGTCCCACCCACCTCCCGCAAACAATGATTTTAGGTGTAAAGAAAAGCAAGTATCATCGATTCGATAAATGCAAGAAGTTTTACAAAATCAATGTCTGCATTTAGATAAAATTTGCAAGAAAGTTTCATAAATAAATGATTTTTCTTGTTATACTTTGATCTAAAATGGCATAATAAATATGCCTACATCTGAATCGTCATTTATTTTACAAGGCTGACGAACTAACCTTATCTAGAGTACATGCAGTCGCATTTGAGTAACAGTGTGTCATTTGTCTCGAAAAAAAATGAGATAACCACGAGGACATCCATCGTTGCGTATGTTCTGAATATAACGTCATTGAACTTGCGAGATTCAAAGGCCAGAACAGCGCTTCAACAAACGCCTTTTTCAACATGTCTGCTTGCCCACCGAGTTTATATCAACGAATGTATGAAACACTATTCAAACATTGTTTTAATAGTATTCAAATATATCCGTAGATATTGATTTGTTCGCAGCGGAGCGTACAACTGCCCCACCACTCGCAGACCCCCATCGTGGGTTTCGCGCTGCAAAGGTCCAAACTTTTTTTCACATGTGCAAGGGAAGAGCACAAAAAAAGACAGCCTAATGACTGCCTAATCAATTTGAAAATTTGTAAATTTGAAAATTTGAAAATTGCCATGCGGCATCGGCTACGCCCCGCCTGCTTGGTTACAAGTTTCAAGTTTCAGCAGGCGGGGACGCCTGCGCACCCGGACATTCTGCAGGCGCCCGCCTGCTTATCAATTTGGAAATGGTAATGATATACGAGTTGACCCAAATTCTGTATCAAATGCAAGCCCCGAAGG
>JBJECI010000120.1:3339-29882 GCA_051870915.1 Paludibacteraceae bacterium
GGCGACATAAAACAGCGTAGGGACTTGTCCCTACGTAAGAAGTTCCATCCGCAATGCAAGCCCCGAAGGGGCGACATAAAACAGCGTAGGGACTTGTCCCTACGTAAGAAGTTCCATCCGCAATACAAGCCCCGAAGGGGCGACATAACTCTATTTTGAATTGCTATGTCAACATGTATAGTTAATTAGGAATTAGGAATTTTCCAGCCCCGTCCGCGACTTGTTCACGACTTGTCGGGAATTTTAGCCCCGACAAGTCGGGGCGCACCCGGACAGCACCCGCCCCCCTAACCTCGATGTCCACCGGACATCGCTTCACCCCTCCTGTCAGGAGAGGCGGGGAGTTTGGCTGCGCACCTTAATTCATCATTCCTCATTCCTATTTGCGTTTGCGGCTTGATGCCGAGTCCTCCTCCCGCCCCCTGACCCCCTCCCCCCTCTACGAGGGAGGCGGGGGAGTTGGCTGCGCACCCGGACACTCATAATTCATAATTCCTAATTCCTAATTCCTAATTCCTCGTATTCGCTGCCGCCTCCGAGGGCGCGGTAGAGGGTTACCACGGCTTGGAGGGTCTGCATGCGGTTAGCTATCTGCGTGAACTGCGCCTGCAAGAGACTGTTCTGCGCGGTGAGCACCTCCAAGTAGGTGGTGCTGCCGTACTGCATCTTGAGTTTGGTGGCTCTCGCAGCGCGCTGCAATGCCTCCACCTGACTGTCGTAGAGCGACTGCTTTTCGGCGAGCGTCTGATAGTTATGCAGCGCGTTGTTCACCTCATTGCCCGCCGTGAGCACCGTCTGCGAGAACGTCAGCAGTGCCTCGCGCTGTTGCGACTTCGCCATCTTCAGTTGCTGCACGTTGCGCCCCGACTGAAAGAGCGGCACGAAGAGCGACGCCGCCAGCGAGGAGATGAAGGTCATAGGGTCAATGAGCGTGGCATAACTATGGTTCGTCCACCCGAGGCTACCGCTCAAAGTCAGCGAGGGGAAGAAACTGCTGCGGGCATAGTTGACGGCATAGAACGCACGCGCCATATTCTGCTCCGCCGCCCGCACATCAGGACGACGCAGAAGCATATCGGCAGGGAACGAAGATCCGGGTTCCAAAACCAAAGACTGCTCGAAAAGGGAGCCTCTCTGAATGAAGGACTGACGGGAATTATTGGTGCGACTCCCGAAAACGGGATTAACTTCCGACCGCACCTCCATTTCAGCCCCGACCGGTCGGGGCGCACCCGGACACCTTCCCGCCCCCTGACCCCCTCCCCTCCTTTCAGGAGAGGCGGGGGAGTTTGGCTGCGCACCCGGACTATTCCTTGCTCCTTGTTCCATGCCATCGCCATACACCATCAGCCGCATGGCGTTCTCCGTTTCGTATATCTGCTGGCGGAGGTCAAGGACGGTGGTTTGGATGGCGTAGTAGGTGGCTTCCATCTGCGTTACCGCCGCTTCGTCCGCCATACCCGCCGCTTTCAGTTTGCGCATAGTGCTGACGGTCTCCGCCCACGTGCGCTCCGTCTCCTGCGCGGTAGCCAGTTGCGCGTCAAGCATAAGCAGCGTGTAGTAAGTGTTCGCCACGCCGGCTATCAGTCCGCAGCGCGCCGCCTGCTCGTAGTCCAGCATCTGCGCCTTGGCGGCTTTCGCGCCGCGCAGACTGTTGAGCGTGCGACCGAAGATGTCAAACTCCCACGACGCGGCGGCTATCAGATCGTAGGTGCCGTTGCGGATACCGCCCTGCGGGGAGAAACCCGCCGAGGGCGAGAGCGACACAGACGGCACATACGCCAACTGCGCACCGCGCAATGCCGCCTCCGCCTGCTGCACATGTTCGTGCGCCACACGCAGGTCGAGGTTATGCACCAGCGCCGTGTCTATCAAAGCCAGCAAATAAGGGTCGGTGAAGAGGGAGTCCCACTCAAGGAGGTGCGGTCTCCAGGCCGCACCGTTAGTGCTATCCCCACTAAATATACCGCTATACAAATTTCCTGCCAACGTGTCTGAGGGTGCGGCCTGGAGACCGCACCTCCTTGGGTCTATCGGCTTGTATTTGCCGTATATACCGCAGGAGGATAAACCGGCTACCAGCAATAACAAGACCATTAGTCCTCCCCCTCTGTAGGGGGAGTTAGAGGGGGTCCGCCTGCGTCTCTCGTCCAGTCGCTGGAAGACCACGAAGAATGCCGGTACCAACAGCAACAAACCAAGTGTGCCGACGATACTACCGCCGACAACACCTGTACCCAAACTACGATTGCCATTGGCACCGACACCCGTGGCTGCCACCATCGGCAACATACCGAAGATAAGCGTCAGCACCGTCATCAAGATAGGACGCAGACGCGCACCTGCCGCCTCCGTTGCCGCATCCTCGATGGTCTTGCCCTCGCGTCGCCGTTGCGCCGCATACTCCGTGATGAGGATGGCGGTCTTCGACAGCAAGCCTATCAGCATGATGACACCCGTCTGCAAGTAGATATTGTTCTCCAAGCCCGCTATCTTCGTGAACAAGAACGAGCCCATCAAGCCCACAGGCACCGCCACAATCACTGCCAGCGGCAGGCGGAAAGACTCATACAGAGCAGACAATATCAAGTAAATCAGCACAATACAAATCAAGAAAATCATCATCGTCCCCGTGTTGCTCGTTTGACTCTCCTCGCGGGTGATACCTCCGAAGTCCACGCCATACTGGCTCGGGAGCGTCGCCGCCGCCACCTCGCGCACTGCCCGAATAGCGTCGCCCGATGAGTAACCGTCCGCAGGCATCGCACTCACCGCGATGGAGTTGTAGAGGTTGAAGCGCGTCAGTTTGTCCGTGCCATATACCTTCGTCAGCGTTACGAATCGGCTCAGCGGCGCCATCTCGCCGTTGTGCAGGCGCACAAAAGTGTTATCCAACGACCGCTCGTCCGTTCGAGCAGCAGGGTCGCCCATAATCTGCACCTTATACACCTTCCCAAAGCGGTTGAAATCGCTCACGTACTGCCCGCCGTAGTAGCCCGCAAGGCAGTTGAGTACCTCGTTGGCACTCACGCCCGAGCGCTGGCACTTCGCCGCGTCCACACTGACCTCCCACTGCGGCGAGTTCAGACGAAACGAGGTGAATGCCATAGCAATCTCCTTGCGTTGGTTGAGGGCGATGAGGAACTGCTGCGCATAGTCGTAGAACTGCTGCATGTCGCCGCCCAACTTATCTTGCAGGTTGATATCGAGCGCGTTACCCGTTCCGTAACCTGAAATCTGCGCAGGCGCCATCGCGAACACCTTCGCGTCTTTGATGTCCGCCGTGCGGGCATACACCTGCTCTATCACCGCACCGACGGCGTGTGCCTTCCCCCGTCGGTCGTCCCACGGCTTGAGTTTCAGAATCATGTTCGCTGCCGCCGACGACTGCCCGGAGATAAGTCCGTAGCCCGCCACGGCGTTCACCTCCTGCACCTCGTGTATCGCCCGCAGCCTTGTCTCCACGAGGCGCAGGATAGAGTCGGTGGTAGCGAGCGAACTGCCCGGGGGCGTGTCGATGTTTATCATCACCGTGCCGAGGTCTTCCTGCGGCACGAGTGCGGTCTTGGTATAGCGCATGATGACCACCATGAGCACGATACCCGCCACCGCTGTTCCGAAGCACAGCCACGGACGGCGGATGAACCACGCCGCCAGCCGCTGATAGTGGCGCGTGAGCCATGCGAAGCCGTTGTTCCACGCACGGCTGAACTTATACTGCCAACGCTTGTCCCAACGCAGCGCGTTCACCACCTCGGGGGTCAGCGCACGCTGCTCTTTCGGTCGCAGCCAAAGCGCACATAGCGCAGGGCAGAGCGTCAGCGCGTTCACCGTGGAGATACCCACCGCCACCGCCATCGTCAGACCAAACTGGCGGTAGAACACGCCGCTCGTGCCGCTCATGAAACTAATCGGGATGAACACCGCCATGAACACAAGCGAAGACGTGATGATGGCTATCGCCACGTCCTTCGTGCCGTACACCGCCGCCTGAAACGGATTCTTGTAGCCCGCGTCGAAACGGCTGTGCACCGCCTCCACAATGACTATCGAGTTGTCCACCACCGTACCAATCACCAGCACCAGCGCGAACAGCGTAATCAGGTTGATGGAGAAGTCCGCCACCACCATGAAGGCAAAAGTCCCCACCAGCGACACCACGATACTGATGAACGGTATCAGCGTCGAGCGCCAATCTTGCAGGAAGAGCAACACTATCAGTATCACCAGCAGCACCGCCTCCAAGAGCGTTACCACCACGTTCTTGATAGACGCAAAGAGGAAGTCGTTGGTGCTCATCATCTGCGTAACCTTCACCCCGCGTGGCGCGTTGGCTTGCACGTCCGCCAAGAGCGCGTCTATCTGCCTATTCACCTCCGTGGCGTTCGAACCTGCCGTCTGGAAGACCATACACTGCACCCCCTCATGCCCGTTCAGGCGCCCGTGGTAGCCGTAACTCTCGATGCCCAACTCTATCTCCGCCACGTCCTTGAGGCGCAGTATCTCGCCGTCCGCGGTGGAGCGGATGACTATCTCGCCGAACTCCTCAGGCGTCTCCAAGCGCCCCGAATAGCGCATGGTATATTGGAATGCCTCGTCGGAGTTCTCGCCTATGGCGCCCGTCGCCGACTCGATGTTCTGCTCCGCGAGCGCCGCCGTTACGTCGCTCGGCACCAAGCCGTACTGCGCCATCTTGTCGGGCTGCATCCACACGCGCATGGAGTACGTGCCACCCAGCACCACCAACTGCCCCACGCCCGGGATACGAAGCAACTCGGGCTTGATATTGATGTGGATATAGTTGGCAAGGAACTGCTCGTCGAAGGTGTCATCCGGCGATGAGACGGTGAAGATTTGCAGCATACTCGTCTGCCGCTTGATGGCCTGCACGCCCACCACTTTCACCTCGGTGGGCAACTGCGCCGTAGCGGTAGAAATCTTGTTCTGCACGTTCACCGCCGCCATGTCGGGGTCGGTGCCTTGCTTGAAATAGACGTATATCTCCGCCGCGCCGGTGTTCGTTGCGGTGGAGGTCATATAGGTCATGTTCTCCACGCCGTTGATAGCCTCCTCCAGCGGCGCAATCACCGATTTCTGCACGCTCTCCGCCGACGCGCCGTAGTACTGCGTCATCACCATCACCGTCGGCGGCGCGATGTCGGGATACTGCTCAATAGGCAGGGTTGCCAATCCGATAATGCCCAGCAACGCTATCACCACCGAGATAACGGTAGATAGCACCGGACGCTCTACAAATGTTTTTATTCCCATCACTGTATTTACGATTTACAAATTTACGATTTACAAATTACGACCACTTTGTTGTCCGACCGCTGTCCGGGTACGCAGGCGTCCCCGCCTGCTGCTGTCTAACCACTGACCACTATCCGATACTATATCAGTCTTTCAGCGCGAAAGCGCGGTCGGACTTATGACAGCATAGCGGTCGTAGCCCTGACTTGTTCCCGACTTGTCGGGATAAACTGGGACGACCCGGACAGCATTTTAATTCACAATTCTTAATTATAAGCAGGCGGGGACGCCTGCGCACCCGGACAGTAAATGCCCTCTTAATTCTTAATTCTAAATTCTTAATTATCAAATCTCCTCTCCGTCTTTCATCATCGCCACGCCTTCCGTGATAATCACATCCCCCTCTTGCAGCCCGCTCTCTACCACATAGGTCTTGCCGCCGTTCAGCCGCGAAACCGCCACCTGCGTCGCCACAGCGTGCCCGTCCACAGCCCGATAGACAAACACCTTGTCCTGCACCTCAAACGTCGCCGTGCGCGGAATCACCAACGCCTGCGGATAGACGCGCGTGAGCACCACATTGCCTGCGCCGCCCGCCGTCAGCAACCCGTCGGGATTAGGAAATGCCGCACGCACACTCACGGTGCCCGTCTGCGGGTCTATCACGCCGCTCACGGTCTCTATCTTGCCCGCCTGCTCGTAGCGCGAGCCGTCGCTGAGCACCAACGCCACGGCGGGCATCTGCCGCAGTGCCGCCTCCTTCGAACCGTAACGGCGCACCTGCGAGAGCCACTGGTTCTCCGTCATAGAGAAATAGACGTACATCACGGCATTATCGCTCACCGTAGTCAAGGGTTGCGGCATACCTGGCGACACCAGCGCCCCCACGCGGAAAGGCAGTGTGCCCACCACCCCGTCGCTCGGGCTCTTCACCTCCGTGTAGCCGAGGTTGTTGCGGGCAATCACCAATGCCGCTTGGGCTTGCGCCAACCCTGCCTGCGCACTCAGGTAATTGTTCTCCGCCGTCTGCAAGTCAAACTGCGAGATGACCTCCTCGGCGTACAACTGTTGTTTCGACTCATAGACCAGCCGCGCCGTTGCCACACCGGCTTCCGCCACTTTCACATTGGCTTCCGAGGTCTCCACCTGCGCACGAAAAGGCACTTGGTCAACCACGAACAGCACCTGCCCTTTCTTCACGCGCTCTCCTTCCACCACACGCAGTTCCGTCAGCGTACCGCTCACCTGCGGCATGATGGCAATGTCCTGCCTGCCGCGAATAGCCGCGGAATAACTCTCTTCGATGGCAACATCCTGCCGCGTGATGCTCAGCAATGCTTCTTTCGCCACGGCACTCCCTGCCGCTTCGTTGGGTTGTGTCTGTCGGCATCCCGCCAAACCAACCGCCGCCCCCAACAGGGCTACATACAAATGAATCTTTCTCATACCGATTTTATTATTGATAAAGGATTAAGGATGAAGGATTAAAGACCAAATAGTTCTGTCTCTAAACGCTAAACGCTCAACTCTAAACGCTCAACTCTCAACTCTACTCTAAACTCTCACACAAAAAGAGCCTATTCATCATTCTGACAAATAGGCTCTGTACATGTTCATTACGACTACCCCTTTCTTGGATGAAGGACAAAGGATGAAAGACTTTTTTGATTAAGGATTAAGGATGAAAGATGAAAGACTGATTACTTTCGTCTATGTGTTTCAGAGTTGAGACATATTAGTCTTTCATCCTGTGTCCTTAATCTTTTATCTAAATCGACCCTTTATCTTTCAGCGAAGCGGTCCTTTATCCTATAGGGGTTAACTTCAATAAAGCAGAAGTCATCTCCATGCACCTATGCATTCACTCAAAAACGGCTGCAAAGGTACTACTTTTTCCCGAAACGGACAAACAAAATCTCCATTTTGCAAACTCTCATTTAGCAAACCACATTTTTCTATCTCTGTTTGAGCCAAAGTACCATACATTGTGTAAAAAAAAGCACACCTCTTGCATAATTCAAAGAAATGCAGTACCTTTGCAGCGCTAACGCATAGTTTTAGCCCTCTTAATTCTTATCCCGATAAGTCGGGAACGGTTATTTCTCAATTCTTAATTCTCAATTCTTAATTCTTAATTATAACTGACAATGCACCACCACGTAGTAGCCGCCATCATCGTCCACGAGGGGCGTGTGCTCTGCATGCAGCGCGGGCAGACCAAGTATCCCTATACCGCCTTCAAATGGGAGTTCCCTGGCGGGAAGATAGAGCCCTGTGAGCGGGCGGAAGATGCACTCCATCGCGAGATACACGAGGAGATGGAGATGGACATCACCATCCTTCGCCACCTCACTACCCGCCACCATGTCTATCCCGATTTCGAGGTAACGCTGGAGTTTTACCTCTGCCTCGGCGGGTCGCGCTTGGACGAGCAGGGCATGCCTGCTTTCACCATGCGCGAGCACCACGCTTTCTGTTGGCTGCCGAAAGCCGAACTGCACACCCTCGACTGGGTGGAAGCCGACCGCCCCGTCATTGAGCAAATCCAACAAATAAACGATTTTTGACAAAAACGCGCCATATCCGCCAAAACGGAGAAAAGAGGGCTGTGAGTAGTGGTGTATTAGCGTATGATATGGTGAACTACTATGCGTGTTTTGGACAATTTATTCTCTCCTTATATAGACCCGTTACAGACTCGTTACAGACTCGTCTATGTTACGATAAAAATCTTATAAAAATGGGTATTCAGTCAGTGAGTGTTTTGCGAAGAATGGAACATTATTGCGGTGCTCTTTCGGCATAGGCTCCCATTATTCGCCATGGGTGCTTTACATACTATATATGCCGTATAAAATATCCGTTATTTGGAATATTTAGGTAATATTCAATAGCAAAATGTTATTTTATTTGCATATTTGAAGAATTAGCAGTATCCTTGCGATGCAGTTTGGGGATTTGTTCTTCCGATAGTATAGTGTATCAATTAAAACGATCGTTTTAATTGCTCCTTAATCCTCGTTGCGGCCGGATGCCGGGTCCTCCTCCCGCCCCCTTACCCCCTCCCCCCTCTGCGAGGGAGGCGGGGGAGTAGAAGTTACCTTCGACTCTGAGAACGCATAGACGAGGGTAATAAGTCTTTTATCCTTTATCTTTTGTCTTTCATCCTAACAGACGAAGGTAGCTTCAGTTCCCCCGCCTCTCCTAAAAGGAGGGGAGGGGGAACAATCGGAGTACTCTGAGCAATCAAAATGCTCCGATTGTTTGGGTTATTCAGGGCACTACCAATACTCCGAAAAACCAATCTCTTCACTTTGGGAACGAGTTTCTTGGCAAAAAATTTGTTCAATTCAGAAAAAAGCCGTACCTTTGCAGCGTAATTCAACGGGGCTATTGTTTTTCCCCCGCTCATAACACTGAAAACAATGCGTACTGAAACTGAGCTCAGTGGCGTATCCCTATTGGGGAACAGCCACACCGCGTATCCTACCGACTACGCTCCCGAAGTGCTTGAGACTTTCGTAAACAAACATCCTGACAATGAGTATCTGGTTACCTTCCATTGTCCGGAGTTCACTTCGTTGTGTCCGAAGACGGGGCAACCCGACTTTGCCACGATTTACATCTCGTATATTCCACGGGAGAAGATGGTGGAGTCGAAGTCGCTCAAACTCTATTTGTTCTCTTTCCGCAACCACGGCGACTTCCACGAAGACTGCGTGAACATCATCATGAAAGACTTAGTGAAGTTGATGGACCCGAAATACCTTGAGGTAACGGGGATTTTCACTCCGCGCGGCGGTATCAGTATCTACCCCTTCGCCAACTATGCCGACGCGGAGCATGAGGGTATGAAGCAGCAACGACTACTGAGACAATTTGAGACTTTGAATCACAAATTATGAAAGATTCCATTATTGTTCTTTCGGGGGGGCTGGATAGCACCACCCTA
The DNA here is from genome assembly GCA_051870915.1 of Paludibacteraceae bacterium. GTDB lineage: Bacteria > Bacteroidota > Bacteroidia > Bacteroidales > Paludibacteraceae > Colicola. The sequence continues at coordinate 12,545 of JBJECI010000120.1, forward strand.
CTCTATGAATATCAGTCGCGTATTGCTCTGGCAGTCAGTTTCGACTACGGCAGTAACCACAACCGGCGCGAGTTAGCCTTTGCCGCACTCCATTGCGAGCGCTTGGGTATCAAGCACCTGATTATTCCGCTGGACTTCATTCACCAATACTTCCACAGTTCTCTTCTCTCGGGTGCGGATGCCGTACCCGAAGGCAACTACGACGATGAGAACATGCGCTCCACGGTGGTGCCGTTCCGCAACGGTATCATGCTGGCGGTGGCAGCAGGCTTGGCGGAAGACAACGGTTTGCAGCAGATTATGATGGCGAACCATGCGGGCGACCATGCTATCTACCCCGACTGTCGTCCCTCGTTCGTGCAAGCCATGGACCACGCCGTGCAAGCCGGCACCTACAACGGTGTGCGGCTCTTCACTCCCTACACCAACCTTACCAAAGCCGACATTGCCCGCCGCGGCAAGGCGCTCGGTATAGACTATAGCGAGACATGGAGTTGCTATAAAGGCGGCGAGCACCACTGCGGCAAGTGCGGTACCTGCACCGAGCGCATAGAAGCCCTCCGAGAAGCAAGGGTGGAGGATAAGACGGTGTATGAGAATTAAGAATTGAGAATTAAGAATTAAGAGGCGCATGCTCTGAAACACTAGAAAAACTAGAACTTCTAGAAAATCTAGAAAAACTAAAAACAAACACTTATGTACTATGTTCAAAAGACGCTGACCATATCGGCAGCACATAATCTCAACCTCAGTTACGAAAGCAAGTGCGAAGCGTTGCACGGGCATAACTGGGTCATCACTGTCTTCTGCAAGGCGGAGACGCTGAACCAAGACGGCATGGTAACCGACTTCACCCACATCAAGCGGATTGTCAAGAGCACCTTTGACCACAAGTATATCAACGAAGTGCTGGAGGTCAATCCATCGGCGGAGAACATCGCCCGCTGGATATGCGACCATGTAGAGAACTGCTACAAAGTATCAGTCCAAGAGTCGGAAGGGAATGTGGCGATATATGAAAAGGATTAAGGATGAAGGACACAGGATTAAAGACTAAATAGTATTGACTCTGAAACTTCATAAACGAAGGTAATAAGTCTTTTATCTTTTAGCGTAGCGGTCTTTCATCTTTCAGCGAGCATAGCGAGCGGTCTATTATGTATCGAATTAACGAGATATTTTATTCGTTGCAGGGGGAGGGGTACCACACCGGTACGCCTGTGGTGTTTGTGCGGTTCAGCGGTTGCAACCTGCGATGTCCGTTCTGCGACACCGAGTTTGCGGATTACACGGAGATGAGTGCCGAGAAAATTGTGGAAGAGATACATACGCTCATCCATAAGCCCTCAACACTCACCCCACAACACTCAACTCTCAACACTACACTCTCAACCCTCAACACTCCACACTCAACACTAAACTCTAACCACTCCCCCCTCATCGTCCTCACGGGCGGGGAACCGGCATTGCAAGTGGACGCCCCCCTTTTGAGAGCACTGCACGGCACGGGGATGGCTGTCTGCATAGAGACCAACGGCACCTATGCGTTGCCTGACGGTATCGACTGGGTTACCTGTTCCCCGAAGCAGGGCACACGCCTCGCGCTCACCCGCGCAGACGAACTGAAAGTAGTACTGACGGAAGACACAGACCCCGAGCAATGGTTGCAACATATCCAAGCAGACCACCTCTTCCTGCAGCCATGCTCCTGCCAAAACACCGAACAGGTGATTGATTATATCCTCCGCCACCCCCATTGGCGACTATCGCTCCAAACACACAAATACCTCCACATCCGATAGATGCGGAGGTATTTTGTGTAGTTCACGTAGTTTGCGTAGTTTTCCAAAAATAACGGGAACTACGCTTTTTTTGCACAATTAAATAATACACGATGTTTATTACACGGAGCAGAGCGGAGTTAAATAAGATTTTTGTTACGATAGATTGCTGAAACCAATATAAAAACAACATATTTCAGCACTTTTTGTTCAGATTATTTGCTCAAATCAGATAAAATTTGTACCTTTGCAGCACTTTTTACAAAAAATAGGAATGTCTGTATAAGAATAAAGTGTTATGAAAGAACTGCTATTTGGGCGCAAAGAAGAGTGCCGATTGATTGAGAAGTATCTGAAGAGTAACAAATCGGAGTTTACGGCAGTATATGGTCGCAGACGCGTTGGAAAGACCTTTCTGCTTAGGCAGGCATTAGGTGATTCATTATGCTTCAGTTTTACCGGTATGGCGAATGTGACAAATGCGGAGCAGTTGCAGAACTTCAACCTCACCTTGCGTCAGGTGATGCCGGAGGCAAAGATGAGTGATAACTGGCAGGAGGCTTTTGTGGCGTTGGAGCAGTATATTGCGCAATGCAAGCAGGAGACAAAAGTCATTCTGTTGGACGAGCTGCCGTGGATGGATACGCCCAAATCAAATTTTATTCCTGCGTTTGAGCATTTTTGGAATGCGTGGGCTTCTGCCCGTTCGGACATCAAGTTGTTTGTCTGCGGAAGTGCTGCTTCTTGGATGTTGGACAACGTCATCAATAATCACGGTGGTTTGCATAATCGTGTAACACATGAGCTATACTTAGCACCATTCACTATCGGGCAATGCAAGGAGTATTTCGATGCGTACCATTTCGGCTATAACGAACGAGAGATTGCTGAGTTCTACATGGTGTTCGGAGGAATCCCGTATTATATGACGCTGATGGATAAGGAGTTGAGCGTAGCGCAGAACATAGATCGGCTGATTTTTGCTCCACAAGGAGAACTGCGAAACGAGAAAGAAAATCTCTTCCGTTCGCTCTTCCGTCACTCAGAGGATTATGTAGCGATTATTGATGCCATTTCGCAGAAAGGTAAGGGACTAACCCGTGCAGAGATTTTGGCAGAGACGGGTTTGAACAACAATGCACTATTTGGCAGACGATTGGAAGAGTTGGAAAAATGTAATTTCATCCGCAAGTATAAGGACTATTCCGACCTTCAGCGGCAGACTATCTATCAGCTCATAGATCCGCTTTGCCATTTTTGGCACGCAATAGTGAAAGAGAACCGAACGCAGGATGAGCATTTCTGGACGCATTCGCAGTTGAGTCCGATGTTCAATACTTGGGTAGGTTTTGCTTTTGAAATGCTTTGTCTCAATCATGTACCACAAATCAAACAGGCATTGGGTATCTCCGGAATACAGACGAGCGTCTATTCATGGCGCACACCGGCAGAAGTGTCTCCGCGTGCACAGATTGATTTATTGATTGACCGCGCTGACCGATGTGTGAACCTCTGCGAAATGAAGTTCAGTCGTGGAGAATATGAGATTACCAAAGCGGAGCGTGAGAATATAGAACGCCGTGCGATGCTGTTTACGCGATATGCAGAGCCGCGCAAGTCAATTCGGCTAACGATGGTTACATCGTTTGGATTGAAGCATAACACGCATAGTTCAATCATCCAAAACGAACTCACCCTCGTTGACCTGCTCAAATAAGGACTTTCGAAATACTTCTATTACGCCGTACCTAATCAGGCAACTGGTTAGGTACTTTTGTGTACAACGATTAGTGGTGCAATATGAAGAATATTTGAACAATATTTGGAAATATTTGTTGAAATTAAAAGAGTTTTTGTTCGTTTTTGTCAAGTATTATTGTTCGTTTTTGTGTATAAATCTTATTTCGAATGCATGTGCATAATAGTACGAAAAGTAAATGTATCAGTATTACTTGGGAATTTTTGTTGAAATAAAAGAGCGTTTTTGTTTCCGATTTCCGATACATAACGACTACAAAATAAAAAAAAAGCAAACATTTATTTGCATAATTCGCATAAATGTCGTATCTTTGCGCTCGCAAAGCCCACGCAGGGATGTTCGCGCTGCGTTAGCCTAATTGGTCCCGATTCATCGGGATATCGAGGTGCCAACGCCACGGGGTGGGATTTGCGAACATGTATTTATATAAAGGCGTCTAATCACGCTTTGTTTTGGCGGATCGAATCTCGCAAGTTCAATTTCAAGTCGAAACAATGCAACGATGGATGTCCCGAAGGTGTGTATATACTCGTCATACACGTCTCGTATATGGGTGGATTGTATCCGCTCGTTTCGAGGGTGTAGGCGCATACATATCTGCGTGGGCTTCGCGTTGCTTGTTCTACTTGAAAGGCAATGCGAGAGCCCGATCCGCGGAACAAGCAACAGCTAAGTCCGCGTTTTTTTATTTACCGACAACAATAGACTTAGGCACGTAGGCGTCCAAACGCTTACGTGCTTTTTTCGTTGATACAAAACTTAAAAACACATGACAACACATCGGTACGATTACCTCATTGTTGGTTCCGGCTTGTTCGGAGCGACCTTTGGACACTTTGCTACACAAACTGTAAAAGAGAAAAATTCTATTCCCATTAGGCTTAACATATATACTACACGATGGTATCCATATTGAAGAAGTTATGCATAAGTTGAAATAAGAATTATGAAAGAAACAACAATATATGATTGTAAGTTGATTGACCTTCGCAAGATTTCTGATCCGCGAGGTAATTTGACTGTGATTGAGGAGAATGGTGATGTGCCGTTTGCTATTAAGCGTGTATATTATCTATACGATGTACCCGGTGGTGAAAGCCGTGGTGCACATGCGCACAAAGCACTCTACCAACTCATTGTGGCAGTCAGTGGCTCGTTTACTGTAACATTGGACGATGGACACGAGAAGGTGAGTTATAACTTGAAGCGTCCGTACTATGGATTGCTATTGATGCCCGGTATATGGCGCGATTTGGATGATTTCTCCAGCGGTAGTGTGTTGCTCTGCATGGCGAGCGAGCACTATAATGAAGAAGATTATATCCGTGAATATGATGATTTTTTGACGTATAAAACTACGAAAGAATGAAAAAATTACCCCAAAATTTCGAGTTAAATCGATACGGTCTGCATTGCCGATTGGTGGATGAGGAAGATGCGGAATTTATTCTTAACCTTCGACTAACACAAGGTCAGTTTGTACATGCCACTGATGCAGATATCAGTAAGCAGATAGAGTGGATGCGCAACTATAAAAAGCGTGAGAGAGAGGGGTTAGATTTTTACTTTATGTTTCTGTTGGATGGAGAGCGTATAGGAGTTCATCGAATTTATAATGTTAATTGGGAACGACTTAGTTTTACAGGAGGCAGCTGGTTTTGCAAACCTGGTACGCCTATACAATATGTCGCATTGATTTCTTATTTAACAGACGAGATTGCTTTTGATATCCTAGGACTAAAAATAAATCTATTTGATGTCCGAAAAGGCAATAAGAAGGTTCTCCGTTTTCACAGGGATATTGCTTGTGCAATTGAGTACGGAGAAACTGAATTAGATTGTTTATTTTATGTGACCGATAAAACCCGAGAAAATAATCAAATTAAAACATTATTTAATCTGTAAAAAAATGCAAGAATTTATTAAGTCTTTTGCCAACCAGTGGGACGAGACTGAGCCCGAGGTGTTTACTCCGGACTGTGTATTCCATGATTTGGAGGAATGGAGTAGTTTGGTAGGATTAGCCATCCTTAATATGTGTGCTAAAAAGTATGGAGTAAAAATACTCCCTGCGGAGTTGAAAGCGTGCGTAACTATTAAAGATTTATTTGACCTTGTAGAGAGCAAGAAGTAATGAATAATCCTTTTTCTCTGATAGGAAAAACTATTTTAGTTACAGGTGCTTCATCCGGCATTGGTCGCGGTATCGCTGTGGCTTGTGCAGGTATGGGAGCAAGAGTAGTCCTGACAGCGCGTAATGAAAAGCGTCTGCAGGAGACACTATCACAGATGGAGGGAGAAAGTCATGTCGTAATCCCTGCAGATTTAACATGTGCATCTGAAAGAGCAGCATTAGTAACGCAATTGCCTTTACTGGATGGCGTGGTACATTGCGCGGGAGTGATGAATAGAGTGCCTTGTAAGGTAATCCGTCAAGAGGATATTTCTTCTGTTTTTCAACCTAATCTTGAAGCTCCAATGTTGCTTCAAACAGAATTGTTGCAAGAGAAAAAGATTCAGAAAGCAGCATCTGTTGTTTTCATCGCCTCTATTGCCGCACGCTCTGCTGTAGCAGGAAATGCGCTGTACTCTGCTTCTAAGGCGGCACTTATCTCGTATGCGCAATGCCTTTCTTTGGAGTTGGCTCCAAGAAAGATACGTGTCAATTGTATAGCCCCCGCCATGGTGTGGACTGATTTGGCTTTGGTTGGGGCAACGAAAGAGCAACTGATGGAAGACGAAAAGCGCTACCCATTAGGGCGTTATGGTACGCCGGAAGATGTAGCCAACTTGTCTATCTATTTGTTGAGTGATGCAAGTACTTGGATGACAGGGAGTTGTATAGATATAACGGGGGGGGTAAATGAGTTGTAAATCAGTTAGTTATGAGAGTATTCATAAAAGATATTGCCTATTATTTGCCTAAAACGATATTAACAAATGAGGAGATTGCTCAGCAGTTTCCCGAGTGGTCGGCAGAGAAAGTGGCAAACAAGGTAGGTATCACGGAGCGGCACATAGCAGCTGCCGATGAGACTGCTACCGATATGGCTTATCAAGCTGCTGAACGGCTATTTGCTCAGGGACTTGCAAAACGCGAGGAGGTAGATTTTATTCTTTTGTGTACACAAAGTCCTGACTATAAATTACCTTCTTCGGCGTGTTTGTTACAGGCCCGCTTGGGTATCTCTAACAATTGTGGGGCCTTTGATTTTAACCTTGGTTGCTCGGGATATGAGTATGGCTTGGCTGTTGCAAAAGGGCTTGTTTTGGCAGGTGTGGCGAAGAATATCTTGCTTTTGACGGCGGAAACTTATACCAAGTATCTTCATCCTTTAGACAAAGGAAATATGACTATCTTCGGAGATGCTGCTTCTGCCACATTGGTTTCCACCGATGGCTTTGCCGAGATAGGAGAGACTGTTGTTGGTACGGATGGCAAGGGAGGTGAGAACCTTATTGTCCGCACATTGGGTGCTCGTCATATTGACTTTGCGAATGATGCGCACCTTGATGAAGATGGCAATATGATTTCGAGCGACCATTTGTATATGAATGGCGGTAATGTATTTAATTTCACGGCGGATGTTGTTCCTCAAATGGTAGAGAAACTACTTGGGAAAGCGGGAATAATGCAGCAGGAGGTAGATTTATGGGTGTTCCACCAAGCAAATAAGTACATGATTAACTATTTGCGTAAGTTGTTGGATATAGATAAGGATAAGTTTTACCTCTATATGGAGAAAGTAGGTAATACGGTATCCTCCACAGTACCCATTGCATTATGCGAGGCACGTAAAGAAGGTCGTTTGCAGGGTAATGTGTTGCTGGCGGGGTTTGGTGTTGGACTGAGTTGGGGAGGATGTGTAATAAAATGTCAAAAACATATACAAGAATGATGCGAGTACCTTTTCTTTCATTAAAAGACGTTACCGCCATACACGGTAGGGAAATCAACGAGGCAGTTAGCCGTGTAGTGAATAGCGGTTGGTATCTGCAAGGTGAGGAGAACGCCCGCTTTGAACAACATTTTGCAGAGTTTATTGGAACAAAGTATTGTGTAGGTTGTGCCAATGGTCTGGATGCTCTTATCTGGATTTTCCGTGCGTATATCGAGATGGGCGTGATGCAACAGGGGGATGAAGTGATTGTACCGGCTAATACGTATATTGCTACTATTCTTGCTATTACCGAGAATGGGCTCGTGCCGGTTCTGGTGGAACCAAAACTCTCTACGCTTGAGATTGATGATGAGCGTATAGAGGAGCGAATCACCGATAGGACAAAGGCTATTTGTATCGTCCACCTTTATGGGCGTAATGCTTATACGGAAAAGATAGGCGGGGTATGCAAGAAGTATGGTCTAAAACTCATTGAAGACAATGCCCAAGCCCATGGCTGCACTTTCAATGGTAGGCGCACAGGCTCTATCGGTGATGCGGCAGGCCATTCGTTCTACCCGGGTAAAAATCTGGGGGCGTTGGGCGATGGTGGTGCTATCACTACCAATGACCCGGATTTGGCAGCCGCCGTACGGGCTTTGGCGAACTATGGTAGCCAAAAGAAGTACGTTTTCAAGTACGCAGGTCGTAATAGTCGTCTGGATGAGATACAGGCTGCGGTGCTTGATGTGAAGTTGAAGTACCTTCCGGAGGATAATGCGAAGCGTCAACGGGTAGCCCATTATTATTATGAACATATCAACAACCCTCTAATCTCGTTGCCTGACCTTTTGCCCGACGAACAGAATGTGTATCACCTCTTCCCGATTCTCGTTTCGGGTGATGGCAACCGCGACCGATTGCATGATTACCTTGAGTCAAATGGAGTGGGAACGGTATGCCATTATCCTGTCGCTCCTCATAAACAAGAATGCTATAAAGATGCCGAATGGAACATCTATAACACCCCCTCCCCCCAGGTAGGGGCAGGAAACAGGCTCCCGATTACAGAAAGACTGGCTGACGAGGAATTGAGCTTGCCTATCGGACCCACCATTACGATGGAAGAGGTGAACTATGTGATAAAGTTGATTAACGAATTTCCTTCCTCCTAATGGATGTCTCGCCGCACAAAATATAATAAACGAGTTAAAGAATGCTCTGAAACGAGAACGATGAACATGTTCGAAAAATATTACGAGAAACTACTACGTTTCTTCCCACGGCAGTGGCGAAGGATAGTGTTCGTGTGGCAATATATCCATAGCGAGAAGCATCCGTATGTAAAATTAACTGAATATGCGGAGGCTTGTCCGGATAAAGTTGAGATACTGAAGAGAACCGTCCAGACGATGTCTTACAAAGTTCCGGTTTATTGGGGTGAAATGGATACTTCCTTATTAGATGGAGGATGCTATACAACAATAGTAACGAGGATACGAGATGGCATTTGTTTTGTTTATTCCGATATTGTGCTTTTGTCCAATGGACAGGTGTTTTATGAGTTAAAAGAACAGGAATCTATACGCGCTTACACAAATTTCGTAGACGAGGCACTTTTGTATGATACGGATACATGGTGTAAGATTCGACCTCATCACGAGGTTAAACATCTCCCTGCTGCCATCAAAATAGGAGGAATGTTTGGCTTTAATTACTATCATTTTATGTATCAAATTCTTCCAAAATTTTCCGATATAAATGGAATAGATGCCAGCGTACCGATACTATTAGATATTGCAGCTAAAGATGTTTCAAGTATGGAGCGATTGGTTAAGATTGTTAATAAGCAACATCGTGAAATCATTTATATGAACTACGGTGTTTGGTACGAGGTAGAAAATTTATACTATATATCATCTTCCAATCTTGTCGTACCTAATTACAAGAGACATATCGTTCTTCCTAAGAATACTGCCTGCTTTTCTAAAAAAAGTATTGAATGGTTACGAAGTGAATTGTTACCTCATAGAGCTGATGTTTCCACTCCTAAACGTATCTTTATTGCCAGACGGAAGGCAAGTTCTAAGCGTAGTTATAATGAGGCTGAATGTTTTGCCGCAATTAAACACTTTGGATTCAAAGAAGTGTATCCAGAACAATTATCAATAGAAGAACAAATGACTCTGTTTAACAATGCCGAGTTAATTGTCGGAGCTACAGGTGCTGCGCTATCAAATATTGTGTTTGCAAATGCAGGCTGTAAGGTGATAGTATTGTCAAACTATAAGTTCCGTCTTCCCATTTTCTCTTCTATAGCTGATTTAGTTGGCGTAAAGATGCTGTACCTACATGATAAGAAACTTGGCATATGTAAAGATTGTGTAAACCTACATAGAAATTTTAATATAGATGCTAAACAGTTAAATGAAATTGTGGCTCTGTTATTATTATCATGAATCCACTATATTGTAAGATTAATGTTTTGCTCCAATCATAAAACAAATTAAGGATGACTTTACGACACACATGATCCTGAATAATACCTATTTGGGAGTTGCACTCAGCTGTAGTAACTCATGATATATCTCCATATGCTATTTTTGCTGGAAATATAGCAAAAATGCTAATATACAGATTTATAAGGAAATAATTGAACACTTAGGAAACTCATAATGATGACTGCTTTCCTTTGAAGACTTACAAGCTGTAGCATCGGATATACAATCAATTTTACATGATAGAAAAGAATAACATGATGGTAACCGTTGTAGTGGTAACCTACAACCAAGAGAAATGGATTCGTCAGACATTGGATTCCATTTTGGCACAGCAGACGGATTATCCGTTTGAAATAGTCATTGGAGAAGATTTTGGGACAGATGGTACTCGGTCTATATGTGAGTCGTATGTCGCTCAGTATGATAATGTTCGTATGGCTCCCAACAAACAAAATAAGAACGTAGGGGTTACCGCGAATTGGCTCAATTGTATTGCAAATGGTACAGGTAAGTATATTATGTCATGTGCAGGCGATGATTATTGGCATAATCCCCATAAAATCCAATTACAAGTTGATTTTATGGAGGCACATTCGGAGTGCGTAATCTGTCATACCGATATTGATGTTTTACACGAGAACACCGGCAAGATAGATCGTGATTTCAAGAAGATGAAAGGTATAGTTCCCCCGGAAGGACGCATCCAAGAAACTGTTCTATTCGGTCGCGAACATATGAGTGCCGTTACGATGTGTATTCGTCGAGATGCATTTGAGAAGTATCTCCCTGCCGACAAATTTGTAGAATTGGAGTTCCCTCGTGAAGATTGGCCGACTATCATTATTCTTTCCGCACATGGTGATATTCTATATTTGCCTATTTCTACTGCTACATATAGAGTTGGACAGGAGTCTATCACAAATACGTTGAGTTATGATAAAATTCGTAATCGGTATATGTTAGATCGTCGCATGACTCAATTCTTATACTCTATGTTCCCCGAATGGGGTCCAATGGAGAAGGGAACGTATGATTATTATGACACATACTTGTATCATGCATTACTACGTGCAGCATATCAAATTAACGATTATAAATCTGCTAAGGAGTTCCGAAAAAAAGACCCTATGAAACGCTCAGCAACTAATCTCATGGCACGGACTTGGATTACCTTTCAAATTCTCCGTATTTACCGATTATTAACTTGCTAATTTAATCCACTAGAAATTCAGACAACCTTGCAAAAGCGAAAAAAGGTAGTACCTTTGCAAGCAAAATTAGATCCCCCCAAAAAAATAAACGAAAAAGACCGCTTAACTACTCGTTAGGCGGTTTCTTTTGTATTCTCGATTCACATTATCTTACTATCCCGACACATCGGGACAAGTTCCTCGAGTTCATTGAGAAGCCGGAGGCGCACTTGTAATACCCTCTAAATGCTATAAAAGCCACCCAAAAAATCGCAGATTTTTCGCCCACTAGAACAAGGGGGGGGGGGAGACTTTCGGAATCTGTCTATACTATTATATATACCGAAAATATATGAAAATCACAGAAATTCGGCATAAAAACACCTATTTAGGTAAAATAGGACTTGTATATATCAGAAAAAAGTGTACTTTTGCACCCGACATTGCCCGACCACGTCTGCAAGAGTGGCATACGTATGTGCGTACACACTATCCCGATTCTCGGATGGATTCGTATGCATATCGCTATCAGCAATTACCTTTTCACGTGTTTTATTACTACATGAGAGCACATGTCTTCATTGAACGCGTACAACGATTTATCAAACGAAAACTACACCTCAAATAATTACGATATGTCCGAATTTCAATACAAAGACCTCTCCGATGCGGAATTGGATTACGAGTGCCGAGACTTTCGGCGAGCTGCCTACGCACAATGAGTTGCTTTCTGCGAGAAACGCGAAACTAAACACAAGGCAGAAGAAAGATGGCAAGCACAAAGCCATCCGGCTATTGTGCGTGCATTTCATGGTTGGAGGTATCGCCTCAGCGAGCGCTGGGATGATAAAATCGAAGAGGAGTTGCTCTTCGATGTCAGTCCCTTTGACGGGCTTCGGATGCATAAGCATAACATGGCTCCTCCATCAAAGCCCGATGGACTGCCTAATAATCACTAAAACGGGGATTGCGTAGTATGCGGCTTTTTTTTTTGGGGGGGGGTATGATATACAAGTTGACCCAAATTGTTTGTCAAACGAAAGCCGAGATATTACATAAAAAGAGACTGCCTAACGGACTTGTTGGGCAGTCTCTTCTTTTGTATTCTCTATTCATCATCCCACTATCTTAACACATCGGGACAATTTTCCCGACACATCGGGACAAGTTCCGCGAGTTCGTCGAGTGAGGCGAAGGTTTGCCAGCCGAGTTGCTCGGCGGGGAGGCGGTTGGCTTCGAGGTCGTCCACGAAATAGAACGGTTGATTATCACCCAATGTCCCAATGGGTTGGGGCGTACCCGACACATCCCCGCCCCCTAACCCCCTCCCCGAAAGCGGGGCGGGGGAGTTCGTCTGCGTACCCGATTCTGCACCATGGCACAGTCCTTCCTGCTTGCGGATGGCTTGGTCTACGGTTTGGTAGATACGCGGGTCGGGCTTCGCCAAGTGGAGCAGGTGGGAGGCATAGCAGTGGCAGAACATGGAGAGGTCGTAGTGGGAGAAGACATGGTGCCAATGCAGGTCGTTGTTGTTGCTCAGCATATAGAGATGGTGTCCCGCGTCTGCCCACTGCCGAATCAGTTGCAGTCTGTCCTCCGGAATACCGCCGTGCATGCTGTTCCATGCAGCGACCACCTCCTCGCGGGTGGCATCTTCGCGGGAGTGCGCAAGGATAGTGCCGACAAACTCATCGGTGGAGATGTCGCCTTTCTCGTACTTGTCCACAAGGCTGTCGAGCGTGCCCTCCGCATTGGATTGCAGCCCAAGCACTTGCGCCATCTGCTCTTTGCCGAGCAGGCGCTCAAAACGTGCCAGACATTCCGGCATATTGTGGCGCATGAGTACGCCACCGAGGTCGAGGATGATAACCATAGTCTTAATTAACAATTAACAATTAATAATTAACATGCCCATGCTCTGAAACCCTATTCCAATGCCTCTTAATTGTATCACTTTTTCACGGGGTCGCAGGTGAGGTCTATGCCTAACTTGCGGAAGATTTTGCGGTCCACCTCCGAGAGCATGACGGTGGAGTGCACCTGGCAGCCGTTTAGTTGGGGCAAAGCCTCGAGCGTGCGGCGGCAGTTCTCGTCGTGGAGACTGAGGACGGAGAGGGCGATAAGCACCTCGTCGGTATGCAGACGCGGGTTTCGACCACGCAGGTAGGCAATCTTGGTGTGCTGGATAGGCGTGAGCATCTCCTGTGGTATGAGTTTCACATCGTGGTCAATGCCCGCGAGGTGCTTGGTGGCATTCAGCAGCAGCGCGGCGCTGGAGCCGAGCAGGTTGCTCGCCTGTGCGGTGATGATAGTGCCGTCGTGCAGTTCGATAGCCGACGAAGCCACGCCGAGCGACTGCTCGCGGCGCTCTTTGGCGGCAACGGTTACCTTGCGGTAGGCGCTGTTGATACCCACCTGTTTGAAGAGCAAGGCAATCTTGTTCACCTCCTGCTCGCTGCCCGTACCCAGCGCGAAGTCGTTGAGGGCGTTGTAGTAGCGGCGGATGATTTCCTGCTTGCTTGCCTCGCAGCAGACGGCATCGTCGGTGATACAGAAACCCACCATGTTCACGCCCATGTCCGTGGGCGACTTATAGGGGTTGTGTCCGTAGATGCCCGTGAAGAGCGCGTCCAACACAGGGAAGATTTCGATGTCGCGGTTGTAGTTGATGGCGGTCTTGCCATACGCCTCGAGGTGGAAGGGGTCAATCATGTTCACATCGTTGAGGTCAGCCGTAGCCGCCTCGTAGGCGATGTTGACGGGGTGCTTGAGCGGCAGGTTCCAGACGGGGAAGGTCTCGAATTTCGCATAGCCTGCCTCGCGTCCGCGTGCGTGCTCGTTGTAGAGTTGTGAGAGGCAGACTGCCATCTTGCCGCTGCCTGGTCCCGGGGCGGTTACCACCACCAGCGGGCGCGTGGTCTGCACATAGTCGTTCTTGCCGTAGCCGTCCTCGGAGTCGATGAGTTCCACGTTGTGGGGGTAGCCCTCGATGGTATAGTGGTAGTAGGTGGTGATACCCTGTCGCTCCAAGCGTTGGCGGTAGGCGTCGGCGGATTTCTGCCCGTTGTAGTGGGTGATGACCACCGAAGAGACCATGAAGCCGCGCTGCATAAACTCATCGCGCAGGCGGAGTACATCTTCATCGTAGGTGATTCCGAGGTCTTGGCGCACCTTGTTCTTCTCTATGTCGAGCGCAGAGATGACAATCACTATCTCCAGCGTGTCGCGCAACTGGGTGAGCATCGCCAACTTGCTATCGGGCAGGAAGCCCGGCAGCACACGGCTGGCGTGGTAGTCGTCGAACAACTTACCGCCCAACTCAAGGTATAGTTTGTTGCCAAACTGCGCAATGCGCTCTTTGATATGCTCCGACTGAATGCGGATGTATTTCTCGTTATCGAAACCCACAGCCTTATATCAATTTGAAAATTTGTAAATTTGAAAATTTGAAAATTATTAGTTCCGAATGGTCGGCTTACAATTTGAAAATTTGTAAATTTGAAAATTTGAAAATTATTAGTTCCGAATGGCAATTTTCAAATTTTCAAATTCTTAATTTTCAAATTGTTTAGAAGTGGCTGGTGCCGTCGAAGCAGTGGGTGCAGACCTTGCACTTGGGGAGACCGATGGCTTGTATCAGGTCTTCCAACTTGGTGTATCTCAGCGAGTTGAGATGGAAACGGTCGGCTATCGCCTGCACCAGACGGTTGTACTCCGGCGAGTCGGTTATCGTATAGGCGCGTATACGTTCGGGGTCGTTGGCAGCCTCTTGTCCCTCGAACTCCGCGATGAAACGGCGGGTGATGAGTTCCATATCCGACTTGGAAGCGGTGAAGTTCAGGAAGGGGCAGCCGTAGAAGAGCGGGGGGCTGGCGATGCGCATGTGCACCTCTTTCGCACCCGCCTCTTTCAGGCAAGCGGTGTTGTCTTTGAGTTGGGTGCCGCGCACGATGGAGTCATCGCAGAAAAGGACGCGCTTGTCTTTGAGGATAGATTGGTTGTGGATGAGTTTCATCTTCGCCACGAGGTCGCGCATCTCTTGTCGGGAGGGGGTGAATGAGCGCGGCCATGTAGGTGTGTATTTGGAGATAGCCCGCTGGTAGGGCACTCCCTTGCCTGCTGCATAGCCCACCGCCATGCCGATACCCGAGTCGGGGATTCCACAAGCGCAGTCCACCTCGATGGGGTCGGTCTTGCCCATGAGGTAGCCGCAGGCATTGCGCACCTGCTCGGCGTTGCGCCCCTCGTAGTCGCTGGTGGGGAAACCATAGTACACCCACAGGAAGGAGCAAATCTGCATCTCCTCATTCGGTTGGCGCAGCACCTCCATGCCGTCGGCTGAGATACGCACGATTTCGCCTGAACCGAGAAAATGCTCGGTGCGGAAACCGAGGTTGCAGAAGGCAGTGGTCTCGCTCGCCACGGCGAAGGCACTCGCGCCGTCTGCGCCCTGTCTGCAGCCCACCACGATGGGGGTGCGTCCCATCTTGTCGCGGGCAGCGATGATTCCGTCTTCCGTCAGCAGCAAGATACTGCATGAGCCTTGAATCAAGCGATAGACATTCTCTATGCCGTCCACGAAGTCCTTGCCTTTGACGATGAGCAGTCCGACCAACTCGGTAGGGTTGATACGCCCGCTGCTGAACTCGCTCAGGTGCATATTCTCCTGCAAGAGGTGCTCCACCAGTTCTTCGGCATTGTTGATTTTGCCGACCGTACTGACGGCGAAACGCCCCAAGTGGGAGTTGAAGAGCAGGGGTTGCGCATCGGTATCGGAGATGATACCTATGCCCGCATTGCCGTGAAAGCCCGCCAACTCATCCTCGAACTTCGTCCGAAAGGGCGAGTTCTGAATGCTGTGGATTACTCGTTTGAACCCGTTCTCGGGGTCAAAGGTTGCCATTCCGGCGCGGCGTGTGCCCAGATGGCTGTGATAATCAGTGCCGTAGAACACATCCGTTACGCACGATGCCGTGGACACTTCTCCAAAGAAACCTGCCATGATGTTGATGATTTAAGACCACTTTGTTGTCCGACCGTTTCACTGACTGATTCACTGGGGACGCGGGCGTCTCGCCCGCGGGCAAGGCGCAAGCCTTGGATGATACCACATTGTCTACGCAAGCAGTTCGTTTCCGAACTGTCCGCGGGCGAGACGCCCGCGTCCCCAGTATGCCGGTCGGATAGCGCGAAGCGCGGTCTTTCAGTCCTATCCTAAATAGTTGAGTATATTCTTCTCTATGCGGGTGGAGAGGTCTTCGTCTGCGTGGTCGAGGGTGAGTTTCTCTCCTACGATATGTTCGTAGAGTTCTACGTACCGATTGGTGATGCCTGCCACCACCTCGTCGGTCATCTCGGGCACCTGTTGACCGTCTTTGCCTTGGAACCCGTTGTCCATCAGCCACTCACGCACGAACTCCTTGCTGAGTTGTTTCTGCGGCTCGCCTGCCTCGAAACGCTCTTGGTAGCCCTCGGCGTAGAAGTAGCGGCTGGAGTCGGGCGTGTGCACCTCGTCCATGAGCAGGATTTGCCCGTTGTGTTTGCCGAACTCGTACTTGGTATCCACGAGGATAAGTCCCTGCTTGGCGGCTATCTCCTGCCCGCGTTGGAAGAGGGCGAGGGCGTACTTCTCCAGTTGTGCGTATTCGTCAGCGGGCACTAAGCCGCGGGCGATGATTTCCTCGCGGGAGATGTCCTCGTCGTGTGTGCCAATCTCCGCCTTGGTGGTGGGGGTGATGATGGGTGTGGGGAACTGCTCGTTCTCGCGCATGCCCTCCGGCAGACGCACGCCGCATATTTCTCGCACGCCGCTCTTGTAGGCACGCCAAGCAGAGCCACAGAGGTAGCCGCGCACAATCATCTCGATGGGATAGCCCTCGCAGCGGATGCCAACCGTTACCATCGGGTCGGGGGTAGCCTGCTTCCAATTGGGGACAATGTCGGTGGTAGCATCGAGGAACTTAGCGGCTATCTGGTTGAGAATCTGCCCTTTGAATGGAATCCCCTTGGGCAGGATAACATCAAACGCCGAGATACGGTCGGTAGCGACCATCACGAGACGGTCTTCGCCGATGAAATACACATCACGTACTTTGCCGTGGTACACCCCTGTTTGATTGGGGAAAGAGAAGTTCGTGGCAGTTAATGCTTGCATTGCTAATTATGAATTAAGAATTAGTACTGGTGCGTTAACTTTTCGCACATTAATCAAATAAAGTTAGTTGGT